>JBEKWY010000061.1:0-28144 GCA_049512575.1 Candidatus Acidiferrum sp.
GCTTGCTGGTGGCAGTGCAAGTGATTTCGTATTCGTCGAGCACCGCTTCCAAGAGCTCCGCCGGTGCGAGAGTGGGGTTCACGAGGAATGCGGAGACGAGCCGGCCGCGCCCTTCCGATTTTTCGGTGAGGATTTGCAGCGCGGTGTGCAGCAAAGTGGTCTTACCGGTTCCCACAGGCCCGGCGACGACTGTGAAACCCTTGCGCTGGAGAACGCCTTGGAGAAGGACTTTTAGGGCTGTGCGGTGGGGATCGGCTAAATGCAGAAATCTAGGATCGGGTGTGAGGCGAAACGGTTCTTCCTTTAACTGGTAAAAGGCCGTATACAAAACCGTTCCTCCCGGGGTCTGTAGCCGCGACTGCGCAAACTAATACAGGCAAGAGATGAGCATGTTTCTTACCATAGCGCTAATCATAAATAAACAACTAGGGTCAGTTCTAAGTCTCGCATAAGGCGGGCTTTAAATCCCAGCTCGACGCGAGCCAAAAGCACCGCGGAGAGGACGTCCGCGATGGCAACGGAAAAGCATTTCACACATCCGTCCAGTCCCTAGTGCAGTATCCCTTTTAGTTTGATGCAGAAAGGTATGGAGAAGAGACATCTGGGGCCCTGTGTAAAATCGAACTATTCAGGCAATCCCGTGGCCTGCGCCGGATCGACAGGGGCCGGGACCGCCTTTCTGTGGTGCCTTTGTGCCAAGCCAGCCTCTTGAATCTTGTAAATGAGCGCCCGGTAGCTGATGTTCAACACGTTGGCCGCCTTGCGGCGGTTCCATTTGTTTTCACGCAGAACCTGGAGAATCACGTTGCTTTCCATCTCCCGGACAGCCTGCTTGGCGATATGCTTCAGCGAAACGGTGCCGTCTACGGAGAGCTTCGTCGGGTTAGAAGGCCGCTTCAGCCTGGGCTCCGCAGCGATACCGTCGAGGGCACCCATGATCGCGTAGCGAGCGACCACGTTTTCCAGTTCGCGTATGTTTCCCCGCCATTCCTTGTGAGCAAAGGCCTCCATGACATCTTCGGTAAAAGGGGGCGCCTCGCGTTCGAATCGCACATTCAACTGCTCGAGAAAATAATTTGCCAAACCGGGGATGTCTTCGCGGCGTTCCCGCAACGGGGGCAAGTTGAGGGTCACGACGTTGATGCGGTAGAAGAGGTCCTGCCGAAAACGACCCGCGGCAATCTCATCTTCAAGCTTGCGGTTAGTCGCGCAGATCACCCGGGTATTGACTCGTCTTTCCTGATTGTCGCCGATACGGTTGTAATGCCCATCCTGCAGGAGTTGCAAAGTCTTCGCCTGAAGGCCCATATCGAGGTCGGAAATCTCGTCCAGGAACAAGGTGCCGTTGTCGGCCATTTCGACGTAACCCGGCTTCGATGCATGGGCGTCGGTGAAGGCGCCCTTCTCGTAACCGAACAACTCGCTTTCCAGCAGAGTTCCCGGGATGGCCGCGCAATTGACCTTGACGCACGCCCCCGAGGCGAATTTTGAGCGCGAATGAATGTACTGAGCCAGGAGGCCTTTCCCGGTCCCATTCTCACCTTGGATTAGAACGGGCAGGTCGGTGGCGAGGATTTTGCCCACCATTTGCCGAATGGGCTGCATGGCTGCGGAACGGCCAAAAATGATTTCGTCGGAAGGCAGGATGCTCGCCTTCGGAACCGCTTTTGCGCTGGCTATTCCAGAGACCGGCATTTCCACTTCCCCCCGATAGGACTTGAGTTCGTACCGCTGGTACTTGCACACGTAGAACCAAAGCCCCGCCGGACTGGCCCGCGACACCTGCCACCCAGAGATCCGCGCTTTGGAGTTTTAACTCATTCTGAGGCTGGAACTTACTGGCCGTTGGTACAGTTATAGAACTAAGGGACAGGTCAGCGGGAAAGGCTGCGGCAGCGCCTGCTAGCGGCGGAAAAATGTCTCTCTAAACGGCAAACTCTTGCCTTGTTTACCCTCGTGGAAGGAGGTGCTGGCGGAAGAAGAGGCAAATATCAAAATGCGACGACGAAGTGAGGGCTTACGCTCTGCCGTTTTCTCCGCGAATGATGTCGTAGCGTTCGATTACCGCAGCTACGCCCATCCGTGCGCTGCCATCCTCCATGCGGCGTTCCACGCGCACGATTTTGCCCAAGGCGCGAACGAAGACCTCGGATCCATGGGTGATTTCCGCGGGAAGCGTCAGGGTGATGTCCAACTCGGAGCCCGCCTCGAGATCCTGGTCGAGAACGAAGTAAAGGCCGCGCGTGGAGATGTCGCGGGTTTTGCCCTTTTGCGTGTCGGCTACGCGTTCTGCCGGAACCCGAATGATCACCGGCAACGATAAATCATAGCGTCGAGCAGTGCGACGTTCCGTCATTATGCTCATCCTCCACTCTGCCCGCGGCCGATAGCTACGCGCCGCGCCCCTTTCGCCGAAGTTCGCTTGTCCTCGCGGCCCAACCGTGTCCGGATGACCTGGATGCCGAGATGGTCCAGTACTCGGGAAAATCCTGGGCTGGACGCACCAAGAGGGTCAATCGAGTTCTTTGTCATTTCCGGTTCGGGTGACAATACAGGAAACATTTGTTTCACGCCACGAAAAAATTTACGGCGCGCTTGGCCCTGAAATTCAGCGGTCCGATCGCTGAATTTGCCTGGACCGGGGCCAATATGGCTTCCACTATCGGAAGCGCATAGCTGGGGAAGTTGTGAAGTCCGGTTCGATTACTCGTTGCGAATCGCACCCACCGGAGTTGGCTCTTCGACCGCGGGGGCAGCCGCCGAGCGCCGAGTGCGCGGAGTATCCAGGTTGAACTGCCGCATTTTATAGAGCAGCGCTTTGTAGCTGATGCCCAGCATCTTCGCGGCGTCTTTGCGGCACCAACGCGTCTTTTCCAGCGCGTCGGCAATCGCTTCCATTTCCGCTTCGTCTTTCAGCCCGCGAACCAGCGCCTTCAGGCCCTGTTCGCGAGGGATGGTCGCCTCTTGGCGAGGCGAGGTGCGCTGACGCGCGGAGGACATTTCGATCAGTTCCCGCAAGCTGCCCTCGTCATCTTCGAGGATCACATAGCGCTTCACGAAATTTTCGAGTTCGCGTAGATTGCCGGGCCACGGGTAGTTCGCGGCGGCATCCAGGAGATGTTTGGACGGATTCGTCGCCGGCTTTCCGAACTTCTCGCTGTACTTATCGAGGAAGTGCCGGAAGAGCAGGGGGATCTCCGTCGCGCGTTCGCGCAGCGGCGGAACGAGAATAGAGAGGACATTCAAGCGATAGTACAGATCCTCGCGGAAGCGACCCGTTTTCATGGCGTCCTGCACATCCACGTTGGTAGCGGCAAGGACGCGCACGTCGGTCTCCACCATGTGACGGCCGCCGAGGCGCGAATACTGATGATCCTGCAACACGTGCAGCAGCTTGGCTTGCAGGTGCGTACTCATTTCCGCGATTTCGTCGAGGAAGATCGTTCCCTTGTTGGCAAGTTCAAATTTGCCGGGCTTGGCGCGAACCGCTCCGGTGAAAGCGCCCTGCTCGAAGCCAAACAACTCGGATTCGAGGAGTTCGCCGGGCAGCGCCGCGCAATTCACTTTGATGAAGGCCTGATTACGGCGCTTGGAGCGCAGGTGAATCATGCGCGCCACGACTTCTTTTCCGACGCCGCTCTCGCCGCAAATAAATACCGGCACATCGACGGGGGCGATCTGCAAAATCTGCTGGCGGATGCGCACCATCTGCGGGCTGGCGGCCAGGAAACTCAGATCCTCGGTCACCTGATCGCAATAATCGCGGAGCGCCTGATTCTCCTGTGTCATGTGCTTTTTCTGGCGAGACTTCAGCATGGCCGCGTCGAGGTCGCTCTTTTCGAAGGGCTTGGTCAAATAGTCGTGCGCGCCGATGCGGATCGCTTCCACGACGGTGCCAACCTCATTCGAGCAGCTCAGCATGATGATGTTCAGACTGCGGTCGAGCTGCAGGAGTTCTTTCAGCGTGTCGATACCGTTCATTTCGGGCATCAGCACATCCAGGATGATCAGGTCCGGCCGCTCGCCATCGCTAACCTTGCTGATGACTTCCTTGCCGGAGCCGACGGTCTCGACATCGAAGCCGTCCACCTCCAGGAGCGTCTGCAGATATTTGCGGATACTCGGCTCATCATCGACGACAAGAATCTTTTCTTTTACGGCCATTGACTTCTCCCTTTGCGTATCAACTCCAACGATTTCCGATAACTAAAATGAATTCCGCTCGAACTAGGTCTGGTCCATGGGCAATAGAAACGTGAATTTGCTCCCATTGGCGGCTTCGCTTTCTACCCAGATTTTTCCGCGATGCGCCTGCACCAGGCGTTTGGCGATCGCCAGGCCCAGCCCCATTCCGGTGGTGTTGCGATCCACGCGAACGAAGTCCTCGAAAATTTCCTGATGGTGCTCCGCCGCGATTCCCGGGCCGCTGTCCGCGACCGATACTTCCACGCTGTTCGGGCGGGGCAAACGGAAACGCCGGCGCTCCTGTGAGGGAGAAGCCTCGGAGACTCGGCGCTCCCAAAAGTGAGGAAGCGCGCGCAGCGTGACGCAGCCGCCTGTGGGCGTATGCTTCAACGCGTTGTCCAGAAGATTCGCGGCTGCTTGCTGCACCTTCTGATAATCGAAGCGAAAGTTTGGAATCGAGGGATCGAACGCCGCGTCCAATCGCACGCCTTTGCGCTGGAAGGCTTCCAGCCACCGTTTGGAGAGTTCATCGAGGCAATCGCGCAAGTCGTTTTCGCGCAGCTGCAAAACCAGCTTTCCGCTCTCCAGCGCCGAATAGTTCAGGAACATCGAGACCAGGCGGACAAGCCTTTCGCAGCTTTCTTTGGACTCTTCCAGAATGTCGCGCTGCTTTTCCGACAGGCGCCCAAGCGAGCTGGTAAGCAGCAGATCGTAATAGCCCTTGATGACGGCGAGCGGCGTCTTCAATTCGTGCGCGGCAGAGGCCAGGAACACCGTCTTCTGCCGGTTGACTTCCTGCAATTTCAAATAGGCGGCCAGGAGATTTCGATAGGTGATTTCGCGTTCTTGCAGCAATTCCTGAACGGTAATCTGCGTGGCTGGATCGGGCGCGGCTGCGGCCTGCGTTCCGGCGGGCACCTCAAATTCAACGACTAGCCAGTCCGGCTCGGGGACCCATTTAATGCTAGCGCGGGTTCTTTTCTCACCGCGAGACAAGTCCAGTTTCACTTCGTGCTGGCCACTTTCAATGTCCGCAAAAATTCGTTTCGGATCTACCTCCAAAAGATCGCTGAACAGATTCAGCCGGCTGACTTCGCCCAGCTGCAGCGAGTCCAGGCACTTTCGCGCTATCGAACTAACCATCAAAATTCGTCCACTGCGCTCCGAAACCAACAGTGACTTATCGAAGGTATCGAGAAGCCGAGTGACCAGCCCCAGGGACACGTCACCGTGGGCCTGTGGCTCAGGTAGAGAATCAGATAGAGAAGACGTGACCACGCTTCCACTCATCGGCCCTTCCCGTTCCCCGCCGATGGGAAAAAATTTTCCCTATTGGCGCGTCGCCATCGTCGCAGAGCGCTTCTCAGCCTGTCAATGGTAAATGCGTTCCAAGCAGTCCATTTGCACAATTGAGGAAATCAAGTCGCCATACTGGTCTGCTTGGTACCCACTCAACCGAAAGGGTGCAGTGTTGAATCGAGTTAACTCGATGATTTGATATAAGTTACGAATAGGTGCAGCTTACGACATCTGGCATCGAATCTGCTTAATTCCCCGGTATTCTCGTACTAGTTCACTAGTACTATGGGGCCACCGAGTGAGAACCGAGGATCTTAAGGAAGGGCAGCACTTGGATCAGACTCAACGGCGCCGCTCGCCTCGAATTCGGCTTCAGGTGCCGGTGTTCTTGCGGGGCTCCGATGCGTCGGGCGTGGAATTCATTGAGCTGACCAAGACGCTAAATATCGGCTCTGCAGGCGCGTGTATCACGTCAACTCACATTCTGCGAGCCGACCAAGTCGTTTACATGACCGTTCCCGCCCCCTCCCCCGCTTCTTCGAGTCTTGTGCCGAACGAGACGCCTCCCATCGCGGCGAAAGTACTACGCCAGGAAATAATCGGAGATATGCGACTGTTCGGGTTGGAATTTCTCAGGCCACTTGAGTAAATTTATGCCGTTTCCCGACGGTTATCGTCAGGATGGCTCGATTGACCGCGATCCGAGGACGACGGCATAACTTTTCCGTGGGTGGCCAGCCTTTATCCCATTTACTTGCAATAGGATAGTGGCTGCACCGGCCATCCCCTGCTCCCAGCCCTTTTCTACTCCGAAATACGGATGGACTCAAACTTGCTCCCGGTATACAAGCTAGTTGCTTCGCTCCCCTACCCGCGGGGACCGGCAGTTTAGGTGTCCATTTAGTATGCCCAATCCTGGCGGCGCCCCCACCCGTTTGCCAATCGAGGACTCGTACCTCGATCTCTTGGCCGATACGCTCGACGGCCTGGACGTCTCTGCACGCGGACAATTCCTGCAACGATACATTCGCGCAATCACACATCTCGATTTGCGTGAAGGCCAATGCATCCAGCTTTGGGACGAGATGCTTACGCGCCGGCGCGAACTGACCGACCATCTTGGCCGGCAAGTGGCGCTGAAGACCGCGCTCATGGACGTGCTTACCTCGGCTGGTTTGTTCCGCGTTCCCATCGTTCTTGAGTACGACGAGTTGAAAGTCCTGCAGTTGAATGCCGTCACCGATCCGCTCACCGGACTTTATAACCGCCGTCTTTTCGGCGAAGGATTCGAAAAGGAACTGAATCGCGCTCGCCGCTATGGATTGCCACTTGGCCTGGTGATGCTGGATTTGCATCGCTTCAAGGAAGTGAACGACAAGCACGGTCATCCGCGAGGCGACGAAGTATTGCGTGCCGCCGCGACCACGCTGAAAAAAGCGCTGCGCACGTCGGACTCCGCGTTTCGCATCGGTGGCGATGAATTCGCCGTGCTGTTGCCCCAGACGGACGCCGAACAGGCGCTCGGCCTCAGCCGCCGTATCGAAACCGTTTTCGCCGAGACACTGCAATCTCTCCCGCTGAGCGTCAATGTAAGCATGGACCACGGCGTGGCTACCTTCCCACAGGATGGCGAACAAGCTGACCAGTTGATTCGCGTTGCCGACGAACGGCTCTATCGCCTGAAGCACGCAAACCATCGCAAGCTAGGCAACGGGGGAACCGCGGTCGCGCCCTCTCCCGCTCTCGGGCCCGCGACGACCACGGCGACAGCAGCACCGGCTGCACCTGCTGAACCAGCGGCCGCAACGGCGCCGCCAACCGAGCGCCAGCAAGCCGCTCCGAAGCCGATTTCCATTGAGTCTCACCGCCCGCCGGAAAAACAGGAGTCCACGATGGCGGCAGCCGCGTCGGCCAGCGCCGCCGAAATTACTTCCAGCCAGCCCCCCACTACGCCTGCCGCGCCGTCTGCGCAGCGCGTCTACGCCATGCAGCGCAAAGCCGAGCGTGTATCGATGACCGGCACGAACGCGTACGCGATGCTCGGCGAACAAAATACGCGTCGCGCTCGCGTCGTTGATCTCGGGTTTGGCGGTGTCGCCATCGAGCTCGACAAACCGGAGAAACTTCCGGAAAACATTCTCGCCATCCTACACGTGCCCATTCTCCCGCCGGTGCGCGTGAGTCTGAAGCCGGTCTGGTCGCAGCAAACCAAGCAGGGCGGGTATCGCATCGGCTGCGCCTTCGTTTCCTGAGAGCTCTTCGCTCACCAATCCTGATTGGAATTTGCTTTCAACCGAGCCTTCACGGTTCTGCGTGAGGCGTTCTGCCAATGAAATCGGCGCGCATCGCACCTTGCTGCTTAAATTTTGTTAGAATTCAACGCAACACGAAGCTAAGAAGGAAGCGCCATGAGCGAACCAAAGGCAAGCCGCCCGTATTGGCCCGACGCGCTGCAAAATCCGCCGGATGCCACTTCCGGGCTCAAACCTTGGTCCTGGGCTTTAGAGCGTCTCGAAAAATCCCATAACTATTGGATCTCCACTGCGCGTCCCGGAGGGCGCCCGCATCTCATGGTGATCTGGGGGATCTGGTGGGAAAGTGCTTTTTGGTTTAGCACCGGGCCGCGCACGCGCAAAGCGAAGAACATTGCCGCAGATCCTCATTGCGTTGTCGCTACCGAAAAAGCCGACGAGGCGGTGATCATCGAGGGCACCGCGCAAGAAATCAGAGATCGCGCCGTCTGGAAGCAGATCGCTGGAACCTACGATCGCAAGTACGGCGGCGAAATCCTGCCCTTGCTCGAATCCAGCGGCGGTTGCATCTTTCGTGTCCAGCCCGATCTCGCCTTCGGCCAGGACGAGCACGCCGAAAACTTCGTTGAATCCGCTACCCGCTGGCATTTCTCATAAGCGATTCAGGCCGGGAGCGTTTGGATCCCGAGAAATAGCATCCCAACTGAGAATTCGCCATCTAATCGATGGCGGCATCTCGTTTGGAGATTCCGCCCTTTTTCCGTATAATTAACGATTGTCTCGCGACCTAGCGACGCGGCTGTAGTGCCCTAACCCGGGAAGCCGTGCAGACCGGACGCGAAAGACTGGAGCCCCATGAAACCCGGTATTCACCCCGACTATCATCAAGTAACCGTACACTGCGCCTGCGGCAACACGTTTCCCACGCGCTCGACCATCAAAGGTGACATGCTGCGCGTCGAAATCTGCTCGAATTGCCACCCTTTCTTCACCGGCAAACAGAAGCTGATCGATACGGCAGGCCGCGTCGAACGTTTCACGAAGAAGTACGCCGACGCCGCCGCAAAAGCCACAGCCGCGAAGAAGTAACCGCGTTCGCTTCCAACGTCGAGGGACAAGAGTTTCTGCCTGTCCCTCGGCAAGAGGCATCTTTTAAATAACGAATTCCTGAATTCTCAGACCCTAATCTTCGTGCCTCTGAAGCCTGCGCAGGCGGTACAAAACGTGCCGGCGTAGCTCGTGGCCTTCCGGCAGATGCGGATGATCGAAATCCTCAGCCGGGTCCCGGCTCATCCCGATTTTTTCCATCAAACGTATCGATCTGACATTGGCAGGAACGGTGAACGACACCAGGCTGTCGAGTCCCAGCGCGTCGAACGCGTAGCGCACAACCGCCTTTGCGCCTTCCGTCGCCAGTCCGCGGCCCCAATACTCCGCCGCCAGCCTCCATCCAATTTCGACGCACGGTGTGAAATGCGCTTGAAATCCCGGGACGTGCAACCCTACGTAGCCAATAAATCGCCTTTCCCGCCGAAGTTCGGCGGCAAACAGGCCAAATCCGTGCTTGCGAAGATGCTCTTGGATACGGTCGACCATGCGATCGCTCTCCGTGGCGGAGAGGCGCTGTGGCAAAAATTCCATGACTCGCGCGTCGGCATTCAACTGCGCAAAGGGTTCGCGATCGCCTTCTTCCCAACGTCGCAGCAAAAGCCGTTCGGTCTCGATCATGCCCTCTTCCCATCGCTTGCGGGAACCCGCTGATAATGCTAATTTTACACTTTCTCAAGCAATGACCGCGCATTGTGGCCGGCGCCAGGCTGTGATGCCAGAGCGGTTCATGGCCGAGAAATCGTCCCAGGTCATCCAGGGTAGGGTGGGCCGCAACACCGATCGCGCTAGATTGGAGATTTTCGCGTTCTGGCTCATTCTTGAGCCAGTTGTTCACTGTCATGAGTGATCGCCTGTCCAATTCGACGAGTGTTTCGGTGCGCCGTGCTTCGACGCCCCAGGATTCGCGCCGTCGAACCTATTGGCGCGTCGAGGGTTCTCTTCTCGAAGTGGGGGCGATGCGCCCGGTCGGCTTTTTCACCTGGAACGCGCAAAGTTTTGCGGAGCGTTGGGCTCGACGTGCCGGTATGGCGCTCATGGCGCTGTCGCGACCCTTCGCTTACACCGCAAGCCGCACCTTTGCCACGCGATCTCTGCACACGCTGCTGCGCGGCGTCAGCCAGGACCGCCTTGATCTCCTGGGCGAAGAGTATTTTCACTACGTCCTGAAGCCCGCGCTTCGGCCGGAAGCCACCGAAAAGCTTTTGGAAGCCGTTCGCAGCGGCGAGCGCATCGTTCTGGTGGGTCAACTCCTCGACCATATCCTCCGTCCGCTGGCCAGCCATTTCGGCATTGAGTCGTTCATTTCGAATCGCCTGGAGTTTCGTGACGGCCATGCCACTGGGCGTTTGTTGAGCCCGATCGTACGCCCTCGCGGACCATTTGCCTGGATCGCTGGCGGCTCCCTCGACGGCCGAGTTCCCGAAGAGAAGCTACTGCGCCAGTTGGGCTGGTCGAAAACGCCGGAACGCCTCCAATCCGCTCTGCAATCCAGCGCGCATCCCGCCGCTCTAACCGGCCGAGCCGTGGCGGCTCTGGGCGATGTCCCGCGCGTCGATCGCCTCTCCGTTCGCGAAACGCTCGCCAATCGTCACATCCTGCTGGTGGGAGTGACTGGTTTCATCGGCAAGGTCTGGCTGGTCGACCTCCTCGAAAATCTTCCCAACATCGGTAAGATCACCTTGCTGATCCGCCGCAATCGCACCACCTCGGCCCAGCGGCGCTTCGAAAAAATCGTCGAGGAATCGCCCACCTTCGATGGCCTTCAAGAGCGCCTCGGCCACCGCCTCGGAGCATTCCTGAAAGAGAAAGTCGAGGTCGTCGAAGGCGACGTCAGCCAGCCCGGCCTTGGCATGGATCAAGCTACGCAAACGCGGCTGGCGAAATCGCTCGACTTGATCGTCAACAGCGCCGGCCTCACCGATTTCAATCCCGACCTTCGTGAAGCTCTCGCCTCCAATGTCGATTCCACTCTTCATCTGCTCGATTTTCTCAAGAAGTGCGATCACGCCGGGCTGATGCATCTCTCCACCTGTTACGTCGTGGGCATGCGTGACGGCCGCGTCGATGAAGAACTCCACGACAACTACAATCCCGCGAAAGATCCCGATTTCGATGCCGACCGTGAAATCGATTCCTTGCGCGAGATGATTCGCAACGTCGAAGACCGCTCGCAAAGCCCCGAGCTGACCAAAGCTCTTCGCCGCCAGGCACTGGGCCGCGGCGGAGACGAGTCTGCCGTTCCTGCGGTGGAGTTGGACGGCGTGTTGAAACGCAATCGTGTCCGTTGGTCGCGCAATCGCCTCGTCCGCGCGGGTATGCGCCGCGCAAAACATCTCGGCTGGCCCAATATTTACACGTTCACGAAAAGCCTCGGCGAATCCATGCTCTCGCGCCGCGGCCGCGGCCTGCCCATCGCCATCGTTCGACCGTCAATCGTCGAAAGCTCCACGCGCTCTCCCTTCGCGGGCTGGAACGAAGGCATCAACACCTCCGGCCCGCTATCCTATTTGCTAGGCACGAACTTCCGTCAGCTCCCGACCAACGAACGCAAGTGCCTCGACGTCATCCCGGTGGACATGGTGTGCCGCGGCATGACCCTGATCGCCGCCGCCGTAATCGCGCGCAAGAACGCCAGGATGTATCAGCTCGCAACCTCTGCCATCAATCCTGTGAATATGGGCCGCAGCATCGAGCTGACCGGCCTGGCCCACCGCAAGTATTACCGCCGCCAGCCTGGCATCGAACACTGGCTGAAGCTGAAATTCGAGACCATCCCCGTTTCCAAGCAGCGTTACGAGCGCATGTCGATTCCCATGCAAAAAGCAGTTGTATCCCGCATCAATCGCGCTGCCGTTACGCTGCACATGAAGAAGGCCCCTCTCGCCAGGCAAGAACGCGACTTGGGCCGCGCCGAAAAGCTCATCGAACTCTACGAGCCGTTCATTCTTCACAACGAGCATGTCTTCGAATGCGAAAACGCCCGCCTTCTATCCGCGGCGCTTCCGCCCGATGAGCGCCCCCTCTTCGAATTCGACCCCGAATCGATCGACTGGTGGAACTACTGGATCAACATCCACATTCCCGCGCTGCGCCGCTGGTGCTATCCGCTGATGGAAGGCCGCCCGCTCGAATCGCGGACTCCACGCGAGATGGATTGGTCCACCCAAACCGCCGCTCGCGCATCCGTTGTCGGCGGCTCCGCGCCGCCGTCCGACCCCCTATGGCGATCTTCGTAACCGGCGGCACGGGCTATCTCGGCAGCTACCTGGTCGCAGGTCTGCTGACCGGGCACCGCGATCCGCTCAATCTCCTGGTGCGCGCAAAATCCGATCGCGAAGCGCGCGAGCGTTTGTGGCAGTCGCTGCAGTTGCATCTGGCGTTCCCCGAATTTCTCGAGTATCTCAACTCGCGCATCACCATTTTTCGCGGAGAACTCACCACCGAGCGTTTTGGCCTTTCCGACGACGAATATCACACGCTTGTCGATACCACGCACTCGCTGATTCACTGCGCCGCCTCGCTGAATCGCAAATCCGAAAAACAATGCCTCAACGTGAATCTTCGCGGCGGCCTGGAAGTGATCCAGTTGGCCCGCCGCGCCCAAAATCGCAACGGCGTCCTTCGCTATTCCCACGTCTCGACGGTCGCGGTCGCCGGCAAGCGCCAAAACGAGGTCGTGACCGAAGACGCCGCCATCGATTGGTCGCGCTCCGACTACGATCCCTACGCCCGCACCAAAAAATTCGGCGAGCACATGCTTAATCAGCTCCTACCCGATGTTCCGCGCACAATTTTTCGCCCCGCCATCGTCATGGGCGACAGTCGCCGCCCCGAAACTTCACAATTCGACATGGTCCAGGCATTCGATGTTCTTGCACGCCTCCCAGTCCTTCCCCTTCGCCCTGACGATAGAATCGACATCGTGCCCGCGAACTATGTCGGTAACGCCATCGTGACCATTCACCAGAAATCCGAGCCCGCCCACGGCATCTACCATTTGTCCGCTGGCGAAGGTTCGCAGACTTATCGCGAGATCACTACGGCGCTCGCTGCCGCGGGAGGATCGCGCCGTCCGAATTACTTGCCTTCCCTGGGCCGGCCATTCTCGGCCACCGTCAATCGCCTGGCTCACGGCGACGGCTCCATCGGCCGCGGCGCATCCCTCCTGAAAGTTTTCTGGCCGTATCTCGACTGGAACACCGTCTTCGACAACTCCCGCGTCGTGGCCGAGCTCGGCGAAGCTCCCGCAAAGTTTACGACTTACGCCTATCCTCTCCTGAAGTTCAGCCGCGAAAATAAATTCCGTTACCCCGCCAAGCCCTGGCCCTCCTCGGTCCCCGTCTCCGAAAAAACCGTCGTTGCCGGGAGCGCCCACGCATGACCGACTTTCTTCTCGTCGCCTGGGTCAGCGCGCTCATCGAGATTCGCCGCTTCGGCTGGATGTTTGGCCTAGGCCGCCGCTGGACTCCCGGCGAAAAACTCCGCCTCTTTTTCGCAGGCTACAACGGAACGCGCAACACCGGCTCCGACGTGCGCGTGCAGGAAATGCTGCGCCAGGTCCGGCACGTCCTCGGCGCGAACAACGTGGACTTTAGCGTACTGTCATTCGACTTCGACCGCTCTCGCGGCTATTTCGAGGGCACCCGTCAGATTCATCTTCCCGATGCTTTTCCGCCCGTCCTCTTCCGCGAGGTGCACCAGAATCACGGCGTAATCGCCTGCGAAGGCTCCATGTTCAAGAGCAAATTCGCGAACGCGCTCTCCACCATGATGATTGGTTCCCTCGGCTTGGCTTCCGCGGAGAACAAACTCTCGCTCGGGTACGGCGGCGAAGCCGGCCACATGGATCCACTCATCCAGAACATGTGCGAGCGTTACGTTCACGATTCGCTGGTCATCACTCGCAACGTCGAATCACAAACCCTTCTTCGCAAGCTTGGCATTCCCACCGAACTTGGCACCGACACCGCCTGGACCTTCGAACCCAATCCGCCCGAATACGCCCGCAAAACGCTGCGCGAAGCAGGTTGGGACGAAAAAACACCAATTCTCGTGCTCTGCCCGATCCATCCCTTCGTCTGGCCCGTAAAAGCCTCCATCGCAAAATACCTGGCGCGCCTCACCACCGGCGCCTACAAAGAAAGCCAGTACCGAACCGTCTATTTCCACGAGTCGGGCCCGGAAGTCGACAGAAAATATCGCCACTACATTTCCGGATTCGGCAAGGCAGCTGCCGCTTTCTGTCAACGTCATAAGGTATTTCCGATTCTCGTCGCCATGGAACGCCTCGATGCCGCCGCCTGCCGCTCCATGCTGGAGTTTCTGCCCAACACGCCGATCTTCACCTCCGACGACTACGACATGTTCCAGCTCGTCTCGCTCCTGCGCCTCGGCTCCTACATGGTTTCTTCGCGCTATCACGGCATCGTCACCTGCATGCCCAGCCTGGTTGCCTCCGCAGGCGTCACTATGGACGAACGCATCCGCAACCTCATGCGCGAGCGCGGCCATCAACATCTCTTCCTCACGGTAGAAGACCCCAACCTCGAGCCCAAGCTCCTGCAAATCATGGAAACCCTGGTCGCCGAAGCAGACTCCGTCCGCGAGGGCATCGGCACCACGGTTGTCCGCAATCTCAAAGTAATGGCCCGCATGGGCACCATCCTCGAAGACGCCGTCCGCCATACTTACCCCGAATTCCCCCTGCGCTCCGGGGTCCTCTCCTGGGAAGACTACCTCCCGCCGCTAAGCCCCACCCTGCTCGATCTAGCCAATCGCTACGACCAATCCGCGCCCGCAGCCTCACGACAGCACTCCGCAGTAGGCTCCTCCGCTCGCTAGCCATCCGACCCCACACGAATTTGTAGGGGCGCCGCACTGCTGCGCCCCATCTCGGCAAGATCAAAACCGCCCAGCACATCCTTTTCCGGGAGAAATTGTCCTGGGGCGCCGCGCTCTTGCACTGCACGTGATCAATTCGGCGTCCTCAAATTCAGAAGCCTTGCACCGGTCTGAAATGCACATGCACCATGAGTGCAGGCTTCCTAGGACCAGAGATGACCACTGCAACGGCGCCAAAGAGTCAATTGGTGTGGCTGGGATTGGTGGCGCTGGTCGCCCTTTCAGGGCTGTGTACGATCTTCGCGGCAGTGGCAACGGCGGCGCAAGCCTGGCAGGACCAGGCCCAGGCACGATGGCCGGAGGTAGCGGCGCGCATTGACAGATGCAGCCTGACGCAGACGAGCACCGGCCAGCGAAACAAGTACTACATCCGTTGCCGCTTGAGCTACGCAGTAGGCCCTGAGCAGAATGTGACGACCGTCTTTTCGATCTGGCGATACCCGCTCAGCCGGAGTGGGCCGCTCCAAGAGTGGGTGGATCAGCATCCCCAAGGAACGCCCATCGTCGTGCGCTACGATCCCGCGAACCATTCGAAAGTAGTCATGGCGGCGACCGACATGGTGTTCCGCGTGCCGCGAACGGCGAACAATGTGAAGCTATTGGAAGTCTGGGCGGGAAGTTTCCTGGTCCTGGTAACCATCGCGGGATTCACACGGCCGCGATCCGGTTGGCGAAACGGATACTCTTCCATGCCGCTGAATTCATAGGCTGTCACGCTTCCCCCGCCCCCTGATAAATTACGGCAAGTTGGTAAGCCGCATTGCCGGAAACTCACCGACGATCCCTACCTCCAATTGCATTGCCTGACCACCACAATTCATAATACCCATCGCTCAACTCCCAAAACTCCATGCCCAATTTCCTGGAAAACCTCTTCGCCCAACTGCACCGCGGTTCCACCCGCATCGTCCTGCGCGAAATCCGCGGCGACCAATTCACAAACGTAACCGGCGCTCAACTCCTCTCCCAAATCCAAGTCGCTCGCGAGTCCCTCCGCCGTCTCAACCTCCAGCCCGGCGACCGCTGCGCGATCCTCGCCCCCAATTCCGTCCGCTGGATCGCCATCGATCTGGCGCTGATGGCCGAGGGCCTGATCGTCGTCCCGCTCTATTCGCGCCAGGCCCCCGCCGAACTCGTCGCGGTCATGCAAGATTGCCAGCCCAGCCTGCTGATCGTCGGCGACAAATCCTTAGGCGATGCTGTAACCCAAGCGTGGCCCGCCGGCTCCGCCGCGCAACCTCCGCAAGGCACCTTCGAAGACCTTCTGCCGCAGGCGGCCTCATTGGCGGACGTATCCCCTACCCCGTCGAATCCCCGCCGCGACTCCGATCTCGCTACCATCGTCTACACTTCCGGAACTTCCGGCGAACCCAAGGGCGTCTGCCTCCACACCGGCAACGTCTCCTTCATGCTTTCTCGCACCACCGAGCGCCTCGATCAACTCATGCGCGACTCGCAAGGCCCCGACAGCATCTTTCACTATCTCCCTCTCAATTTCGCCGCCTCTTGGATCGCCACGCTCTCCTTCCTCTCGCGCGAAAGCGTCGTCACCCTCTCCACCGATCTCAACAAGCTCGCCGACGAGATTCGCCTCTCCGCCCCGCACTATTTCCTGAACGTACCCACACTGCTCGAACGCGTGCGTCGCGGCGTCGACGACGCCATCGCGAAACGTCCCGCCGTGATCCGCTTGCTTTACGCCAAAGCCCGCGACGCATCACAGCGCCAGCAAGCCGAAAATGTAGGGGCGCGCTTAAGCGCGTCCCCTTCCGCCCCAAACACCGCCGCCGCCCGATCCGATACGCATGTTCTCGACGGCCTCTGGCGAGTCCTGGGCCGCAAACTCATCTTCAGCAAAATCAAAGACCGCTTCGGCCCCCATCTCCGCGCCCTGATCTGCGGCTCCGCTCCGCTCGCCCCGGAAACACAAAATTTCTTCCTCATGCTCGGTGTCCGTGTTCTGCAAGTCTACGGACTCACCGAAACCACCGGCATCTGCACCATGGACGATCCCAGTGGCACCGTAGACACCGGGCACGTCGGCCCCACCATTAATGGAATCGAAATGAAAGTTGCCGAAAACGAGGAAATCCTGGTCCGCGGCCCCAACGTTTTCCCCGGCTATTGGAATCGCCAGGAAGAAACCGCCCGCGTCCTGCAGGACGGCTGGTTCCATACCGGCGACCAAGGCAAAAAAAACGCCCACGGCAACTGGCGCATCGTCGGTCGCGTCAAGAATCTGATCATTCTGAATTCGGGCCACAAAGTTCCTCCCGAGCCCATCGAAGACAAACTCGCCCAGCTTCTCCCCAGCGCCCAGCACATCGTCGTAGTCGGCAACGGCCGCGGTTATCTCTGCGCTCTAGTCACCGGCCCTGTCGAACCAGCCACGGTACAATCCGCCCTCGACGCCGTGAATCCCGATCTCCCTCACTATCGCCAGATCCGCAACTTCACCATCCTGCGCGAAACGCTGACTCCAGACGGCGGGCTGCTCACCGCCATGGGCAAACTCCGCCGCGCCGCCATCAACACCCGCTTCGCCCAGGAAATCGACGCGCTGTACGCCGCGAAAACCCCCGAAAAAATCCGCTAACCACCCGCCATCCCAACTCAATCCAATCCGATCGCGAATAGAACAAAGATCTGAACCGCACCATCACGCGATTGATGGACCCCGCCGACCAACTACCATCCAACACCTATCCGATCGCTCACCACAAACTGTCATCCTGAGCCTATCCGACCAGGATAGGCGCGAAGGACCTCAACCAATCCGATCAACGAAGACCGTGACGATTAGTCGTCACAGGACTCCGTCCTGCGCGCTTCAAGAAATCCCTTGACGGGGAGGTAATCATCTGGTACTATTAACTGGTAGTTTGATGTGTCGAGCGATACCGAGCCTACCGCAAACTAGCGCAGGTAGCGGCAAGTCTCGCCCTTAAGGATCGCGGCGATCGGAGAATGGCTTTACTCCTTTAGAATGAACACTTGTGAAAGTCTATCAAAACAAACGACTTTAACTCCCTTTAGAATGAACACTTGTGAAAAACACCCAGGGGGGTGGGGTAACCAGATTGTTAACACAATTCGCCTTCCAGCCTAGGTACAGCCCCTGCTTCAGACTGTAGTAAGCTTGGCTGCTTTCTTCTGTCTTGGAGACATTTGGTCTCTCGAAAATGACATCCTTCACCGGCAAGGCGTTGCGCTGGCACTTGCGCGACTCCATCCTTGAGCTGACCCTCGACCGCGAACCCGCCAACGAAATTGGCTCCGTCATGCTCGGCGAGCTTGAAAAGCTCGTCGCCGCGTTCCCCTCACTTGCCCCTCAGACCTCCGCCTGTATCGTCACGAGCGCCCGCAAACATGGCTTCTCCGCTGGCGCGGATCTCCGTGAGCTCTACAACGGCGCCGCGTCACTTTCCACCACGGAGCGTCTTGCAGGCGTTCGCCAATTCCTCGAGCGCATTCACGCCGTCCTCAACGCCATCGATGCCGCCCCCTTCGTGACCATCGCCGCCGTCCACGGCGTCTGTTTCGGCGGCGGCCTGGAGCTCGCCCTCGCCTGCGACATCATCGTCGCCGACAAAATGGCCCGCTTCGCCTTCCCCGAACTTCGTCTCGGGCTCATACCCGGCTTCGGCGGCATCCCCCGTCTCAAGCGCGACCTTGGCAACGCCTTCGTCCGCGACCTGCTCCTCACCGGCCGCAGCGTCAACGCCACTCGC
This sequence comes from Candidatus Acidiferrum sp., assembly GCA_049512575.1. Taxonomy (GTDB): domain Bacteria; phylum Acidobacteriota; class Terriglobia; order Acidiferrales; family UBA7541; genus Acidiferrum. The sequence continues at coordinate 18,479 of JBEKWY010000061.1, forward strand.
GCCCAAGCCGTTGGCCTCGTCGCCCAACTCGCCGCTGAAGGCGAAGCCCAAAAAATCGCTCAGGCCACGGCCGCACAAATCACCAAGTTTGACGCCGTAACCCGCGCCGCCGCCAAAAAATTCATCAAGCCCATCCCCCACGAAGAACTCCGCCGCGAAATCGACCTCTTCTGCGAACTTTTCACCCGCCCGGAAGTCATGGCTGCGCTGAAAAAATTCGTCGAGTCCACCGAAGCCATGCCCTACCTCCCGTAAGTAACGAAACGCCTTCTGATAGAATCCAATCAGCACACATCAAAATGAAACGTAGAACTCTTCATCTCGTAGCGCTGTTCCTGCTCGCCGCGCTGATGTTTCTCGCCTCCGGCCAGCACGGGAGTTATTTCTGCGTCTCGCCTTGGGCTGGCGATTCGCCACCGCAGCCGGCAACCGATGCCAATCCTTAGTCTCGATCACGTGCAACTCGCGATTCCCGTTGGCGGTGAAGAGCGCGCCCGCAGCTTCTATGTCGGCATCCTTGGCCTCACCGAAGTCGCGAAGCCCGCATCCATGGCCGGCCGCAACAGCATCTGGTTCGCCGCAGGACCTGTGAATTTACACGTCGGCATCGAAGAGGACTTTCATCCCGCCAAGCGCGCTCATCCCGGGCTCGTGGTCGACAATATCGACGACATCGTCGCCGCCTGCCAAAGCGCAGGCCTTCCCACCAGGCCCGACACATCGTTCAACGATTTTCGCCGCGTCCACGTTTTCGATCCCTTCGGCAATCGCCTCGAACTCATGGAGAGCACAACTCTCATTCCGTAGCGCCAGCGCCTTCAGGCCGCGAGTCTCACAAAAACCTAGCCATTCTTCCGGGTCACGACCTAGCCGATCGGCGGATGTAGTTGCCCCTGCAACTCCGGCATCTTGTTCATGGAGGTTGCACATGTCTTCTCAACTTATCGAACTCTCAAATGCCTTGGCCCAAGCCACTGATCGGGCCGCGGCAACTGCTGTCGCCGTCCACGCCGAAGCCCGCGGCTCGTCGAGCGGTGTGATCTGGCGGGCGGGCATCATCGTCACTTCAGAACACGCCCTGCGCCGCGACGAAGAGATTCACGTCACACTCGCTGATGGCCGAGTTGTTCCGGCGGCGCTCGTTGGCCGCGATCCATCGACCGACCTCGCGGTCTTGAAATGCGCCGAAGCAACGACGCCCGTGAATGAATTTGGCGACGCCGCAGCAATCAAGCCTGGCAGCCTGACGCTCGTCGTCGGCCGCACCCGCGCCAGCGGACCTGTCGCCGCGCTCGGCGTAGTCAGCCTGGTCGCGCCCGAGCGCAAGACTTGGACCGGCACATCGCTGGCGCCGTATATCCGTCTCGACGTCGCGATCCAACCCACCGCCGCAGGTGCAGCCGTTGTTGACGCCAGCGGTCGAGTCTTCGGCATTGCCACTCCGCGCTTCGCCCGCTTCGGCGCCATCGCCGTTCCTGCTTCGACCGTCAATTCCGTAATCGACACGCTCTTACAAAAAGGCCGCATACCACGCGGTTATCTCGGCGTAGGCGTGCAACCCGTGCGCCTGCCTGACGCACTTCGCCAGTCCCTGCATCGCGAAGCGAAGACGGCAGCCATCGTCCTGGAAGTGGAACCCGAAAGCCCAGCCCACAAAGCCGGCCTCGTCATCGGCGACATCATCGTCGCGATCGCCGGCCAACCGATCGCTCGACTCGAAGACATCCACGCGCGGCTGCAAGGCGCGGTGATCGGCAAGAGCCTATCGTTGGGATTTGTTCGTGGCGGCGCGCTGCAGGAAACCACGGTAGTCGTCAGCGAACGCCTCCACGGGGCCGAATAAAATGCCCGTCACCAGCTTCGGCGAAATCGCGGAAAATCTCCGCCGCTCCACAGTCTTCATCCACGCAGGCCGGCGCGGCAACGGCTCCGGCGTAATCTGGTCGAGCGACGGCCTCATCGTCACCAACGCCCACGTCGCCCGCCGCGAGCGCCTCCGCGTTCAACTCTGGGACGCCCGCGAACTCGATGCCACGCTCGAATCCGCTGACATCGCGCGCGATATCGCCGTGCTCCGCGTGAACGCAAAAAATCTGCCAGCCGCAACTCCGGCTGACTCTTCCCGCGTTCGCCCAGGCGAACTCGCCATCGCCATCGGCAATCCGCTGGGTTTCGTAGGCGCCCTCACGACTGGTGTCGTCCACGCGGTCGGTCCACTTCCCGGCCTCGGCCCGCAATCCTGGGTGCAGGCCGGAGTTCGCCTCGCTCCCGGAAATTCCGGCGGCCCGCTCGCCGACGCCGCAGGCCGTGTCATCGGCATCAACACCATGGTCGCCGGCCAATTAGCCCTCGCGATTCCCAGCAACGCTGTCACCGACTTCCTCTCCGGCGGCGGTTCCAACAAGAACACGAACGACGGCTGGCTAGGCGTGACGCTGTATCCCGTGCAAGTTCCCAAGTCCGGGGCCCGCGCCGCAAAATCTTTTGGACTCGTTGTGCTCGAAGTCGAGCCAGGCAGTCCCGCGGCGAATGCTTCGCTCCTGCCCGGAGATATTTTGCTGGGCACCGAAGGCAAACCGTTCAGCCTGCTTGAAGATTTGTCGCGAGCGCTTCGCGGCACGGGCCCGCGCGCGCTCCGTCTGGAATTTCTTCGTGGAGATTACGTCCGCATTCGGCGCGTCACGATCCAACTCGGCAGCCAAGCCACGAGGAGCGGCGTCGCCGCGTGATTCGCGTCTTCATCGTCGCGGCGTCAACGCTGGCTCGTTCCGGCCTGCAGAATCTTCTCGCGGATCGTGGCGTAGAAGTTGTGGGCGGCGCGCCAGATATCGACTCGATCGAAGGCGCGCTCACGGACGGGGAAGCCGATGCGCTGGTCATCGATGCATCCGGCGAGAACGCTCAATCACTGCTCGACTCCCTAACCCGTTCCGATCTCGCGTCGGAAATTCCCGTCGTAGTTCTCGCCGGAAATTCTCCGCCAAGTTGCCCTGGCGAAGCTTTGCGCAACGGCGTCCGTGCCGTGCTCCCCGTTGACGTCTCGCGAGATCAACTCGCTGCCACTCTTCAGGCGGTCAGCGCGGGATTGCTGGTGCTGCATCCCGCCGAGATCGCGGCCGTCTTGCCGGCGGCAACTCCTGCGTCCCAATCGCTGACCGAATTGGCCGAGCCCTTAACCCGCCGCGAGCGCGAAGTTCTCCAAATGCTGGCCGCCGGCCTGGCCAACAAAGAAATCGCTTCCTGCCTGAACATCTCCGACCACACCGCGAAATTCCACGTAGCCTCGATCCTCGGCAAACTGGGCGCAGCCAGCCGAGCCGAAGCGGTAACCCAAGGCATCCGCCGCGGCCTGGTCTTGTTATAAGCAAAGATCGGGAGTGATCCCTCACCGAAAGGAAATCGCGGCAGAGAAGAAAGAGCCGCGTACACTTGGTTGGTTGCCGAGCTGGGGCACAGCGGTGCTGTGCCCCTACAATGGATACGTCGCGCCGTGCGGCCTGGGGCCATGGCTGCTAGGGTTTTTCTTCTTGGCCCTGTTGGTGATAAATTGACGTATCCCATGCGCACCATCGATCAAACTACCCAGGAAATCCTGGACTTGGCCACCAAGCATTTCCACGTGCCCGCAGGCACTCTCGCTCCCGACGACGACTTCTTCAAGAAGCTGGGTATCGATAGTCTGCAAACACTCGAACTTCTGAGCCGCATCGAAAACCACTTCAACATTGAGCTGCCCGACTACGAAGTCCAAGGCGTAAGCGACTTCCGCACCCTGGCCTCGCGGATCCAATCCCGCCTGTAATGCTGGATCTCACGAAGTACCAATTTATTGGCGCCGCGCTGAAGGATGCGCTGGAGCAGTTCGCGGATGAAACCTGCTTGATCGAGGCCGACCGCGAGCGCGAGAAAGAGCGGCTCACCTATCGCGATTTCAAGAAGCGAGCTGAGCCGCTAGCGAGAACCATCCAAGACGTAAATTTCCACGCCGGCGATCGCGCCGCGATCATCATGACCAATCAGTCCAAGTGGCTGATTTCCGCGTACTCGATTTTTTCCTGCGGCGGCGTACTGGTTCCGCTCGATTACAAACTCACGCCCGATGAGCAATGGCAGTTGCTTGCGCATTCCGGCGCACGGGTGCTTGTGACTGAATATCCGATCTGGCGGCAACTCGCTGCGTCTCCGGGTCGCGGCACAGCCACAAGTCTTGCTCAGATTTATGTGACGGAGGCGCCGGCGAATGTTGACCTGGCCGGAGCGCAACGATGGGAAGAAACCTTGACCAATGCTGCGGCCCCGGTTTTTGTTCCGCGCACGCGCAAGGACGTGGCGACCATCGTGTATTCCTCAGGCACCGGTGGCCGGCCCAAGGGCTGCATGATGACGCATGAAAACTATCTCGAACAATGCGTTGCGCTGACCTCGCTGTATCCCTTCGCTCCCGGCTTCCGCTATCTCAGCATCTTGCCCACGAATCATGCGATCGACTTCATGGTCGGATTCTTCGGCCCGTTCATCTGCGGCGCAACCGTTGTGCATCTCCGCACACTGCGCCCCGAATTCGTCCGCGAAGCCTTCCCAAAGTACAAAATCACCTACGTCAGCCTCGTGCCGCTCGTCCTCAAAAATCTTCAAAAAGGCTTACAAACCCGTTTCGACGCGTTGCCGTCCAGCAAGAGGAAGATCTTCGACGCGCTGGTCACCGTCAACAAAGCCCTGACAAAAAGTCAGCCGCGCCTGGGCCTCAGCCGCCGCCTTCTCAAGCAAGTCCACTCCGGCTTTGGCGGCGAACTCCGCGCCATCATCGTCGGCGGCGCCTTCACCGAACCGCAAACGCTCCAGTTTTTCTACGACCTCGGCATCCCGGTAGCCAACGGTTACGGCCTGACCGAAGCAGGCACCGCAATCACGGTGAACGACCTGCACCCGTTTCGCGCCGACACCGTCGGCAAACCGCTTCCGGGCATGGAAGTCCGCATCGTAGAGCCCAACGCAGACGGAATAGGCGAAATCTTCGTCCGCAGCAAAACGGTCATGTCTGGTTACTTGAATGAGCCGGAGCTGACCGCCGAAACCATCGTCGACGGCTGGCTAAAGACCGGCGATCTCGGTCGTTTTGATCCCGCGGGCCATCTGCAACTCTTCGGCCGCAAGAAAAACATGATCGTCACCGAAGAAGGCAAGAACATCTATCCCGAAGACATCGAGTCCGTCTTCGAAAGTCTTCCCGTAAAAGAATTCTGCGTATTCGCCGCGAACTACATCTGGCCGCAGCGCAGCATGGTCGGCGAACAACTCGTCCTGGTGATCCACCTTGAGCCGGGCCAAACCCTCACCGAGGACCTGCGCAAAAACATCTCGCTCCTCAACAGCCGCCTCCTCAACTACAAGCGCATTCATGGAATCATCCTCTTTGAAGAAGATTTTCCCCGCACCGCTTCGCTTAAGATAAAAAGGAACATCCTGGCGGAACGGCTGGCCAAGCTCGATCGCGCAGCCGCGATTCAGTCTTTGTGAACTCGTCGCAATTGAAGCGGCAGGAGATCCACGGCACACCGATGGAACGCTTCTTCGCTATCGTAAATCCCGCTGCGGGTGGCGGGCGTTCGGCAAAGCTTGCTGGACCGGCCCTCGCGCGCCTGCGCGAAGGCGGCATCGGTGTCGACGTGATCGCTTCCACCGGCCCCGGCCATGCGATCGATCTCGCGCGCGAAGCCTGCAACCAGGGCTATCGGCGTTTTATCGCGGTCGGGGGCGACGGCACAGCCCATGAAATCATCAACGGCGTTTTCGCGGCCGGCGCTCCGCAAAAACGCATTTCCCTCGGCTTCCTGCCGCTCGGCACCGGCAATTCGTTTCTCCGAGACTTTACCAGCGATGGCGCCGAATCCTCGTTGCAAGCCATTCTGGCGGATCGCAAACGCCCCATCGATCTCATCCGCCTCACTCATACCAGCGGCCAGATTTATTCCTTCAATCTCCTCAGCATCGGCTTCACTGCCGACGTTGGCGCGCTCACCAATCGTCATTTCAAATCCCTAGGCCATCTCGGCTATCTTCTCGGAGTCTTTGTGCGCGTCGCGCAGCTCCGACGCCGTGCCTTCACGCTCCGCTGCGATGATGACAAGGATTGGGACGAGCGCCGCTGCCTGTTCCTCACGTTCAACAACAGCAAGTACACCGGCGGCACCATGCTGATCGCTCCCAATGCCGATCCGGCGGACGGGATGATCGAATTCGTCCGCTGGGGCCCGATCGGCCGCCTGGGCCTGATGCGCATGCTCCCGAGACTCTACGACGGCACTCACATCCGTCACCCGCTGGCCTCGCGCCGCGCCGTGCGCCACGTGGAGTTCAACGTCCCCGTCCCTATCGACGTGATGATCGACGGAGAGATCGCCACGCTCGAGTGCTGCTCGCTCGACATACTCCCCGCAGCAGTGGATATCTACGTATGAAGCGAATCTGGCTCGCCGTACGTAGCGCCATTCTCTGGATCGTGACGCTCCTGCACTTTTTCATCGTCGCGCCCATACTCGTACTTCTTGGCATCTTCCTCGATCCGCGCAAACACGATTGGCTGCAGCGCGGTTTCTGCCGGCGCATTGCGTTTTTTTCCGGCACCTGCGTCGAAGTCCAGCGCTCCGCCAACTTCGACCCTAATCGCACCTGTTTCTTCATGGTCAACCACGTCAATCTCTTTGACCCTTTCATGCTCTACTGCGCCATCCCGCAATACGTGCGCGGCTGGGAGCTGGAATCGCATTTCAAAATCCCCGCCTATGGCTGGCTGATGAAGCGCTTCGGCAACGTTCCGGTCCCCGACGTTCGCCGACCCTCCGATCTGAAACGCATGTGGCGGCTGACGCAAGACGCCATCAACGGCGGCACCAGCCTGATCATCTTTCCTGAAGCCATGCGCACCCGCGACGGCCATCTGAATCCGTTCCAGGACGGCGGCTTCCGCGTGGCACAGCAACTCGGTTTCCCCATAGTCCCCGTAAGCCTGGTCGGCTCCTTTCAACATCACCGCACCGGCCACTGGATGCTGTGGCCCGCTAGGGTCACGGTCGTCCTTCACGACACCATCGACACCACCGGCCTAACCAAGGAAGACGTCCCCGCCCTGCGCGACAAGGTCCGCGCAACGATCTCCGCGCCACTCGAGGCTTTCCTGAAACGAAGAACGGAGTGAATGATAAAAGCGAAGACGGAAGTACCCAGCCGAGGATCCGAGGGTATAATCGCGGCAAATCATGGCCCTTGCTCCAGGTTTCCGACTTGGTCCGTTTGAGATTGTTGCTCCGCTGGGTGCCGGCGGGATGGGCGAAGTGTACAGCGCGCGTGACACGCGGCTGGAGCGCACCGTCGCGATCAAGCTTCTCCCCCCAGCATTTTCGACGAACACTTTGCGGTTACAACGCTTCGAACGGGAAGCCCGCTCGGCCTCTGCCCTGAATCATCCGAATATCGTGACGATCTACGAACTCGGAACAGACGGTTCTACTCACTACATCGCGATGGAACTGGTAGAAGGAAAGACCCTGCGCCAACTACTGGAACCCGGTTTGCTGCCCATGCGAAGGGCCATTGAAATCGCGGTTCAGATCGCGGAGGGGCTGACGAAAGCGCATGAAGCGGGCATCACGCATCGGGACCTGAAGCCCGAGAACGTGATGGTGTCTCACGACAAGTTCGTGAAGATCCTCGACTTTGGGCTTGCCAAACAAGCCTCGTCCAGCGAGGAGCAGCTGGATGTGTCTGCGACATCCACGTCGGTTACGGGAACGGGTGTGATGGTAGGAACGATCGGATACATGTCACCGGAACAAGTCGGCGGGCAAGGGGTGGATTTCCGGTCGGACCAATTTTCGTTTGGATTGATGCTGTACGAAATGGTGGCCGGAAAGCGTCCCTTCCAAAGAAGCACCGCCGCAGAAACATTGGTGGCCATTCTGCGGGAGGAAGCCGAGCCCGTTGCCGTGAAAAGTCGCAACGCCCCCGCTCCGTTGTGTTGGGCGATCGAGCGATGCCTGGCAAAAGAGCCGGACAAACGTTACGTGTCGACGCGAGACCTGGCGCGGGAACTCGCGGCCATACGAGACTGCTTCTCGGAGGACTCGGTCAAGCAACCCGCGGCTCGAGCGGCGCACCTTCCGGTGGCACGGACGGGATTTGTCGGGAGGGAGAAAGAAGTAGCAGCCATCAAAGAACTGCTGATGCGCCAGGATGTGCGCCTGGTTACGGTCACTGGCCCCGGAGGGATCGGCAAGACGCGTCTGGCGGTGGAGGTGGCCAGCGCGCTGACCGAAGGCTTTGTCGGCGGAATCCATTTTGTACCGCTCTCGCCGCTAAGCGATCCGGTGTTGGTCGCTTCCGTAATCGTGCAGACGTTGGGAATCCGGGAAGTTGGTGGCCAGTCGCCACTGGAAATACTGAAGAAGAGTTTACAGGAATCGTTGCGCGCACCGATGTTGTTGCTACTGGACAATTTTGAGCATCTGGTTCCAGCGGCACCAACGGTGGCGGAACTACTGGCCGCCGGCCCGAACCTTAAGATTCTGGTAACCAGTCGCGCGGCGCTGCACGTTTATGGGGAGCATGAATTTCCGGTGCCGCCGCTGGGGTTACCCGATTGGCGGTCGGCACGTTCTCTGGACGTTCTTTCCCAGTCGCCCGCGGTGGCGTTGTTCGTACAGCGCGCCACTGCTGCCAAGCCGGACTTTGAGCTTAACCAGGAGAACGCGTCGGCGGTCACCGAGATTTGCGCGCGATTAGACGGGTTGCCTCTGGCGATCGAGTTGGCAGCGGCCCGCGTAAAGGTTCTCTCACCCTCGTCCATGCGGACGCGGCTGGCAAGCCGCCTGCAGTTGTTGACGGGCGGCGCTCGAGACCTGCCACAGAGACAGCAGACACTTCGCGCGGCCATGGATTGGAGTTATGAGCTGCTGAACGCCGCGGAGCAGAAGCTTTTCCGCAGGCTAGCGGTGTTTGTCGGAGGCTGCAACCTGGAAGGGGTCGAGGCGGTGTGCGAAGCCAAGGGTGATCTCGTTCTCGATCTGCTGGATGGTATGGCCTCCATGGTGGATAAAAGCCTGACGCAACAAGTAGAGACTCCGAATGGTGAATCGCGGTTCGTGATGCTGGAGACGATTCGCGAGTACGCCCTGGAGAAACTGACCGCCAGCGGCGAGGAAGCCTCGACCAAACGCGCCCAGGCTGCTTATTGCCTGGTGCTTGCAGAAGAAGAAGCCACCGAGCAGTCCGGCGTGGAGCGAGCGGCATGGTTGGAACGCTGTGCCCTCGAACATGACAATCTGCGGGCGGGGCTCGAATGGCTGATCGAAACCGGAAATGCAGATTGGGGTTTGCGGCTCGGCACCGCGCTATTTCGCTTTTGGGAAATTCGCGACTATCTGGCTGAAGGGCGGGACCTGTTGGGCAGATTGCTGAAGCTCCCAGGGGCAGCAGCTCCCACCAAGGCGCGCACGCGCGCGCTTTTTGCGGCAGGCGTCTTCGCCGGCGAACAGGGAGACTACGCCTCGGCAGATGCGCTCATCGGCGAAAGCCGCGACATCGCCCGTGGGTTGGGTGACAAGACAGGCGTCGCCGTGTCTTTGAACGCCCTGGCGGTCCTTACTCGCGATCGAGGTGACGTGCCGAAGG
>JBEKWY010000062.1:0-27001 GCA_049512575.1 Candidatus Acidiferrum sp.
GAGATTTTTTACTCACTGAAGGAGGCCCAGATCGTGATCGAAAACTGGCGCGTGGAATACAACACGAAGCGGCCGCACTCTGCACTCGGCTACAGGCCGCCTGCCCCCGCGGCCTGTAGCCCAAGGGGGGTAAATCCAACTTCACAGCCCATGGCTGTGATATAAAAATCCTCTCACTTCTTTTGGACTAACAAATCAGGCCGGTCAATCATTCGGTATTCTGAGGAACCTGATGGCTTTGTCGCTCACGCACTTGATTTTGATTTGGTTGCAGTCGGCACTACGGAGGGCGAGGCTACCGAAAAAATCAGATGGGCGATTAAAGCCTACATCGAATATGGATTGAAAAACTACTGGGAAGATCACATCATCTTTCGAGCGCCGGAACATCCCACCCTAGCACAGTTTGGTTAGCCAAGTATATTATTGCCCTTGTAAAAGTCTATCAAAACAAACGACTTTAACCTTCTTTAGAATGAACACTTATGAAAACCCCCAGGGGGGGTGGGGGTACTACTTGGTAACGAATCGCTTCGCTTTTCGGGCCGAATTTCGCGCTGATCCATGATCCTGTAGAAGCCGCAAATTGACACAACTCCTTGCTTCTATTTGACAGTTTTCGCGATCAAGGCCGAAAACGGCTCCATCTCTATCTCCGTCGAAACCTTCGTGATCGGCGTGTGCGAACTCGCCAGCAGCACCCTCATCCTCGGCCGCGAGAACCCTGCAGCCTTCAGATCGATCTTGACCTTCTGACTCGAGCCCGACATGTTCAGCGCTACCAGCACCGCTTCGCCCTTCAATCGCCTCACGAACGCGAACACGTTAGGATCCTGCGGATTCAGCGCCACGTATTGCCCCTCCCGCAGCGCCGGCTCATCCCGCCGCAGCTCCAGAAGCCGCCGATAAAAGTTCAGGATCGATTGCGGGTCGGCCGTCTCCGTCGCTACGTTGTGCGTAACGTAATTCGGCGCCACCGGCAGCCACGGCGTCCCCTGCGTAAACCCCGCATTCTTCGCGTCGCTCCACTGCATCGGGGTGCGTTCGCCGTCGCGGCCCTTTTCCAGCGGCCAGCCGCGCCGGCCGATCGGGTCCCGCACATCGTCCTTGCTCTTGGGATCGTTGTTCTCCATCCCGATTTCTTCGCCGTAATACATGACCGGCGTGCCGCGCAGCATCAGGTACATCGCCGCCATCACTTTGGCGATGTCGTCGTTGTGCACCCCGTCGCCCCACCGCGTGTACGACCGCACGATATCGTGATTGCTGATCACAAACACTGGCCAGCCGCCCGCGCTCTCTACCGCTCCGATGTGTTCGCGAAAGGCGGGCGCGGAGAGCTGCTTGATCTCCGTCATCATCAGGTCCATGGGCATCTGCAATTCGTCGTTGCGCGCGCCGTAATATTCGCGCAACTGCGCCACGCTCTGCGTCCAGGTCTCGCCGATCAGCACCGCGCCGTATTCGTCGGCCACCTTGCGCATCGCGCGCATGATGTCGTGCACTTCCGGCAGTTTTTTGTTGTAAATCTCGTGGGTGTTGGGAAAGCCGAACTTGTCGGTGCCCGGCAAAAGCGGGTTGTCTTTCAGGTCGGGATCTTCATAAAGCGTGTCCACCGCATCCAGCCGGAATCCCGCAACGCCCCGCTTGTACCAGAAGCGCATCGCATCCAGCATCGCCTTCACCACTTCCGGATTGCGCCAGTTCAGATCGGGCTGCTCGGCGTAGAAATAATGGTAGTAATACTGGCCGGTCGCAGGATCGTACTTCCACGCCGATCCTCCAAACGTCGAAGTCCAATTATTCGGCGGCTGATTGGGGCCTTTGCCGTCGCGCCAGATGTACCAGTCACGCTTTGGCGAAGTGCGCGACGATTTCGACTCCAGGAACCACTTGTGCTGGTCCGAAGTATGGTTCGGCACAAAATCCAGGATGATCTTGATGCCGTGCGTCTTGCCTTTGGCAACCAAGCGATCGAAATCCGCCAGCGTCCCGTACATCGGATCGATGTTCTCGTAATCCGACACGTCGTATCCGAAATCGACTTGCGGAGAAGGGAAACACGGCGTAATCCAGATCGCGTTGACGCCCAGATGCTGCAAATAGCCGAGCTTGGAAGTGATGCCGTTCAAATCGCCCACGCCGTCGTTGTTGCTGTCGGCAAAGCTCCGCGGGTACACCTCGTAAAACACGGCGTGTTGCCACCAATCGTGGCGTGCGACATCCGCCGCCTTCACTTGTCCGCGCGCAATCGGTGTAAACGTCGACATGCTGGCCACCAGCAAACCTGCAACGATCAAGGTCTTGGACATGAAGCTGCCTCCAGACGCCCGACTCGCCGTTGTTAGGAAAATACTTGGATGCTCAGGACCGATCTTTTTCTTCGCCGGAAGCTATATCCGTCAAATTCGTCCCAAGAATCAAGATAAATCACGCGGCCGGCTTTCCACGTTTGCCCCGCGTATCTTGTGCTCCCGAAAAGTGAAACACAATCTTTTCGTGGACATATTCGTCCGGCTCGCCCGCCGGAAACCGCACGCGTAGCTTCGCACTTCCGTTCGCTGCTCCCAGCAATTCGCCACCTTCAATGGAAAGATTTTGCCCGGGATTCCACACCGTCAATTCATAGACTCCGCCAGCCACACCCGCAACATCGACGGTCAACGTGTTCCGATCGGCCGTCCAGGTTTCCGAAAGCATCCGCAATCCGTGGCTGCGTGAACCCAAAGGCGGCAGCGTCGATTCGTAGCTCACCCCAAAATCATTTCGCACGCGAACTTTCAGAGTATTTGTTTTGCCCGACGCCGAGATTCGCGCGATCACATGCTGATCTTCCTCGTTCGCCGCCACGTGAAACGTCACCGGTTTCCCATTCATTTCCACGCCGAGCACTTGCGCGCGCAAACTGAGCGCCGGCGAAAATTCGATCGGGCACGCCGGAACGCTGGTGCAATTCACCTGCAACGTGATTCCGTCCGCCGATCGCGCGTAACTCAGATCCATCCGCGCGGAGCCTGCACGCGCGCCGCGAATCGCGAACGACGTCCAGTCCGCGGGCACATGCGGCGCGAACGTGAGCGTCCCCGTCTTGGCATCCGAAGACAATCCGAGCATGCCCCGCAGCACCGGACTCACCACCATCGCGGCGGACCAGATCTGGTGTGGCGAACTCGTGGAGAGCGGCTGGTACGAATCGCCGGACAATACTTCGGTCACATGCCCCAACGAACCATCGAGCGCCAACAGCGCATTCGCCCGCAGATTCTCGTACGCGGGCAGCGCGCGGTGATAGCGATACTCGCCCGCCGAAGCCCACCCAGTAAAAAGCGGCCACACCGAGCCGTAGTGATACCCGCCGCCGCTGAAGAGCGCCGCGCGATTGGAAATGATGCGCATCCCCCAGTCGGTCTGGTGATCCGAATCCGCCAATTGCGAAATCATTTGCTCGGAGTTTTTTTCGTCGAGCAAACCGAACCACATCGGCACGGTCGCGAGCACGCTGGCTTCGTCCACTGGCTTGCCGTCCTTGTCCAGCGCAAACGCGTAACGGTTTTTCTCCGTCAGCCAGAACGCCTTCTCGACCAGCGGACGCTGCTTCTCGAATTCTTGCGTGAGTTGCTTGCTCGTGTCGTCTTTACCGGCGAGCTGCGCCAGATTCGCAAGCGCCCGCAACGCTTCCGCTCCCAGTCCCGTCTGGTACAACTCCGTCTTCACCGGCAGCAGCGGGCCGCCTTCCACCCAGCCATGTCCAATCCCGAAATTCCGGGGGAATCCCTGCGCGTCGTACGTCGAGCGCAAAAATTGATACGCCTTCCAGACGCTGTCCCATTTTTCCTTCGCGAAGGCCACGTCGCCGCTTTGCGCCACGTAATCATTCATCGCAATGATGTATAACGGCGTGCCATCGGCGGATGCATAACCGTAGGGAAAATCCTTGAACCACGGTACGAGGCTGGCGGTTTGCGCGATTTCGTGCGGAATCTTTCCGTCGTCGCGTTGGAACTTGCTCACGAATTCCAGCGCCGTTCGGGTGTTCGCAAAATCGCCCTCGGCGTTCAGCGCCAGCGAAGTCCACAACGAATCGCGGCCAAAGAACCACGCGAAGCCCGGCCGAGCGCTGTCGCCCGAAGTTCGATATCCCGCAACCAAACCGGTGCCGAGAAACGGATTGGTGACCATGCCTTGCAGGACGCTGATGCGCGACCAGTCGTAGGCTTGTTGAAGCTGCGCGTCCGGCAGCGTCAAGCTCACCGTGTCGCGCAAATAGTTTGCGTAATATTCCGCCGATGCCTTCAGCAGTTGCGGATAGTCTGCGGAAAGGTGGCGATATGTTGCATCGGCGTCTGGTTGCCCGTTTACGGACCCGGCCATCACGATGATTTTTGTGTCTTTGCCTTTGCTCGTGACGCCGAGACGGAAAGAACTCTTTTGCGACTGGGAATAATTCGTCTGATATTCCTCCGACGCCTCGTTCGCGCCGGGTGAGCCGACGATCGCGACGAATTTCCTGGTTTCTTCGCCGAGAACGAAGGCGTGGGCGCTGGCTTCCCAGGACATGTACGTGCCGCCAATCGCGGCCGGCCACTCCAGCTGAAAATCGCGGACAAAGCTTGCTTCGATTTCGAGGGGTTGCTCGGTTTCCACGTCGAAGACAATCACGGCGCCGGGTTCGTTCACCGGGACAAAGAATGTTTCGTGCACGGTGAAGGTATCGCCGCTATAGACGATGGTGCTCGACTCCGGATGCACGATCACGGTGCGCGCGAGTGATTCGGCGGGCACGACTCGGCCGCCCTCGTGAAATTGCAGGTGAAACTCTCGCAGGAATTTCAGCGGATACACCCAGGCTTCCATGCGCCCGGATTCATCGCCGAACAGCGCGGCGCGCTTTCCAACTAGCGGCAGGAATTCCCACGGTCGGGCGGGGCGCGATAATTCCAGGGTATGCGCAGGCTCGATCGGCGTTTGTGCGGAGACGATCGGGACCGTTGATGCGACGATTAAGGAAGCGGCGAGCGCACGGAGCATCGGTTGCATCCATCGCCGAAAGAAGGCCAAGCGAGCTTTGCATCGACGGGAAAAGTTGGAAGGGGAATTCATGTTCGTGTGAGAAGTGGCAGCAAGTCTTGATTCGCGATTCGCTTAAATTGCGAACATTGCAGAATCTCGACACGCATACGCTAAGATAAGCGCGAGGCCCATCCCGAGAGTCAAGGGTGTCGCCCAACTAACACAAAGAAAGACCCACCCTTAAAAACCAAGGGTGGGGCACCCAAGAGCGGAGTCGAGCACTGGCCGACCTCGCGCCCAGCGCGGGCCAGTGCGGGAAGGTACCATACTTTTGTTTTCTTCGCGGCGGACATTCCTGCAGTCGTTGAGCCGTTCCGCGTGGGTGCTATCGCTTGAAAATGTTTTTGCTCTCGCGGCGTCCGCATCGCGTCGTGTATTTCCGGGGAATCCTCAACAAACCGCATCGGTGGTTCCCGCGGTCCCACAAACTCCAAGTCTCGGCATCAGCTTTCTGAACGTTGCCCGCGAGTCGGGACTCAACGTCAAGACCACCTTCGGCGGCGAACACAAAAATAAATACCTCCTGGAGACGACCGGCTGTGGCGTGGCGTTCTACGACTACGACAACGACGGCTGGCTGGATATTTTCCTGGTGAACGGCTCGCGGCTCGAAGGTTTTCCCGCGGGGCAGGCGCCGACTTCGCATTTGTTCAAGAACAATCGCGACGGGACGTTTACCGATGTGACCGCCAAGGCGGGCGTCGCGCATTCCGGCTGGGGCCAGGGCGTTTGCATCGGAGACTACGACAACGACGGCTTTGAAGATTTGTTCGTGACGTATTTCGGCAAGAACATTCTCTATCACAACAACGGCGACGGCACGTTTACTGATGTGAGCGAAAAATCGGGAGTTGCGGGTTCCGGAAAGCGCTGGAACACGGGCTGCGCGTTCGTAGATTATGATCGCGACGGGCGGCTGGATCTTTTCGTTGCGAACTACATCGATCTCGACCTGGCGACCGCGCCTGTTCCGGAGTCGGGTCCCTGCCTTTACAAAGGAATTATGGTGGCGTGCGGCCCTCCGGGACTGAACGGCGGAAAAAACATTCTGTATCACAACAACGGCGACGGGACTTTTTCCGATGTCAGTGAGACCGCGGGCCTGTTCCAGGCCAACGGCACCTACGGACTTGGTGTTCTGACCGCCGACTTCGACAACGATGGCTGGCCGGACATTTATGTGGCTAATGATTCAACACCGAGCGCGCTGTATCAAAACAAGCACAATGGAAAATTCGTGGACATCGCGATGGAGTCGGGCTGTGCACTCAGTGCGGACGGCAAGCCCCAAGCGGGCATGGGTGTTTCCGCCGCGGACTACGACCTCGACGGGAATCTCGACATCGTAAAAACAAATTTCGCCGGGGATACGCCGTCGCTGTATCGGAATCTGGGCGGCAGCACGTTTGAGGACGCCACGTTTGCCGCCGGGTTAGGACGTCACACGCAATTTCTGGGATGGGGCTGCGGTTTTTTCGACATGGACAACGATGGCTGGCCGGATATTTTGATCTGCAACGGCCACGTGTACCCGGAGGTGGAGCAGCTCAAGACCGAAGCCGGGTACGCGCAACAGAAGCTGCTATACAAGAATCTGCGCAACGGGCGCTTTGATGACGTGTCGACGCAAGGCGGGCCGGGCATTACGGTGCCGGTTGCGTCTCGCGGATGCGCGTTCGGAGATTTCGACAACGACGGGGATATCGATGTGGTTGTGAATACGGTCAACGATTTTCCGCAATTGCTGCGGTGCGATTCTTCGACGAGGAACAACTGGCTGAAGGTACGAACGATCGGCACGAAGTCGAATCGCAGCGGGATCGGGGCGCGCTTGCGCTGCGTCACGCAGCCGGCGGATGAAGCGAAGCCGCACCAGCAGATGGACGAGGTGCGCAGCGGCGGCAGTTACATTTCGCAAAACGATCTGCGCGTGCACTTCGGAATCGGAAAGGCTGAGAAGGTGGATTTGCTGGAAATCCGCTGGCCCAGCGGTCAAGTGGACACGCTGAAAGACATCAAGGCGAATCAGCTGATCTTTGTAAAAGAGGGCTCGGGAATCGTGCGCGCGGAGCGGTTCGACCGGGCGAAAGCGGGCAAGGCGAAGGAATAGGTCGGCTGGAGAGGTGCGGGCATCGTTCGACAGCGGATTCGCCAGCATGCGTGATCAGCCTAAAAGCGCCCGCTTCGGAAAGCGGCCGCTACAACGCCTGGCGGGTTTCTTGTGTTATTTTGTCGCGGCGGTAGAACTTGAGGAGTTTTCCTTATGAAGCTCGCTGTGGCGTTGCTCTCGGTTGTCTTGGCTTTCCTGGTGGTGCTGCGCACGCCGGCGTTGCCGACCGAAGCACCGCCTGAACGGCGCATCGCCATCACCATCGACGATCTGCCGGCGGCGTCGGCGAACTCCATGAATGCCGCGACCATTACGGCGATGACCAAGCAACTGCTGGCCACTTTGCGCGAACAGAAGATTCCCGTGGTGGGTTTCGTCAACGAGCGAAAGCTGTACTTCCATTGGGATGAAGTGAACGAACGCATCGCGGCGCTGAACATGTGGCTGGATGCGGGTTTTGAGCTGGGAAATCACACCTACGGCCACACTTCGCTGAATGGCGCGGGTCTCAAGGACTTTGAGGACTCGGTGATTCAAGGCGAGAATGTGACGCGGCTTTTACTGGCGCAGCACAAGATGAAGCTGCGTTACTTCCGGCATCCGTACCTGGATACCGGGCGAGACCTGCAAACGCGGCGGGAAGCGGAAGCGTTTCTGACCGAGCGCGGGTATCGCATCGCGCCGGTCACGTTGGATGCTTGGGACTGGATGTTCGCCACAATTTATGAGGACGCCAAAAAACGCGGCGACACGGCGCTGCAACAGGAAGTCGTGAAGTCTTATCTTTCCTACACGACCGAGGTTTTTTCTTATTTTGAAAAGCTCTCGCGCGATTTGATGGGCTACGAGCCGAATCAGATCCTGCTGATGCATGCGAATCAACTGGAGGCCGAGCATATCGGGGAAGTATTGGATTTGATTCGGAAGCGGGGATATCGGTTCGTTACGCTGGAGGCGGCGCTAGGGGATTCGGCCTACTCGCTGCCGGACACGTACGTTGGCGACGGTTCCGGTTGGCTGGAACACTGGGCGATCACTCGCGGGCAGCCTCCGTTGAACGAGCCGAGCGCGCCGCAGGCGATGCTTGATCGGTTGAACGCAATACCGCATCCGCAGCCGTAGGCAGATGGAGGCTAGGTTGGAAATGAGACTTCGTGCAGGCTCGAACGGTGGCCCTCAGCGGCTAAAGCCGGGTGGTGCCGGCGGCGTCAACGGCACGGCTGAAGCCGTGCCCTCCCGTTGCTGTTCCGACCCGTTGGCGTGCCCGCTCGTTGCCACGCGCTCCCGTTGTGGCATCTTCCTGTTGTGACACAGCCCTGGCGTGACATCGTTCGGTTGTCAGGCAGACTGACGGATGGCGACGCTGCGAAGGTATTTCGTGGTTCGAAAAAATGGAAAAAGGAGCGAGCATGTTGCAGAGATATTTCGTGAGAGTTGGAGCGGCACTTTTTGTCGCGGTTGGTCTGCTGGCGAGCGCGTTTGCGCAGATGCCCAATCCTTACGGCGCGCCGATCAGTTTGGAGGATGCCAAGAAGGCGGCCGCGCCCGCGCTGGCCGAGGCGGCCAAGAATCATTGGGCGATGGCGGTAGCGATCGTCGATCCGTCTGGGAACCTGGTGTATTACGAAAAGATGGATGCCACGCAGCTCGGCAGCGCCAATGTGGCGATTGATAAGGCGCGCTCCGCGGCACTATTCAAGCGGCCGACAAAGACGTATCAGGATGCGCTGGCAGCGGGCGGAGATGGGTTGCGCATCTTGCGCGTGCAGGGCGCGATCCCCATCGAGGGCGGAGTTCCTCTATTGGTTGACGGCAAGATCGCGGGAGCTATCGGTGTTTCCGGCGGCACCGCGGCACAGGATGGACAGTGCGCGAACGCGGGAGCGAGCGCGCTGAAGTAATTTTACTGCGGTCGGTGGTGTTTTTCTGGGACGCCAATCGGGAGATTGGCGTGCCCGAAGGGGCCGCTTCGGTGGGGTAAAGGGCGTCAGACGTCGCGGTAGGTCCGGGATGGTCTCTTCCATTTCCCGCGACTCTTGGTCACCAAAGGCAACACGAGCCCAAGCGAGAGCAGCAGCGCTCCGCCGATAATCCTTGCCGATTGCGTCAGGTCGCCGGCAGCAACGCCGCCCTCGTAGACGAGTAGCGCGCCAAGACCCAGGAACACGAGAGTGAGTGCAATCGTCAGATCGCCGCGCACGAAGCTTTCCTGGTCATGAAGCAGCGAGTCAAAGGGTTAGCTCCTATTTGTTTTTTGCGATGGTCAGGATTTCGTTCCGCAGATTCATCCTGCGAACCGACGGTTTCTTGTATAGCTTTTTCATCGGTGCGCCGCAGCGACACGTGGGATTTGCGCGCGCTTCCGGGGACGGCCGGATCACCCTGATTTCGGCGTCACAACTCTCGCAGTGGTAGATCTGTCCTGCGTCCATTTCCATAGCCTCTTCCGATCGGGCATGAACTCGATTCTCGTGCGTGGATCGAGCTCGAAGTTCACTGACAAAAGCGTCAGAACACCAAGATACTTGGCAAATACTCGTGAACTGACATGAGCGCCGGGTCGAACCCATTTAACGGGCTGAAAGCGCAATATGTTCGCGCAGGTGACTTCCGCTCAGGATTGCAACCAGCGCCAGTTGTTATAGGACATAGCCCTTGTTTGGAAATCGAGGTTAGAAATCTCAAAGCAACCGGTGGTGACAACAGGTCCGCGGCGAAGGCCGTGGGGCAGTACTAAATTGAGCCTGTGCCAATCACTGGAACAAGCCGATGCTAGGAGTTACCCCCTCCACGAGCGTGCTGCGCTCGCACCCGCCTGATGACCTGGAGGCTTTCGTCATGGAACATTTCGTAGATAAGTTTGAGCACGATCGACGTTTATCCCAACGGCACGATTTCAGAACGGACTTGCGCATTCGCGTGCGAAAGTCCAACGCCGGAGAGCTGCGGGTGGAGTCGAAAAACCTTTCGCAACGGGGCGTTTTTTTCGCGACAGAACTGGAGTTGAATAAAGGCGCAGCACTCGATCTATTGGTGGAAATGCCGGAGCACATTACGGGAGTACCGACGGCGCAGTGGTTGTGCACGGGGCACGTAGTGCGCGTGGTGCCGAAGGACTCGAAGTGCGCGCAAGGGGTGGGCGTGCAGTTCGATTTTTACGAGGTGTCGCGTCCGGAGCGGCCGCAATGGGCGATGGGCGCGGGCCTGCGCGGACCTGCGATTGCTCATGTCCAGCGATAGGACGCCGTCACCTTAACGGATCCTCGAACAAGGGCGCGCTGCTCGCCGAAACCGACCGAAGCGGCGGAATGTTGTGGCTGGTCTACGACACGAAAATTGCGGGACGGACGCAGGGAAAGAGGGCCAATGAACCGCGAACGAAAATTCCAATCGGAGGTTACGACTTGCGGCTGTTCGACGCGTCCGAGAGAGTTCATATTTGTCGATAAGAAGACAGGAACGCGGCGTTTCGAGGTGAAAGCCAACAAGGATGGCAAGATGCCAGTGGAGGAGGCCGTCAGCCTGCTGGCGATTCATTGCGTAGCGCGGCACCAAACGCCCGGAGATTTTGGGGTGATGGTCGCGGCGGGACAGGAACTGTTCGACGGAATTGCCAAGCGCGCCACAAAACTTATCCAGACGTGTTCGGGCACGGAAACGCGCGGATTTCCGCTGAGCCGGCGACAGCGAGAGGTTCTTATGAATATTGCGCAAAACCTGAGCAACAAGGAAATCGCGGCGAAACTGAATGTTTCGGTGCGAACGATAAAATTTCACGTTTCCACACTGCTGGAAAAGTTCGATGTTCGAGGACGCGTGGACCTGATGCTGGAATCGGGCGCATTTCTGCCGCTGGACATCGTGCGCAAGAGAGCGGGAGGCCCCGAACCAATCGCGCTCGGCCGCGTGCGATCTATCCCGTTGCTGCAGGGTCCGACAGCGAAGCTGTGCCTTGCGGCTTCGGTCGAGCGAAGGGCGGGTCGCACGATGGAAGGTGGAAAGCGAGCGCCAAGATGCACAAGCGAGCCATCATCGTCGATAACGAGCCCGCAAGCTGCGAGCTGATCGAAAAGGTCCTGCATTCCGTGGGTATCGATTCGCTCGTTTTGAACCGGAGCGCGGAGGCACCGGGTCTCCTGCGGGAGGGCAAGTTTTCCGTTGCTTTCTTTGGCCTGCGCATGAACTCTCCTGATGGGCCCGAACTCACCCGGCAAATGCGGGATTCCAGTTTCAATCGTGTGACGCCGGTGGTGATGATCAGCGACGACCAGCGCCCCGGTGCAATGTCGGAAGGATTCCAGGCCGGTGCGAGTTTTTTTTTGTACAAACCTATCGATAGGGAATCCTTACTGCGGCTGGTGCGCGCGACGCAAGGAGCCCTGGAACACGAGCGGCGCAGGACGCGCCGGATACCGCTGCAATGCCCGATAAGGTTGCGCACCGGCGATCAGGAGATCGACGGGCAAACAATCGACGTGAGCATGGAGGGCGTGCTGGTTAGGGTCTTGCGACCGATTCCGGTGGGATCGTCGGTCAACATCAGCTTGCAATTGTCGAAGGGGACGAAGCCGGTAAGCGGCGCGGGCTGCGTTGTGCGTGTGGCGGCCCGAAACCAACTGGGAATTCATCTTGGCAGGTTGGAAATTGCCGAAAGCGAGAGGTTGCAGGAGTTTCTCCTGCCGCTGATTCCTGCGGCGTAAGGTGCGCGTGGACACGGGCGCGCCGCGCCTGCGCTCGAAAAAATGCAAATAACGGATACGCTCCCAAGAGTGTGGTGCTAATTCGTCTTCTTATCGGACGCGGGAGTCCCCGAACCTTCTTTCAACGTGTGGAATTTGTCGACGGCGAGATTGTCGAATTTCTCAAGTAGCCCGCTGGGCCAGCGGATTTCGACCCAGTCGATTTTTGTGATAGAGCCCAAGCCGAAGTGAACGCGCATGTCGTTGTTGGAGATGAAGCTGGAGCCGCTGCGGACTTCGTCAATGAGTATGCGGGGCCCGGCTTTGACGCGAATCCGCGCGCCGATGGCGTCGCGATTGGATTGCGGCGCGGGCGACTTCGGAACTGTTGAAGCAGCCGGCGACTGAGATTTCGAGTGCGCGATCGAACCGACGGGACGGAGCGTGATCCAGTGATTGGCGTTGCGCACCTGATTTACCAACAGGCTGGGCGGCGCGTTCATGTTGCTGACGACGGCGGAGAGGCGCCCGTTGTTCCACAGATCGCCGATGGCGAGACCCCGTGAAGAGGTTGGGCTGTTGATTCCCGGTCCGGACGTCGCGGAGATATCGGCGAAGGTGCCGTCGCCATTGTTGTGATAAAGGATGCGAGGTTCCTGGAAATTGCTGCCGAGATGCTGGCTGTCGACTTCGGGGTAGACGTGGCCGTTCACTAAGAGCAGGTCGGGCCAGCCGTCGTTGTCGAAATCGAAGAACATGGTGCCCCAGCCGAGATATTGCGTGTGCAAGCCGAGACCTGCCTGGTAGGTGACGTCGTCGAAGGTGCCGTCACCGTTGTTGCGGTAGAGCGTGGCGGTGTCGTCGGAGAAGTTCGTTTTGAAAATGTCGAGGCGGCCAGCGCCGTTGTAATCGGCGGCGGTGGAGCCCATTCCCGCTTGCGCGTGGCCGTCTTCGTTGAAGGCGGCGCCGGAGGTGATCGCGACGTCCTTGAAGGTGCCGTCGCGATTGTTGTGGTAGAGGATGCTGGGAGTGGAGTCGCAAGCCACGAAAATGTCGGGCCAGCCGTCGTCGTCGTAATCGAGGGTGGTGACGCTGAAGGCGTAGTGGCCGTCGGTTTGGTCGATGTGGGATTTGATGGTGACATCTTCGAAAGTGCCGTCGCCGCGATTGTGATAGAGGATATTTCTTGCGCCGGGCAAACCCTGCGGGCCGCACATGACCGGAACACCTTTCCAGATGCAATTGGGGCGCTCGCCGGGAGCGGGCGTGGTCGATAAGTCGAAATCTACATAGCTGGCAACCATCAGATCGAGATGGCCGTCGCGGTCGTAGTCGACGAATGCGCAGCCGGTGCCCCAGGCTTTGCCGGAGCCTGAGACGCCTGCTTTGTCGCTGACGTCGGTGAAGGTGCCGTTGCCGTTGTTGTGATAGAGAACGTTCTTACCGTAGTAGGTGACGTACAAATCTTCGAAGCCGTCGTTATCGTAATCGCCGACGCAGACGCCTTGACCCCAGCCAGTATGTGCGAGGCCGGCCCGCTTGGTGACATCGGTGAAGGTGCCGTCGTGGTTGTTGTGATAGAGGTGATTGGTGGGAGCATGGGCTGCGGGGGATCCTTCGAGCGTTGTGCCGTTGACGATGAAGATGTCGGGCCAGCCGTCGTTGTCGTAGTCGAAGATGGCGACGCCGGTGCCAGTGGTTTCGATGATGTATTTTTTTGTGGTGACGCCACCGAAGGTGTTCGTCATGGTCAGTCCTGCTCGTTTGGCGATGTCCGTGAAGTAGGCGAGCGGCTTGGGAGCGGAGCTTTGCGGACTTTCGACAGCGGGAAGCAGAGAGAAGGAGAGAACAACTGCAAAAATAATCTGGAGGGCCAAAGAAATCGCGCGGCGCTGACGAGGAGTGATGAAAACCATGCCTTCAACGGATAGTAGGGGGTGAGTAGTGTGGGGTCAAGGCTGTGCTCATGGCCGGGTAGCCGTCCAAGGGCGTTAAGGGAGCCCTTGCCATCGCGACATATCACAAATCAATCGTGGAATAAAGTAAGGAGAGTTGTGCTAAAGTAAGGAGCACGAAGGAGAAGCCGGATGAAGAAGGTAGCCCGGATTACGAGTAAGGGACAGATCACGGTGCCCCGTGAGGTAAGACGAGCGCTGGGCGTCGGAACCGGGGACAGGCTGTTGTTTGAAGAGGATGGCACTAGCTTTCGTCTGAAACCTGTCCGCTCGAAGAGCCGGTTTGAGAAGTATCGGGGCATCGGCAAAAATGGACCTTCGGGGCGCGAGGGAATTAATCGCTATCTTCGGAAGATGCGAGGAAGATAAACGGCTCCGATGACCACCGCGATTGATACGAATGTGCTGGTAGCTTTGTGGGATTCTGACAACGCTCTGAATCTCGCCGCACAAGGAGCTTTGGATGCGGCGCTTGACCGCGGGAGTCTGTTGATATCGGCTCCGGTCTTCGCGGAGCTTTTAGCATTCCCCTCGCGTGGCGAAGCTTTCCTAGATTCCTTCCTGAGAGACACGGGAATACGAGTGGATTGGGAGTTGAATGAATCGATATGGAGGACCGCCGGACACGCGTTTCAGGTCTACGCGGCGCGGCGCAGAAAAAAACGGGATGAGGGGCCGCGCCGAATACTTGCTGACTTCCTCATCGGCGCGCACGCGCTTCGCCACGCGTACACGCTGCTGACGCTGGACGCCAAGCTATATCGTTCGGCGTTCCCTCATTTGCGGATTACAGCGATCTAGGTCTTCGATCGTCGTGCTAGTTTTGCGGAATTCTTGGTGAGAGGTTACCAGCGTGAGGCTGTGTACTCTGATTCTATGTTTGGCCGTGCCTACAGCCGCGAGCCGTGCTCAAGATTCGGCGCCGGGCGTGGGGCGCGCGGCACAGGCGGATGCGAGCTACCGGCAGGGGATTGCGGCTTTGCAGCAGGGGGATTTGGTTTCGGCGCGGACGGATTTTGAGAAGGCTGTGCAGTTGCAGCCGCGGAGCCCTGAAGCGCACAACTCCTTGGGATGGGTTTTGCTGGCGCTGAACCAGGTAGAACCTGCGATGGACGAGTTTCAGACTGCTTTAGACCTGCGGCCCGATTTTTTCCAGGCGCACATGAATATGTCGCGCGCCTACCTTGTGAAGGGTGATCCGAAACGCGCCGCACGCTCAGGACGCGAGGCGGTGAGATTTGCTCCCACGGAGTCCGAAGCGTACCGCACCCTGGCGCACGCGTTGGATGCCTCGGGCGATGTCGCGGGGGCGATCAAGCAATTGCGGCATGGGCTGGAGCTTGATCCTGGCCGTCCTGACCTGCACGATGAACTGGGGACGCTGCTGGTGCGACAGGCGGCGTTGAATGCAACGACTCCCGTCGCGAGTGGCGATCCTGCTGGACAAAGCGCCGCGCAGGCCAGCAAAGATCCGGCAAATGTGGCGTCCGGCGGAACGAGTGGGCTCTCTCCGACGCAAGAGGCAGAAAAGGAATATGCCGAGGCGCTACGGCTGCAGCCAGAATTCGCCGCCGCGCATTTGCACCTCGGCGTCTTAGAATTACAGGAAAAATCTCCGCACGAAGCGATTCAGCACCTTAATGAGGCGGCCCGTTTGGATCCGCAGAATCCGCTCGCGCATTTGTATATGGCAAAGGCGCAGTTGGCTGTTGGCGACCCGGACGGAGCCCGGCACGAAGCTTCGACTGCGCTAACCCTGCAGCCGGGGCTTGTTGAAGCGCAGAATGTGCTGGGCCTGGCGCAGCAACGCCTTGGCAATGCCGACGAAGCGGTGGAAGCTTTTCGCGAAGTGCTGAAGGCGCAACCCGAAAATGCCGATGCGCACAACAATCTTGGGCTGGCGGTATTGCAAATCGGAGATGCCAATACGGCCATCAGCGAGTTCCAGGCGGCGTTGCGTTTAAGGCCGCAAGATGTGGGATTCCAAGCGAATCTGGGTATTGCGTACCTGCAAAAAACGGATTTCGATTCGGCGGTCGCGCAGTTTGAATCGACGCTCAAAACCTCTCCACAAGACGCGACGCTGCACTACGATTTGGGGCTGGCGCTCAAACTGAAAGACAAGCTGCCGGAGGCGATCGCGGAGTTCCGGAAAGCAGAGGAGTTGGATCCGCAGGAAGCGGACGTGCACTACACGCTGGGGGTGACCTTGTGGCAGCAGGGGGATTTTCCGCCAGCCGCAGAGGAAATGCGCGCGGCCATCCGTGCGAAGCCCGACTATGCGGAGGCTTACTATACCCTGGGTTCGGTGCTGAAGCAGAAGGGCGACTTGCAGGCGGCGGTCGATGCGCTGCGGGAAGCCATTCGTTTGCAGCCGGATTTTGCCGGAGCGCACACCAATCTGGGAGCGGTTCTTCGTCAGCTCGGTGACGAAAAGGGAGCCGCGGCCGAGAGCCGAGCGGGCATGGAGATTTTGCAGCAAAAGTCGAGCGAGCAGGCGGCTACTTTCGCGACCAACTCAGGCCGCAAGCTTTTGAATGCCGGGGATCTGGATGGCGCGATCTCTCAATTCCGATCGGCGATACACACCGCGCCGAACTACGCACGCGCCCACTTTCAACTGGGATTGGCGCTACAGCGAAAAGGCGAAAAAGACGAAGCCGCAAGAGAATTTCAGAAAGCCGCGGAACTCGATCCGAGGCTGGCTTCTGCGTCCCGTTGAAGCGGGCGGATCGCTTACTGGAATCTTTTCTGCTAGCTGCCGTTACGTAGAGCGACCAACTCCGTCGACACCGGCACACCGCGCGTCACTTTCACGCGAATCACAGCCTCAAACGGTTTCAGCTGGCCACTCTGCGAAACCGAGAGGCGCAAAAGCAGCTCCTCGACGGAATTTTTGCGGCACACGTACTCCACGGCAGCCTGAGTGCCCATGGTGGTGTTTCCCGCCAGGATCAGAACAGACTGTCCTGGATTCAGCCCTCGCACGAGCCCAATAAGGCCGTAGTCTTCTGTCATGGACTGATCCCCGGGCGTTCCCAGAAATTCCTTGGACTCGCCGAGTTGCGGATGCACGTTGATAATCTCTGGGTCGCCCTTGCGCGGGCCGGATTCGACTCGGTGGAAAACAAAGTCCTGCGTTCCGGGTATTTCCAGTAGGGTCAGATTCTCCAACGGGGATCCCACGAAAATCAGATTATTGTTCTTGGCATCGTCGAGTGAAAACAAGCTGCCGCGCTTGACGCGTATCTGGCGATGGAGTGTCGCGAACAGGTAATCGAGTTCGTGTACCGCCAGCACCTCACCGACGCCGGTGTAGTAGTCGAAAATGGCGACGTTCCTGTTGTCTTTGCCGGCGTCGTAGTAGCGCAGGCCGACTTCCGGTCGTCCGACGAATTTGGCATTGCTGAAGATGACCCGCGGTTCTTCCCGACCGGCGATAAAGTTACCCCAGAAGACGCGAAATGCCCCGGGTACGTCGTCGGTGTCACGCGCAATCCCGGCCTGTGCGGGATTGCGATTGGAAACCATACTCAGCATGGCGATCAGGGATATCACCAACAAGGCCGCCAGCAAGCTTGTGGCTATGATCCAGTTACGACGAGGCGCGGCGCCAGCTGTTTCGCTTTCCATGGTCCCCGACGGATGCGTTCTTGAGGATCCGCTAGCACGATGGTGGAACGATAGGACATACGTACCTTTGGGGAGTTCCACGACGACGGGATCGTCGGCGCCGTCCGAGCCGTAGTACTCCGAGAGCTTGACCCGCAAGCGCCCAGCCTGAACCCGAACCATGGAGTCCAACTGGGGATCGAAGTCCGCCGACCGGCCGAAAACCTCCGTTGCAATTTGATATTCCTTGATGGGCAGACCAGGGTGATCGAGGACGTGCTTGGCCAGGTAGCGGAGGAGCTTACACAGAGACTCGGAGCCGTGCAAGACATGGCTGTTGACCAGCTTGTCGATCTCGCCAAGATATTGCTCGCGTTCCGTCAAGAGGGACCTCGTGACAAATCGGTTACAGGGAGTGTAACAATGCGCCCATCTGCTTGCAAGATTTGGATTTATGAAGCGTAACCGTATCAGACGCCCTGAGACTTCAATCTAACACAGAAAAAAAACTAATAGAAGACATCGTAATCTCAGTTCGGCCTGTCGAGGCCCGAACCTGCTGTCGTAGTGTTCTTCCTAGGTGGCAGTTCACGGAAGACGTGTCTTGGGGTGCTTTTTCACGTCGAGGTAGTTGTCGTCTGGAGGGGTGTGCGTTCATGACCAGATCGGCTCTTGCTGGCGTGTTCCTGCTGAGTCTGTCTCCTCCCATGCGTTCAACTTTTCTAATCTTTCGAAAATAACCAGAGGCAGTGACTGACGCCTTCCGTTTGGCGCTGGTCAAAACTCGAATCGATGATCTTAAGTCCGCAGGTTTCGGTTTCGTTCCGAAGGAGGGGTGAGATGGTGAGGCGATCAATTTGGGTGGGCTTTATCGTTCTCTGTTTAGCTTTGGGGTTGAGGGGGCCAGTGGCGCTAGGCCAAGCGGTGTTTGGGAGCATCTTTGGCACGGTGACCGACCAGCAGGGGGCCGGAGTAGTCGGCGCCAAGGTAACGATCACTTCGCAAGCCAAGGGTACGACGTTCGAAGCGGCAACGAACGAGAGTGGGAACTACACGGTGACCCACTTGATACCGGACGTGTACAGCGTCAAAATTGAGGGCACGGGCTTCAAGGCTTTCGAGGTCAAGGACATTCAGGTGCAGGCCGACGGGGCCGTTCACCAGGATGCGCAACTCACCGTTGGTGACGTGACCCAGACGGTAGAGGTTAGCGGCGATGTCGAGCAGCTCAAGACCGACCGCTCGGACGTGGCCACCGAGTTCAACCAAAAGTACGTCGATAGTCTTCCCATCCTGAACCGCAATTTCACGAACCTCGAGCTACTGTCCCCCGGCGCGCAAAAGCTGGTTGGCTGGAGCCATGCCGCGACGGAAAATCCACAGGGCGGGCAACAAATCTTCGTGGATGGCCAGCACTTCAGCGGGACTTCGTTCATGTTGGATGGCACCGATAACCAAGACGCCATCCTTGGAATCATCGTGGTCAACCCAAACATTGATGCGATTCAGGAAACTAAAATTACCTTGCAGAACTACGACGCCGAGTTCGGCAAAGCCACGGCTGGCGTAATTACCGTCCAGACCAAGTCGGGAACAAACGATTTTCACGGCGGCGGCTTCTACGACTATTACGGCAGCGATCAAAACGCGCGCGACCCGTTCACGAATGCGCCGGGCGTCGCACTTCCGAACGCCAGTTATAAGGATTTCGGCGCGCAAATCGGCGGCCCCATCAAGAAGGACAAGCTGTTTTTCTTCGGCGATTACCAAGGCGTTCGCGAGGTCAGCGGTCTATCGAACTTGTTGACAACTCCCACCTCCGAGGCCATCAGCACATGCAATCCAGCGACGAACGGGACCAGCGATACCCCGGGCTTCTGCAACTTAAGTCAGTACGCCAGCCAGATTTCCTCGGGCGGCGGTCTGGTCTACAACCCCAACACACCAGGTAGCAATCCGCTGACGGGAGCGGGGCGCGCGCCGTTTTGCGGACCGGCGGGCTGCGCGACGGAACCAAACTGGATTCCGATTGGCGACATTTCCGCTCAGGCCGGCAAGGTGCTGGCTGAATTTCCTGCTCCGACCAACAACGGGATCACGAATAACTTCGTAGGAAATGGTTCTGGAACCTACAACCAAAACGCCTTCGATACCCGCATCGATTACAACGCGCCGCACAATTTTACGGTGTTCGGACGCTTCAGCCTGGATTACTTCCATCTTGCCGGGACGGGGTCGCTTGGAGCGCTGGGCGGCGTAGGATTTGGCCCTGGCGGACTCAACGGCGAATCCACCACTCACAATTACAGTCTTGCGGCAGGTTTCGACAAGGCCATCGGAACAACTCTGTTGACCGATTTTCGCTTCGGGTACTTTAAGTATAACCCGCTGACGGAATATTCGGACGCCAGCACGAATCCCATGACCGCGTTCGGCATCCCGGGATTAAACCTGGGCACCACCGAAACAGGCGGCCTGTCATCATTTTTCCTGAATGATAACGGCAACCAACAGATGTCGCCCTACGGCGACGGGCTTAACGTAGGACGCTGCAATTGCCCGCTGATCGAGAGCGAACAACAATTTCAATTCGTAAACAACTGGACGAAAATCAAAGGCAATCACCAATTCAAGTTCGGTGCGGATATTCGGTTCGCTGAAAATTTGCGCATTCCCAGCGATTCCAGCCGCACGGGCGTTCTCAACTTTGATTCGCTCGGCACCTCTCTGGCAGGGGCCGGCGGCTATAGCTTGGCGACCATGCTGCTCGGGGATGTTACCTCGTTCCAGCGTTTCCAAAGCACCAGCATTACGGCCGCTGGGCGGCAGTGGCGCGAGTTCTTCTACGCCCAAGATACGTGGCGCATAACCCCCAAGTTCACCTTCAACTATGGCTTGCGCTGGGAAATCTACAACCCGGAGTATGTCAACGGCACGGACAACGGAGGGTTCGGCAATCTGGAGCAAGGCGTCATTCGCGTGGCGGGTGAGGGCGGCATCGGGTTGAACGGCAACGTCTCCAATACATTTAAGGCATTTGGGCCACGGATGGGGATCGCCTATCAGATCGACCCGAAGACCGTCGTTCGCTTGGGTTATGGACGCGGCTTTGACATCGGCGTGTTTGGGTCAAATTTTGGCCACGCTGTAAACCAGAATTTGCCGGTATTAGCCGCGCAAAGTCTCTCGGACTCGAACTACAACGCGGGAGCAACCAACAATATCAGCCCGGTCTTTTCCTTGGCACAAGGGCCGCCCGCGTATCCCTTCGCTGCGGTTCTAGCAGACATCGGGAAGGATGGTATTCCCGGCACGTTGCCACTTTTGGGCCCAGACGGCACAGCGAGCACCTACATTCGACCGACAATCCAGCGGTTGCCCACCCTGGACGCATGGAACGCAACGGTTCAAAGGCAGGTGACATCAACGATTACCGCCGAAGTAGCCTACGTCGGAAACAAGGGCACGCACGTGCTCTTTCCAGCTGGACCCAGTTACAACGCCAACCCTCCAGCCGTAGGGAACGGGACCGACTTGGTTGCCTGCCCAACGCCAACCACCTGCAGTCTGACCTCGTTCGTGCCCTTCGTGCCGCAGGCTAACCGGCGGCCGCTGTACCTGAACGGTGTGCCGGCATTCACTTATCCTGGGTCCACGTACACCACTCCCACTGGTGCAGTGCTTCCCACGCCCCCCTGTTGCACGACCGACGTTGGCAATTACTTTGGCAACGATTCGAGCAGCCACTACGAGTCGTTGGAGGCCAAGATCAACCAGCGCTTCTCCAATGGCTTGCAGTTCCAGGCTTTCTATACCTTCTCACACTCGAATACCTTCGACAGCAGCGATGACGGTTATTACACCATATCCCCAAAACTTGAATATGGACCTGATCCGTATAACCGTAACCATGTATTTGTGTTCACAAGCGTCTATGAATTGCCGTTTGGCCGAGGAAAGCGATTCATGAGCGGCATCGGCAGGATGGAGGACTTCCTCATCGGCGGCTGGCAATTGAGCAATACTCTGAACTGGAGCAGCGGATTGCCGTGGACGGCGAGCATCGGTGAATGCGGCGAGATTTCGGACACTGGGCCCTGCCGCCCGAATCTGGTGCCGGGCCAATCGCCAGGGATTCAGGAGGGTCCGCACACGGTGACCTCCGGCTGCGCCACAGGCGGGGAGTGCGGTTTGTACTACTTCACTCCGGTCGCGGCGCTGGCATACCCTCTCACGCCCGCTGATGCCGGTCTGGATTCTTGCACCCTTGCACGGCCCGTTTCGGGAGGGTTTTCACTCCCGGCTTGTGGAACTGTAGGAGATGCTGGACACAACACGTTCGTCGGACCCAGAGCGTTCTTCTCCGATCTCTCGCTGTCGAAGAACTTCAAGATTACGGAGCGCTTTAACGCGCAGTTCCGCTTCGACGCGTACAACGTCTTCAACCACCCTGTATTGGCTTTTAACTCCAACCAGGGCAACCTCTGCGTCGACTGCAGCACCAACCCCGATGCGGGCAGAATTGACAACATCGAAGGCGACTCCTCACCCGGCTCGCCGATCGGCATGCGACAACTGGAGTTTGGACTTAGGATCAGGTTCTAAACCAAACAAAAACAAAAAACACCCCAAAGCAAACGGGGAGTCCTCACGGGCTCCCCGTTTTTTATGCTTTAATCCTTCTTCCAGCTCTCTAGGGACTTTCGGATGCAAAAGCTCAGTTGGATCTCGACGACATTCGCGGTTATCCTGGCCCTGGGCGGCGGCTCAACGTCGCTCGCACAATCGGCACAGCCAAGCCAACCGCCGACATCCCTCGAACCAACGAGCAAACCCTCGCCCGAATCGACGTCGCAGCCATCGAGCTCGGATTTCGAAGAACCGCGCAAGCTCTTGCAACAGGGGAAATATGATGAAGCGCTCGCGGCGCTGAACGACCTGGAGGCAAAACATCCGGCGATGCCCGGGCTGTCCCACGAACTGGGGCTGGCGTATTACAAGAAGGGCGACTTTCTGAAGGCGGTGGTGGCTTTAAAAAAGGCCGAGCATGAGAATGGAGACGATCGCGAAGCCGTTCAGTTGCTCGGGCTCTCCTACTATCTGGCCGGCCGGCCTGCCGAGGCGATTCCTGCCCTGGAAAAAGTGCAGGGTTGGTTCCCCAGCGCCAACGTCGATGCCGCCTACATTTTGGGCATTTGCTACATTCAAATTAAGGATTATCCGCACGCGCGTACGGCTTTCGCGAAAATGTTCGGCGTACCGGACGAATCGGCAGCCAGCTATATGTTTACAGCTCGCATGCTGCTGCGCCAGGATTACGCGCCGGTGGCCGAAGAGTACGCGCAAAAAGCCGCTACTCTGGATCCGAAGCTGCCCTTGGTCCATTCTCTTTTGGGGGAGCTGAACCTTTTTCATTCCAAAATTCCCGAGGCGATCGCGGAATTTCAGAAAGAGTTAGCGCTGAATCCGGGCTACGCAGCGGCTTATTACAAACTTGCCGACGCCTATTCCCGTGTGCAGAAGTTCGACGAGGCCGAAAAACTCTTGCAACGCTCCATCTGGCTTGATGCCACGTCCACGGGCCCTTATATTCTGATGGGCAAGGTCCTGGAGAAGAAGGGCGAGACCGAATTGGCGGTACGCGCTTTGCAACGCGCTCTCGCGATGGATCCGAACAATCCCATGCCTCATCACCTGCTTGGACAAGCCTATCGCGAGATGGGTCGAAACGAAGACGCCGAGCGGGAACTCAATGTTGCGGGACAATTAGAGGAACGCCAAAACTCGAAGCCATGACTACTTGCGTGAAACTTGAGGCTCATCCCGCGCCGCCGCGCGCCATTTCCAGCGCGTCCTTCCATCCCTATGCCGGATAAACCTTACAACGTCGTCGGATTGGGCGAGCTCCTTTGGGACGTGTTCCCGAAGGGCAAGGAACTCGGCGGCGCCCCCGCGAATTTCGCGTATATGACCAGCCTGTTGGGCGATCACGGCATCGTCGCGAGCCGCGTCGGCAGCGACGCGTTGGGTCGCACGGCCGGCCGCAGGTTAGAGCGCATCGGTCTCCGCAGCAAATACCTGCAGATCGACACGAAGCATCCGACGGGCACTGTGAAGGTGGAAGTGGATCCCGCCGGGCAACCCACGTTCGAGATTGCGGAATCTGTCGCCTGGGATTTTTTCGAATGGACGCCAGAGTGGGAGCGCCTCGCAGCCACGGCGGACGCGATTTGTTTTGGCTCGCTGGCGCAACGTTCTTCGCAATCGCGCGCTACGATACGCGCGTTCCTGAAAGAGGTGCGTCGAGGTACCACCCGAGTCTTCGATGTAAATCTTCGACAAGCCTTTTATTCGGCGGATACGCTGGGCGAGTCCATGAAGCTCGCCGATATCGTGAAGCTGAATCAAGAGGAGTTGCAGATAGCCGTAAAACTTCTGGGTCATTCGTTCCAGGATGACGAACGAGCGGCGCGTTGGCTGCGGGAGTCTTACAGCCTGCAACTCGTCTGCGTTACGCGCGGCGCCAAAGGCAGTTTGCTTGTCAGCGCAAGTGAGACGAGCCAGCATCCCGGCTGCCGTATTGTGGTCGCCGACACCGTCGGTTCGGGTGACGCGTTTACGGCTGCGCTCGTCTATCACTATTTGCGCCGCGGATCGCTGGCCACTCTGAACGAGGCCGCCAACCGTATGGGCGCCTGGGTAGCCAGCCAAACCGGCGCGACTCCGCCTCGCGACGATTATTACCTGCAACAGATTCGTTCCGCGGTGAGTGGCGAGGAATAATTTCTACGCGAGCGATGAATGCCCCGGGAAGCAGAGAGCGGACACACGCGAATAAAGTCTTAGTGCGCGGCGCCGCCGGGAGCGGCATTCTGCTCCTGCGCCAGCCGCGCCACTGAGTCTTGCGGAAGTTCCTTCAATAGCGCCAGGAAAACTCCGTTGGTCCAACCGAAGCCGACGATGTTCATGTGGTAGCCGGCGGTGACCTGAGTTTCCGACGATCGTGTCACCGCGTTATATTTTTCCCGGATCGTACCGTCGCGCCGGAAATTTTCGGCTACGGTCGCGAGAAATTCGTACGAAATCCGATCCGCGTCGTCCTTGAATCCATAGCGCCGGATGCCTTCGTCCGCCAGCAGTTGATTGGGCGCCCACGCATACGGAAAATCCCATTGTCCGCCCGTTTCGTGCGGGCTCATGACCAACCCGCCGGGTTTCTCGAACACGCCGATATTCCGCATGATCGCAGCCGCTTGTTCGGGTGTCGCGATACCGGCCCACATGGGCAGAAACGTCGTTACGTATTCGTAGGACGATTGCAGCTGTTTTTCGAAATCGTAGTCGAAATACAAGCCCCGTTTGGCGTCCCACAGATACGTTTGAATGAGCTCCTTGCGCTCGTCGGCACGTTTTCGCCAGTCCGCTGCTTCTTTCGTGCGGCCCAGGATATCACTCATCAGCGCCAGGTCTTCTTCCGTCTTGTAGAGCA
The DNA here is from genome assembly GCA_049512575.1 of Candidatus Acidiferrum sp. Taxonomy (GTDB): domain Bacteria; phylum Acidobacteriota; class Terriglobia; order Acidiferrales; family UBA7541; genus Acidiferrum. Next base: position 24,916 of record JBEKWY010000062.1, read on the forward strand.
AGCTATTCAGGCAGACCGGAGCGTAGTGGTGGGTGGCCGCACCGAAGGGCCCGAAGCGAAACGAAATGTCATAACCCGACTCGCGCATGGCGCGGTCGCCTTTGTAGTAGTCGGCGCTGAGCGTGACACTTCCCGCCGACGCGCAGTCGGAGCGTGCCATCGTCGTGGCCGTCGTCTCGCAGACCTGCAGCCCGAAGATCGGGCCGAGCGGCACTTGCGATTCGCCCGCGCTTTTCGTCGGAACCAGGTAGCCGCGCCCGCTGCCGGGATGCCCCAGGAAATACGCGGCCACCTGCGAGAGATGCCCGGTTTCGTCTTTCAAGCTCTCCGGCGCTGGACCGTTTCCGAAATCGTAGTAGCGCGACAATCCCGTCGATCCTGCGAGGTGTGGTTCGCGCGTCCACAAACTATAATCCCGCACCGCGTAGCCATACGCCTTCTCGAGCCACGCCCGGTCCTCATGCCCCGCGGCCTTCTGTGCGTCATATACCGCCAAAATCATCGACGTCAGAAATGGCGGCTGCGACCGCGTCAAATAATACGTGCGATTCGCATTCAGCACCGCGCCGTAATGTTCGATCTCGAAGAAAAAATTCTCCACCATTCCTCGCGCCAGTTCGACGCGGTTGTCGCGCACCAGGCCGCGAATGATGAAGTAACTGTCCCAGCCGTACATTTCGTTGAATCTTCCGCCGGGCACGACATACTTGCTTGGCAGATAAAGTAAGCCAGCCGGATCGATCTTCCCTGGGTCTACCTCGCCGAGATGGTGAATGACGATGGGCAGGTGCTTCGCCTGGACGTTGCATTGTTTCTGCAGTTCCTGCACGGCTGCGGGAACTTCGAAGTCTGCCGGAACGTAGAGCACGGAAGCAGTGGCCAGCTTCGGATCAACGATCGTCTTGCATTCAGTCAGCGAACGCGTAAGCGAATCCCAGCCAGAAGCGATATATTCGCGAATCGGATTGAGGCCCTGCCCCTGCGCGGCGGGGGTCTGCGCGTTTGCGGTGCCGGTCCCACCGGCGGCCGCAAGAAAAACGATCAGGCCGAGGACCACTTGTTGCCACACGCGCGACGCAAAAATCCCTCGCACACGGCCCCGTAAAATTAGGCGTCGACTCATCGGTGGCAGCATATTCCTCTTGGACGATGCGGCAGGTATCTCTTTTGTCTAGAAGAGTATAGCAGGCAATGAGGGGTACAGCTCGGGCTTTCTTTTGCACGAGGTAAGCGCAACCCTCCCGCCCGTATTCCCGCCTAAGAGGTGAGCTGATTCGCTCCAAAATCGAACAAAAAATCGAGAGGTTTTTCAGCCAGCTGGCCGCGTGTTCAAGTCCAATTCCAGGAACGCTGCGCCGGGAACGGGATTTACCCGATACGGCGCGATGGCTTTGAATCCGAGCGATCGATAGATCGCAATCGCCCTCGTCATGGAGGGAAGTGTGTCGAGCCGCATGTGCTGGTAGCCGATCTTCCGCGCCGTCCTGATCAGTGCATCGATCAACTCGCCGCCTGCGCCTTTTCCGCGAAATGCCGGCCGCACGTAGAGCCGCTTCATTTCACAAATGTCGTCATCGATTCGTCGCAGCGCTCCGCAACCGGCCGGTTGCTGTCCCTCAAAAGCGAGCAACAATCGTCCCGCAGGCCTCGCATAGTCGCCGGGCAGCGTGGCTAATTCTTTCGCGAAACCTTGAAAACAAAGATCGACGTCCAAAGATTCCGAATATTCGAGAAAAAGCTCGCGCGCTAAAGCAATGAATTCCGGCGATTCCGCACTCTCGACGCGCATCATAGCCGCACCTCTCTTGCCCGCTAACCGCTGCCGCCGAGCCGCAAAATAGCAATGTGCGCCGCGTGTTCAACAGACAATTTGGCGGCACCTGGCGCGCCCTTTGGCATCTACAGGCCAAGTTTGACCAGGCCCCGCCATTGCAGTAAGTCTCGATGTTCGTTAGATTTGTAAGGCCAGCGCCCGGGTGGCGGAATGGCAGACGCTGAGGACTTAAAATCCTCCGGGGATTTTTCCTCATGTGGGTTCGACTCCCACCCCGGGCACCATTTTCTTCAATATTTATAGAGAACTGCA
>JBEKWY010000063.1:0-26404 GCA_049512575.1 Candidatus Acidiferrum sp.
GTCGTAACTGTCAGCGAAGCAGCCGCCGGGCCAGCGGATTACCGGTGAGGAGATTTTTTGCAGTGCGTCGACGAGGCTCTTGCGGATGCCGCCGACGTTGGCGATTTTCGAGTTTTCGCCAACCCAAACACCATCGTAGATGACCGCGCCCAAGTTTTCGGCGAAGTGGCCGTAGATGTTGGGGGAGATGATGCCAAGTTCTTCGCCGAGGATGACATCGATGCGCGCGTCGAAGGAGGCGGCGAGGCTTGCCTTTCGCGCAAGCAACGCTGCACCGAGCGCGAGAGAGGAGTTGCGAACGAATTGGCGGCGATTGGTGGTCATCGGGGCTCCTCAAGTAAACGTTTTCAGGCGTAGAGAGTGTAGCTGCGGTGGCGGGGCAAACTCAACGTCGATTGCACTTAGGAGGAGGACGTTTTCCGCTTATCGGCCTCCGCGGCGTTTTCGCTCAGCCCTGCTGCGCCGTCAGCACGCTTAGGACTAGCAATATCGCCACCGTCGCAATATCGAAGATCACATGCAGCGTGTTCGGCCTCATCCCATTGTGCTCGGGCAAGAAGGCGTGCGTCGTTCCGTACATCACTTGGTAGCGCGCGGCGCGATCCGGCTCTGGACGAAAAAGATAGGGAATCCACCACGCCTTCAGCGAGCCGAAGCACGCAAGCCCATAGCTGATCCAAAGCCACCAAAACAGCCAGCCGGGATAGGGTTTGTCAAAGTAGATGGCGCTGGAAGCCAGCCCGAAAGCATACGGGGTGAGGTTGATGAGCGTGGTAATCAGAAGCTTGCCGCTGGGGAACTCCGCGCGAACGCCCTTTATGTCATTGAGTGTTCCGAGAGGAATCCAGTTGTGCAGGGCCACGAACAACACGACGAAACACTGAAGCGCAATCAATGCGCTCATGGTGACGGGATGCATAAGGATTCAAATTATACGGAACCTTCTCCGTTTCAGGTTCCGTAGGTTCCTTTCGCGGGCGCGATCCCGATGAGCGTGCTCATTCGACAAACGAATTGCGACACCCTTGCGAGTCCTTTCTAGGCGGCGACACGGTTAACCAGATTTCGCGCGGCGAGACCGAACATCAGCCGCGAAAACCCGGTCATCAGCAAGTTCACGCCTACCAGTATTCCAATTGCCCACACCGAACTCGACGGCCAGTGGAACCAGATCAGCCCGCCCAGCAGCAGCGTGATGAGCGCATTCACCAAAAACCAGCCGGACCCGCTTTCGCCGCGTATCCGGAAATAGGCGATGATTTCGAACACCGCTTCGGTCAGGATAATCAACGCCAGGAACAACGTCAGCGTTCCAAGCCCCAGCAACGGGTGCATCAAAAAGTAAACTCCGCCCACGATATACACGACGCCGATCAATATCTGCCAGAGTACGCGCCCCGCTCCACCGCCGCTGAACGCCGCTATCAAATGCGCTACGCCACCGAAGATCAGCAGCCAGCCCACCAGGATTGTTACCGCCAGACCCGCAACTCCAGGCTCAATAATCGCCATCATTCCCAGAAGGATAAACACCACCGCCATGCCAATAAACCAGCCACTCGCTTTCTTGATGATCGTACCCGCGCCATGCAACCCCTCGGTTGGATTTGCTGTCGCCATGAGACACCTCCACTCGCGTTTGCGTATTGGAATCTGCCGCTCGCCAGACGGAGCACTGCGGACTACAGGGCCTTGGGCGGAAACGGGCACATTCTACTCCCAAAATTTGTCGGCCAACCACACAATCGTTTCCGGCAAGCAGGCCTCCCGAAGGCCAGGAGCCAAGTGCGGTTCGGAGCCTGTTCCACGGCTCATAGGCGCCTGTCTGTGGCTCATAAGCGAAGTCACCGGGAATGGCACGGATCGCGCATAGGCTGGTTCCGCGATGGCGGCTTGGTTCTGTCGGACGTGGTTACAGTACTTCCGAGGATGGTACTTGTAGATCAGCGGTTACATTGACCCGAATTACGGTGCCGCTAAAATAGAAGGGTCCCTGAGATAAGAAAGTCGGAGGACCCTTGCTCTCTACCCGGCCAACCTCGATTCTGCTTTTTGTTTGTATCGCGCTATTTGCGTGCGCCGCGCTTGTTCCCGTTTCCAAAGCTGACCCCATCACCTATACGTTTACGGGAACAGCGGTGGACGGACTCAACGTCGGCTTTAGCTACACGTCGTCGTCGGGATTTATCTCGGCGTCGTCGTGGGACACGTTGTTCGCGTCGCAACTGAGTTCGTGCACGAATTGCAACGTGATTCCGTTTCTGCCGGTCGCGCAGTTCGAACCGCAGGTTCCTTTTCTGGGCGACCTGCTGGTTTTTGACGACAAGTTCCTGATCCCGTCGCTGTTTGGATTTCAAAACGGCGCGTTCGAATCGCTGGGAAGCTATCAGAGCTACGGTCTATTCAATGCCGGAACTCTGACGGTCACCGACGCGGTGAAGGCGCCGGAGCCTGGCACGCTGGGCCTCTTGGCTTGCGGGCTGGCTTTGCTGGCGGGCCTAGCTGCGCGGAAGCGGTCGGCTTCGCTGGCGACCGCGCGCGGTTGAGTACGCGCTGCCTGCCCAGAGAGCGCCGGTAGGGTTGCGTCTAAACGCCGCCCTCTTGAAGAGGGCGGCTACAGCAACGTCTGTCCCTGGCGTTCGTTCTATCGGAATTTTGCCGATTCGAGTTTGCGTCGGATTGATTCCGTCCATTCGGCATTGTTCAAGCTAATTGCCAACCAGCAGTTGCTATCGCGCGCGAAGTCCCCAGTAGGATGAGCGAAGTTAATAAAAAAATCGGGGGCCTCCTCCAGGGGCTCGTTCTGATGCCAAGTGGTCATCACGGTATCCCTTTCATTTGCGCCGACGAACAGTCGCTCTCCTAAGTCGTCCTCCAGAATTACTTCGTCCACGATGTCGTGAAACCTGCTGCAATCGGGCCCCCAAGAACAGAAATACGCCATGCCGCTCTCTAGGGCTGCGTGCGCGAACGCCGAAATAACGTCAGTCGAGGTTCCGGTTACGTCCGCAGCCACAAACAACCTGAACCGCCTCGAATAGATGTTCACTTCAGAAGGCCAACTCAATGTAGTTAGTTCGACGACGCTGAAATAATTATCTGGTTGCATTTCGGACCGCAGAGTACACCATCCGCTGCTGCTGCGTTCCCTCCCTTTGAGAGCGCTACCGAAGGCTAACTCCTACTCGAGAGTGAAGTGGGTCATGACGCCGGATCGGCGACCACGGTTTGGTTTTGTTCGCCGAGGCCTTCGATGCCTAGGTGGATTTTGTCGCCGGGCTTGAGGAAGGTTGGGGGTTTTTGGGCCATGCCTACGCCTGGGGGCGTGCCGGTGGAGATGATGTCGCCGGGGTGGAGACTCATGAAGCGGCTCAGGTAGCTGACGATGTGGGCGGCCGAGAAGATCATGGTCTTGGTAGTGCCGTTCTGGTATTGATGCTCGTTTACCTTCAGCCACATTTTAAGGTTTTGCGGGTCGGGGACTTCGTCTTTGGTCACAAGCCAAGGGCCGATGGGGCCGAAGGTGTCTGCGCTTTTGCCTTTGGTCCATTGGCCGGTGCTTTCGAGTTGGAAGGCGCGCTCGGAGAGATCGTTGACTACGCAGTAGCCTGCCACGTGCTGCAGGGCATTGGCTTCGCTGGTGTACTTGGCGTGGCTGCCGATGACGACGCCTAGTTCCACCTCCCAATCGGTTTTTTTGGAGTTGCGCGGGATGACGACATTGTCGTTGGGGCCGATGATGGCGCTGGTGGCTTTCATGAAGACTACTGGCTCGGCTGGGGCGGGGTTGCCGGTTTCGGCGGCGTGGTCGGAATAGTTCAGGCCGATGCAGATGAATTTGCCGGTTTGGCTTACGCAGGGGCCGATGCGATGAGTGCCAGGGACCAGGGGCAGAGTGTTGGGATTAAGGGCGGCCAAGTTTTCCAACGAGTGGAGGGACAGGGCTTCGCCCGCCAGGTCCGGAATCATGGCGCTGAGGTCGCGAAGCTGGTTCGATTTGTCGAGCAGGGCGGGTTTTTCTTTGCCTGGTGGTCCGTAGCGAAGCAGTTTCATGTTTTCTCCCGAAAAAACATTTCCTCAGGGGCCGAAGCCCTTAAAGCGCCGAGCTCAATGTCGGAGCTAAAGCTCCGACCCCCTTCATAGGGTCCAGCCGCCGTCGACTATGTGGATTTGGCCTGTGGTGAAGGCGGATTCGTCGGAGGCCAAGTAGACGGCTAAGGCTGCGATTTCTTCCGGCTTGCCCAGGCGACCCATTGGTTGGCGGGCTATAAATTCTTTGCGCGCCTTCTCCACATCCCCAAGGGCGGCCATCCGCTGCTCTAGCGAGGGGGATTCGACCGTGCCGGGGCATATGGCGTTTAGGCGGATGCCTTGGCGGATGTAGTCGGCGGCCAGGGCTTTGGTGAGGCCGATTACCGCGGCTTTGGTGGCGCCGTAGACAAAACGGTTGGGCGCGCCTTTGATGCTGGAGGCGCCGCTGGACATATTAATGATGCTGCCTTTTCTGGCGGCGAGCATGGCGGGGAGGAAGGCGCGGCAGGTGCGGTACATGGATTTTACGTTCAGATCGAAGGAGAAGTCCCAGTCCGCCTCGGAACATTCGAGGATGGTGCCTTGATGCACGAACCCCGCGCAGTTAAAGAGGATGTCGATGGGACCCAGTTCGGCGGCTAGCGCGTTTACTGCTTGGGAGTCGCGGACATCTAGTTTCTTGGTTTGGATGCCGGGAAGTTCCGCAGCCAGCTTTTGCAGGAGTTGGTCGTTGATGTCGGTGGCGTAGACTTGGGCGCCTTCGCGGGCGAAGGCGCGGGCAGTGGCAGCGCCTATTCCTTGGCCCGCAGCGGTGAGTAGTGCTTTTTTGCCTTGCAACCTTGGCATCAACGATTCCCTTTCGAATGTTTGGGTTCAGCTTGACGCGATTGCAGAGGTGCGGCGTTTCGATCCCCAAAAAGAGTAGAGCGCGATGATCACATAAGCCAGAAGGGGGACGGAATAGGAAAGTGCGAGGCTGTGAGTTTGCACGGATATGTAGCCCATGGCGGGGGTTAGGACGGCGCCGCCCACGATCGCCATCACCAGGAGCGAGCCGCCCAGTTTTGTGTTTGGGCCCAGGCCTTTCAGGCCCAGGGCGAAGATGGTGGGGAACATTACGGACATGAAAAAGCTGGTCAGGAATACGCACCAGATGCCCAGCCAGCTGGGATGTAGGACCGCAATCGTGACGAGCGCGATGTTGGCGAGGGCATACGCGCCCATGAGTTTGCTGGGGTTGACGAAGCGCATCAGCCAGGCGGAGGCGAAGCGGCCCACGCCGAACGCGGCCAGCGTGCCGGTGAGGAAGTATCCGGCGATTTTTTCGGATTGGTGGGCGTATTCCTGGACGTAGGAGATGAAATAGCTCCAGGTGCCTACTTGCGCGCCTACGTAGAAGAACTGGGCGACTACCGCGAAGAGGAAGTGCGGCTGGTGGAAGAGGTCGCTGAGGTGGCCGCGATCGGCGGATTCGTTTTCGTGTTCGCTTTGGATGGCAGGAAATTTTGTGCGGAGAATCAGGAAAGCCCAGAACAAAGCGAACGCACCGATTACCAGGTAGGGCCTCACAACGCGGAGGGTTTCGAAGCGGAGATAGGCTTCATAGGTGTGATTGGCCTGGCGGGCGGCAATTTGTTGCGGGGTTAGCTCGACGCCGGAAAAGATGAAGATGGTGCCGACCAGGGCGCCGGTGATGGAACCGATGGGATTGAAAGCTTGGGCGAAATTGAGGCGGCGCTCGGAACTGTCGGGATCGCCGAGCTGGGCGATGAACGGATTGGAGGCGGTTTCCAGGAACGAGAGGCCGCTGGCGATTACGAAAAGAGCGAAGAGAAAGAAGGCGTAGCTGCCTGCCTGGGCGGCTGGATAGAAGAGGAAGTCGCCGGCCGCGAAGAGAATTAGGCCGGTGACGAAACCGGATTTGTAGCCTACACGGCGCATCAGGAATGCGGCGGGCATTGCCAGCAGGAAGTAGCCGATGTAGAAGGCGGATTGGACGAGTCCGGCCTGGAAGCGGGTGATGGCGAAGGATTTCATGAAATGTCGGATGAGGACGTCGTTGAGATTGTTGGGGATTGCCCAGAGAAAGAAGAGGGCGGTGACCAGGATGAAGGGGACCAGGTGGCCCGCGGGGAAAAGGCGGGCGGTGGGTTGGCGTTGCGATGTTAGGGTTTGCGTTTCGGAGTTTTCGGGTTTGCGAGTCATTTGACGGATCCCAGATCGGAATGATCGATCTTGCCGAGATGGGGCGCACCAGTCCTGCGCCCGTACAGGAAGAGCGATCAACATTACCTGTGCAGGTGACGTTGAGATCCTTCCGCTATCCTCGTCGGATAGCGTCAGGATGACAGCCTCTTGGACACGCAGCCTGCGCACGCTATCACGTTTTGTTGGGTTCCGTCGAATGTGTGAGTCGGCGGGTGCAAAGAAAAACTTTTACCACAGAGAGCGCAGAGGACAAAGAGACGGAGCGGAAGAGGAAAGAAACAAAACGAGCAAAGAGACAAGAAAGAGAGAAAGAGGCCGGCTATTTCGGACTAGGGATGGCTGGGGGGCGTGCGCTCGCAAAATTGATGGGGGTTGCAGCGATGATTCCTTTGCCTTCCTGGATGGTGATGGATTGATTGGGCTTGATGTTGGCGATGGAGTCTGTGCGGCCGCTGGGCCAGAGGACTTGCAGCCGGATACCTTTTGTATTGCCGGGCTTGCCTAGGCCAAATGTCAGGGGGAGCTCGCTCTGCGATAGGTAACTTGAGCCGCCCTTCACCATTCGGGACAGGGTCGCGCCGGAGTTTGTGGCGACCGTGACCGTTGCGCCGATGGCGTCGCGATTGGATTTTGTGCCGATAAGTTTCACGCGGAGCATGTCGTTTTGATTGGCATTTTCGTTGCGGAGCAGGCGCGCGGGACCGTTGTTTGCGGTTATCGCCAGGTCAAGGTCGCCGTCGTTATCGAAATCCGCGTAGGCAACCCCGCGGCCTACGACCGGCTTCTGGATTGCGCGGCCAAGTTTGTTGGAGACATCTTCGAATTTTCTGTTTCCCAGGTTGCGGTAGATGCCCATGGGCTGGGCATATTTCACGGTGGGTTGCACGACGGCGATATCGTCGGAGACGTGACCGTTCGCAGCAACGATATCGAGGAGACCGTCGAGATCGTAATCCATGAAGAAGCAGCCGAAGGTTAGCGACTGCGTGGTCATCTGGCCTATGTTGGACTTCAGGGATTCGTCGAGGAAGAGGCCAGAGCCGTCGTTGCGATAGAGGGATGTGCTTTCGTTGGTGAAATTGCCGATCAGCAGGCTGGGGAAGCCGGAGTTGTCGAAGTCGGCGGCGTCTACGCCCATGCCCGCGCGGACTCTTCCGGATTCGCTGAAGGCCACGCCGACGTTGACTCCTACGTCGGTGAACGTGCCGTCGCGGTTGTTGTGGTAGAGCTTGTTGGGCTCGGTGTCGTTGGAGACGAAGAGATCGATCCAGCCGTCGTTGCCGTAGTCGAGTAACGCTGCGCCCAGGGCTTTACTGGTGGGATCGAGGAGCCCGGCTTTCCTGGTGACGTCTTCGAAAACACCGTCGCCCTTGTTGTGGTACAGGCGGGAGCTTTCGCCTTTATAGGTTTGCGGCGTGCAGTAGGATTTATTTTTGTTGTCGAGCGAGCAGTATTGATCTTTTTCCTTGGACCATTCGATGTAGTGGGTGACGAAGAGGTCGAGCTTGCCGTCGTTGTCGTAGTCGAACCACACGGCGCTAGCGGAGAAGCCAGGGCTGGCGACGCCGGCTTTGGCGGTGACGTCGGCAAATTTTCCGTTGCCTAGATTGTGGAAGAGATGGTTTGAGCCGACCGTCGTGAGGTAGAGATCTTCGAAGCCGTCGTTGTCGTAGTCGCCTACCGCGCAGCCCAGGCCGTAGGTTTCGATGGCGAGGCCGGCCTGGCGCGTTACGTCGGTGAAGGTGCCGTCGTGATTGTTGTGGTAGAGGGCGGGAAAGGATTTGCCGGTTTTGTGTTCTGGCCAGTCCATGGAGTTGACGAAGAAAATGTCTTGCCAGCCGTCGTTGTCGTAGTCGAGAAAACAGACGCCGCTGCCCATGGTTTCGGGGAGATATTTTTTGCCGAAGGCGCCGGTGTTGTGTTTGAAGTGGATTCCGGCTTGAGTTGTGACGTCGAGGAATTCGATGGGGCCTAAGGACCTTTTCGCTTCCGAAGGTGCTTGCGGAGCGGCCTCCGGCGATGGACGCGAAGTTGTGGCGGAGGCTGGCTGCGTCACTGCGGCAACGGTTGTCGACGCAACGGTTGATGCTGCTTCACGCGCGGACTTGCGCTCGCAGCCCGTGGCGACAATGGCCAAGGCGAGAACCGCTCCAATTGCCGCGCGGACTGGAATAGAGAACGAGATCATGCCGTTGCGCGCAGGGGGACGGCTTTCCGCGAATCGAACCACATTCCGATGAGAAACGCGATTGGGCCCACCAGGAATAATGCGTAGAAGGGCGCGTAAACCACTTGGTCCAGGCGGAGAATCATTTCGACCAAAGCGATGAGAGCGGCGACGACGCATTGCCAGAATTTCGACCGCACCGTCGTTTTAGGATCCGTGATCATGAAAAAGATGAACAGCTGATACATCGGGCCGGTAAGCGGGGCGATCTCTGACTGCCAGGGGCTGCCGGTGATGTAACTGCGAAGAAATGCGAAGGCGATGAAGCACGTGACGTAGGTGGCGGTGATGTGGAAGCGACGAACTCGCCAGACGATTACCGAGCCGAGACACCAGATGACGATCATGGGGAGCAAATAGTTGCCCCACTGGATGCTCAGGGTGGCGACGGTTTCAGGCGCGAGAAAAAGAAGAACGGAAATGCCGAAGTTCGAAGGGTTCCAGATGTGCCGGCCTTTGAGGCGCAGCACATATTTGGACATGATGGAGACGATGCTACAGATGACGTAGGGCCAGAAGGCCGGCGAGCGGACGAGAATTCCGACGCTGATGCCGGTGATGTAGGCGCTGGCGATGTTGGGCCACTTGCCGGTGAAGATGCGGCCGAGGATGAGCTCGGTGACGAGGCTGGCGATGATGGCGAGGCCGGTTTTTTTGTAGCTTTCAAGAATGCCGAAGGATAAGTGGCCGGCGAGCAGGATACAGGTGATGAACGCGGGAGCGAGATAGCGATTGTCGGGGCTGAAGAAGCGCTTCCAGGAAAACTGTTGAGTAGGTGGAATCGCGATGGAGGCGGCCGGCTGGCTCATGCGGGCTCCTTGATCGCGTGCAGTTGCCCGGGCGTGGGCTTATCGATCGTTTGCGTTTTTCCGGAGGGCCAGCGGATCACGGCTTTTTCTACTTGCGGGAATTTGCCCAGGCCGAAGTGCAGGCGGCGCTGATTTTGTGAGGCGAAGCCGGCGCCTCCGGAGACTTCCTGAACCTGGTGCTGGCCATTCCAGAATAAAGTGACTTGCGCGCCGATGGCGCTGCGATTGCTGCTCGTTCCTTCCAATTCAAACTCGATCCATTGGTTCTCTGGCGTGACCGTGTTTTTATAGATGAGCAGCGGCCCTCGCTGGTTGGCCACGACGACATCGAGTACGCCTCGATTCCACAAATCCACCAATGCCACCGCGCGGCCGTCGTAGGTGTCCGTGACGCCGACCGCTTGCGCTACGTCAACGAATTTTCCACTGCCGTCGTTCAGCCAGACGTGCTTGGATTGGTAGCCCGACAAGCTGCGTCCTTCCATGGCCGGCCAGTTTTTGGCGTCGTTTATGATGAGGCTGTGACCGCCGGCAATCTTGGAAAAATCGTACCAGTAGCTTTTGTCGTGGTCGAGCGAGACGTAGCCGTTGGTGAGATACAAGTCGAGCGTGCCGTCGTTGTTCAGGTCTCCGAATTGCGCGCCGAAGCTCCAGCCGCCGATTTCGACGCCGAAGTCGCGGGCCAGGTTTTCGAACTGCAACGTGTCGCCGGTCGTGCCTTCCTTGGGAACCCACAAGTTGTTTCCCTGGATGAGCACGCCTTCTTCGGAAATATTGGATACGTAGACGGCGTAGCGGCCCTGGTTGAGGATGTCGCCGAAACTGGCGTTCATGCCGCTTTTGGGCGCGAAACCTACGCCGGTTTGCTCACCGACTTCGTGGAAGCGTTTGCCGTCGTTGAAATAGAGTTCGGAGACGCCGTAGTCATTGGCGATGAAGAGATCGGGATGGCCGGTGCCGCGCAGGTCTGCTGCGGCAGAAGCTAAAGCCCATCGGCGGCTGTTGATGCCGACCTGGGCGCTGACTTCTTCGAATTTTCCGTTGCCGAGATTGTGAAAGAGATATTTACGGCCGCCGTTTTTTGCGTACTCGAAACTGTCGGGCATCATTTTGGTGGACGCGAGATGCCAGAGATCGACGTCTTCGGAGTAGTAGCCGCCGATGAAGAAGTCGAGAAGACCGTCACCGTCGTAGTCGAACCAGAGTGCGGTGTTCGCATTGATCCACGGCGGAAGCCCAACCTGATCGGTGACGCGGGTGAAGCCGTGGCCGGCGTCGTTGTGATACAGCTCCGGTTTGCCCCACTTGATCAGCAGCAGATCTTCGTAACCATCGTTGTCGTAATCTCCCCAGACCGCGCCCATGGAGACGCCGTAGCCGGGGCGATTCACGTCGGCGACGCCCAGTTTTTCCGCGACGTCGGTGAAGGTGCCGTCGTGATTGTTGTGATAGAGAGCGTTCTTCGAACCTTCCTTGCTGTTGGTTACGTAGATGTCGGGCCATCCGTCACGATCGAAATCGACGATGGAGACCGAAGCGCCCATCGAAGCGACTTGCGGCATGATGTGATTTAAACGAGGGTCTAGCGTGGGCGCTTGATGAACGAAATCAACGCCGGCCGCATGGGATACTTCCTGGAGATAGAAACCGTGGCGCGCCAAGGCGGTCTGGAGGTCTAGTTTCGTTTTCGCGACCTCGCGACGCGCGGCAAAGCGCTTGATCATGAGTGGAGAGACGACGAAGCCCACGAAGACGATTGCCAGGATGATTCTTGGAGTGATTCCTCGCATTAATTGGGTGGGGCGCTCCTCAGGGAATTTTGAAAGACGTCGGGTGTGACGTAGCGCGTGTGATAGTTCTGCCAGTCTTCGGGATGCTGGCGGTAGACGTACTCATCTTCCAGGCGGCCGGGACGCTCCACGTATTGCTGCTTTGCGTGGTAGGGCAAAGGCAACACGGTCTTTGAAAATGTGGAATTGAAATCGCCATCCTTGATCCAGCCGTCACCGACGACGATGAAGTCTCGCAGCCATCCGGCCGGCGGCGGTGGCTGCTCGGCGAATCGGAGCGACATTTCATCGCCGGAGTTGACGATGACGTAGCGATCGTCGACGGTCTTGAGGAGTTCGCGAACGTCGCCGTAACGCGTGTAGTAGCCGATCAAATCGCGCCAGCGCTGCTTGGTGCCGAGGATTTGGTAGTAGTCGGGCACTTCCGGGGCGCCCGCGTCGGGCCGGTCGATCACGCTATAACCGCGATAGTGGAGGTCGGCGACTTCTGGGTCGAGTGTTCGCGTCTTTACGTCGGCGCCGGGTTCACCTTGCGCCCATTCGATGCAATCCCAATAAATTTCCAGGTTGGTTCGCAAGCGGACGCGGCGAGGAGTTCCGGGGCGGAAAATATTTGTAAGGTTGAAGAGAACCGTTTTCTTGCGGCCGGCGGGAAAACCGAGATTCGCCTGAGCGGCGACCCATCCGCCGTGGCCGTCGGGAACTTCGACGCTCATTCCTTGGGCGTGCCAGCGGTTTCCTTGCGTGATGGCGACGTTAAGCGACGACTCGGTGTCGTGAATAGAGCCTTGCGCGATCAAATAGAGTGGGCCGCTCTTGGGGGCGTCGGCGCCGAGATCGATCTCCACGTAATGGTCGCGCGTAATGCCTTGATACTGGCCACGCCCGAAGGAGTCGAGCGCCTTGCCATCGAGTTTGTTGACGAGGTCGGTCACGTCTTTGCCGTTGTCATCGGTTGCACTCGCGATCGCGTGAGGCGTGGCGACCGTGGTGAAGCCAAGTTTCGCGGGCGGGATGACGAAACGCTCGTCGACGTAAATTTCCGTGCCCTGCGGATGGTCGACGGTCATCAGTGCAATGCGATCGTAGTAGTAGACCTCCCAGAGTTCGGCAGTGATGCGGAGATCGTAGTAGCCGTCGTGCGGCACGAGTTGATCGCGCCGAACTTTGTACCACTCGCCGGTGGCGGCGATTTTCGCGGAGCCCAGCGTGTTGATGCGCAGGCCGATGGCAGACCCCCAGGGCACCGCATCCTTCACGAATTCCATCTGCTTGCCATTCCACGCGAAGAGAAATGGGCAGGAGGCTTTCAGGCGTTGTTCAGTAACGACTTCCTGGTCGGCTTGCACTCCGAATTCCGCGCGCACGGTGCCGTTTGGCCAAACCACGCGGACGACTTCCGCGCTGGTCTGATTGCCGAGGCCGAAATGAAGCTGCGGCCCGTTGATCGGTTGCTTCTGGACAAGCAGCCCGGAACGAATTTCGATTTCTCCGCCGACACCGAATGGATTGATGCGTTGGTCGCCGACGGCCTGCTTGGCGTGCGGCCGAACGATCTGCCAATGATAATTCTTAGAACCGTGATTCACGCCTTGCACCGGCTTGCCATCGGCTGCGAAACCGAGTAGGTCAAGACGTCCGTTCGCGCCTAAGTCGGCAATATCAAAAATCGTGCCGGGACCTGGTGGGTGATCGAGGAGGGTAAATTTTGAGATCGCGTCTCCAAGCCAAATCAAAGGCGCTGCTGGGGCCTGTCCGGTTGTGGACCCCACTTGGCTGAGGACCAGGTCCATCGCGCCATTGTTGTCCAAATCGGCGACCTGCAGGCGAACCTCACCAGCAAGGATCGCAGCGGGATTTGGAATCTGCACGAGCGGCGAAACAGTCCATCCGCTTTTCTCGCTGAAGGAAACGCTGGCGATCGTCCCGCTCGATTCAACGGCAAGCAGATCCAAGACACCATCGTTGTCGGTATCGGCCACGCCGAGTGCCTGGATGGTCGGCAAATTCGCGGGGAGTGCAACTTCGCGGAATTGCCCTTGGCGTTCGTTGTGAAAGATGTGCAGGTGGCCGGCTCCATCGACGATAGCCGCGTCGGCGTTGCCGTCGGAATCGAAATCTGCCCAGGCAAATGCGCGGACACCGGAAATCCCAGGGAACGGTTGAATTACGGTGAAGGTGTCGTCGCCATTGTTTCGCAAAACCTGCGGGACACCGTCTTTCTTGCCAAGAACAATGTCCAGATCGCCGTCGGCCTCGATATCCACGGCCCAGGCGCCGGTATAGGGTGCGCTGGTGACACTTTTTGGAAGTTTCGTGCTCGCGGTGACGTCCGTGAATTTTTCGGGAGAGTCTTGCCGCATCAGCCGAACGCCGCCCGCGCCTGCGAGCACGAGGTCTGCCTTGAAATCGTAATTAAAATCAATCTGCAAGATGCCTTCGGGAAGCGGCGCGATGCCTGATGGACCGCCGGGAAATGGAAATTTCGCGCCTGTGGACAAGCGCACTTCCCGGCCATTCGCCTGCGCGACGACCGGAGCGCCGGCGCTGCTAAGCGCGATGGCTCCGATCCAACCAGGCGAAAAATCAGCAATGGGAAGCGGCTTCAAGGTGAAAGCCAGCGCCGTGTCGGAAGGAGCGGGTGCGAAGTCCGGAGGTTCGAGGCGAAGAAAATGAGTGAACGGCTCGGCTTCCTCGCCTGGTGGCGCCTTCAATACCGCCAGGCTCTCGCGAAATTCCGGAACGCGCATGAGCGTGTTGCGCAGGAAAGTGGTGCGTGTCGCAGCAGCGCGGGGATTTGAGCCATCGGCCGCTGCCTGTAAGGCTGCCAGCTGCGCCTTCACCTCAGGTGGCCAATTCGAGGAACGCGAACTGATTTGCGCCAGTGTCGCCTTCAACGTCGCTGCGTCTCCGCTCTTCGCGGCAACCCGAGCCAATTCCAACTGAGCGGCAAGATTGTTGGGCTGCGCAACCAGGATCTTCTGGATCAGTCGCTGATATTCCGCGTCACTATTGGCGTCGCCTTGGCGTTCCACTTCTTCCGCAAGCTGATAAGCGGCGCGGTAGTTGCCCGGGTTGATTTCGACGGCTTTGCGCCAGTCCGTTATGGCGCTCGCAGAATTGCCTTTGCTGCTCTCCAAAAATCCGAGCAGCTGGTAGATATGATCGTTGTCGGGGGCAAGGCTGCGGGCCCGCTCGATTCTCTGCTCCGCAACATCCAGCTTGCGTTGACGCAGCGCGAGCACGCCCCAATTGGCCCAGCCAGCGGGTTCGCCCGGCACCAGGGTCGTCATTTCCGATAGTTTACTTTCGGCGTGGATATCGTCGCCAACCTGCAAGGCGCCGAGTCCAATGTAAAACGCGGAAACAGCCTCCGCGTATTCCTTAGAAGATTTCTGGGGAAGTTTGTCGGCCGAACGGCACGAAACCAAAGTTGCGGCCGAAACCGCGCAAAGCGAGAGAACGACGATTCGCCACGGGGCAAAAGAATGCAAGCCTCTCATAGGGGCAGCCGCACTGCAGACCGCTACAGG
This sequence comes from Candidatus Acidiferrum sp., assembly GCA_049512575.1. GTDB lineage: Bacteria > Acidobacteriota > Terriglobia > Acidiferrales > UBA7541 > Acidiferrum. Next base: position 14,600 of record JBEKWY010000063.1, read on the forward strand.
AGCGAGTTTATCGCTGGTTCGCAAGCTTAATCTCTCTTTGTCAATGCGTACAAAGAATGACTTTAGTGTTGCACAGTCTCTCACGCGGCAACGGCACAGCAAAATCTCAGGCCCGCTGATCCGATCGGTACCCTGGGACAGACCGTGCGTTAGTACGTGCCGATGACCATGGGAATGATCACGATATCGCGTTCCAGCAAAGGAGCAGTTCGACGCGCGGTATAACGAGATGGAGAACACTTACCGGGACCGGCTTGCCCCAGAAGATCCGATGGAACCTGTCAGGGGAAGCAAATAATGGTCCTACCGGACCGTTTTTCCTTCAATAGTATGTTCATACTAGCGCAGCAGACGCTTTAAAACAGGAGCTGGGCTGTCGAAAAACGCTATTGACGCGTCCCTGCGGGCAGCAGAAAATGCCGGCACCAGTTATTTTTCAAAACGTAGACGCATAGGCTCGACTTCATCCACGGATGACGCCAGAAAATGAGGGATTTCGAAATGTCCGAGAATGACGTAATCGCAAATCAGAAGCGGATCCTGCAGAACCAGAAGGCGATTCTCGCGAACCAGAGCGGCATCAAGGCCAATCAGGAAACCATCAAGAAGAACCAGGCTTCCATTCTCAAAAACCAAGCCACCTTATATACGATCGTCAAGAATCAAAAGAAGATCCTGGCAAAGATCAAGTAAGCGAATCCCGTACCCTCACTCCGTCTGCAAACCGAGTTGCTGCCGCCCGCTTGGGCTCAGAGCCGCAAGCGCCAATACTACATTTGTCTCTAACTCTGATACTTATATTCGGAAAACGGGATTCTTCAGGGGAGGAATGGCAGGGGTGAGCCCGGCTCGCTGGCTCAGAGAATTGGTCGAAACTCCCGCGCCGGACGTCGTGGGTACAGCGGTTCAGGGACGCAAAACGCGGGAGTTCCGAAGGTTCTTAGGACTATGGGCTAATTATTTCTCCTAAGGCCTCCTTTTTCGCACTCGAAACAGGACGGCACAACTCGCACGAGACCGAGCTAGTACCGGGCTAGGGCTGAATACTGTGAAATCAACAAACGGTCAAACGATTTCGGCCTGAAAATATGATGACCTCGTAATAGGCTGAATATAATGGTTATAGTAGGTCACATGAACCGTTGTTAACAGGTGTAACGCTGTGGTAGAGTGCCTTGCGCCAACCGTTTTCGTGGACAGGGCATGGCCAAAATCGACGCCACAACGATCATCCGATTTGGACTATTCGAGCTCGACCTATCTCGTGGCATCCTAACCCGACAGGGAGTGCGACTTAGAATCCAGGAGCAGCCTTTTCGAATTCTGGAATTGCTCCTGAGGGAAAGCGGCGAGATCGTCAGCCGCGACACCCTCCGCCAAGCTCTGTGGTCTGAAGGGACGCACGTAAACTTCGATGGGAGCCTCAATGCCGCGCTCAAGAAGCTTCGCGCCGCACTTCAGGATGATGCTGAAAATCCGCGTTTTATAGAGACTGTACCCCGCCAGGGCTATCGCTTCGTAGCTCCCGTACATTTTATTAACGGGGCGCCGGCCACCGTTCTACCAGGACAAGGGGTTGATGCCGACAACGGGGACAAGTCCATCGAAGTCCGGCTAAGGCTCAACCCGGAGTTTTCGGAAGATCTGGTTCCCGGAGCGGCCCATTGGGATCAGCAACGCGTCGAGCGCACGCAGCGATGGTTTGACTTCCTGCTTCTGACGGCCGGCATTCTATTCGGTTCCTGGCTGCTCTTTTTCATCGTTTATCCCGTGCCGAGCCCCAGCGTGCAGCGCGTGAACAGGATAACCAACGATGGCCGAATCGACGAGTGGGGCGGCATCGTTTCGGACGGTACGCGGATCTTCTTTCTGGAGCGCGACGCAGGTCACTGGAACCTGATGCAGACTTCCGTGGAAGGGGGTAACGCAGAGAAGATCGCGGCGCCTTTCGAGAATACGCGGCTCTTCGCGGTGTCCCCCGACCACTCGCAGTTTCTGGTCGGACAGTTTGCGCGCCGCGATGAAGAAATGCCGCTCTGGCTTTGGCCCGTGCAGGGTGGCGAGCCAAGGCGTCTCGGAGAAGCCACCGGTCACGACCCCGCGTGGTCTCCCGACGCAATGCAGATTGTTTTCGTGAGCGGCCACGATCTGTACTCGGTTCGTCGCGATGGAACGCAACTCCGCAAGCTGCTTCATGCTAATGGAGATCCTCGAGCGCCTGCGTGGTCTCCTGACGGCAGATACATTCGGTTCACGGTTGACCTCAATGAATACGGGGCGCAGTCCATTTGGGAGGCAACCGCAGACGGAAACAACCCGCACCCGATCCTGGCGGGTGGTAGTCAGCCTTCGCGGCAGTCTTCCGGAACCTGGACCGCGGACGGCAAATATTTCCTTTTCTCGGGTTGCGAGCAGTACGACTGCAATTTGTGGGCGATGAGAGATGTGTGGAGCTGGTTCAGGCGCTCCCATCACACCCCTGTCCCATTGACGAGCGGGCCGGACGCCTTAAACGTAGCCACGCCGGCGCAAACCGGATCGCGTATATTTGCCTTCAGTTTCCGTTCGCGGCGGGAACTCGAAAAGCTCGACCCTCGCACAATGCGCAGCGCCACGTTGAGCCTGGACACCCATGCGGAAGAGGCCGACGTCTCACGCGACGGAGAGATGGTGGTTTATTCGGATCGGCCGGACGGATCTTTGTGGCGGAGCCGCACCGATGGCTCACAGCGGTTAAGGCTGACCAGCGCCCCTCTGAGCGGTGTAGTGCCGCGATGGTCGCCGAAGGGCGAGCAGATTCTGTTCACGGGCGTGCGCCCAGGGCAGAGTGGCCAGATTTATATAGTCGAGGCCGATGGGGGCGCGCTGCGCCCGGTGCTGCCGGAGGGGTGGGAGGGCGCGCATGCGGACTGGTCACCCGACGGTTACCGCATCGCGGTCGTCATGCGCAATCGGAAGACACACCCAGATTTTGAGCTTTACACGCTTGAGCCGACTACGGCGGTCTGGAAGGAACTGCCGGACTCAAAGGAACTCGGTGAACCACGATGGTCACCCGATGGACGCTACATCGCGTGCGTCAACAGTTCCAATCACAATTTGATCTTGCTGGATGTGCAGCGAGGCAAGCGGGTTACCGTCGCTTCCGGTGGATTTCTTGAGAGCCCCTATTGGTCCGAGGATAGCTCGTACATTTATTTTCAGGACCAACTCGATGATGAAGAGTCTGTCTTCCGGGTGGCGGTGGCCACGCAACAGGTTGAGCGTGTTGCCGGGTTCGGAGAGATTCTCCGCGGCAGCGCCGCTCATTGTTTCTTCAGTGGTTTAGGCCGAGATGGATCACTGTACCTGATGCTGGAACGTGGGTTGACGGACATTTACGCGCTCGATCTAGACCTGCCCTGACTCCCAAAGCGTAGCCAGCACTATTCTTCGTTGAAGGTATTTCTTTTCCTGTAGGTCATCACCGCAAGTCCGACGCATATCAGCATCGGTGGGAGGACCAATATAACGATACCGCTGCGCAACGCTTGCGCGATTCGAGCACCCGCGCCAGCCGCTTGCGTATAGCAGAGCGCGCAATTCTGAGCCAACGCGACACTTGGAACAACGAGGCTGGCGACGAAGGCTAGAAGAAGGCTACTCGCGCGAACCACGCATTTTTTGTCCGAGATCATTGCGCCTCCTCTTTAAAGGTCGCTGCGCTAATGCGGAAACGGTCTCATATGCAGCAACCGGAAGCTATCCGACCATATCATGTTCATCATAAGGAGAACAAAAATAACCGCCGGGATCAACGACAGGAACAGACTCCGGCGCTCTTGCGCCAGGTGCATAAAGTACATCACTGCCAAGGCCGCCCCACACACCGCCAGTGCCAGAAGAATGACCAGCAAGGTCGCCGTCGAAAAACTTTGGTAGGCGAGGAACACCTCCAGACCGGCGATTCCGAGCAAGACGAAGTACACCGGCAAATATTTCGCTATTACGTTCGCTGATGCGCCCGAAGCGGTCATTCGATCTCTCCCAATCTGCTCACCGCGAAAGGTTCAACAGATAAATTAGAGGCACAACGAACATCCAAACCAAATCCACAAAGTGCCAGTATAAGCCCACCGTTTCGACGTGGCCTGCCGTCAATCGTCCCTTAGAGAAACCGCGCGCGATAACGGCTAAAGCCACAACACCGCTCACTACGTGCAGCAAGTGCAGCCCGGTGATACTGAAAAACGTCGCGCCAAAAAGAGGCGATCCCCAGGGATTCTGGAACAAACGCACGCCGTCGTCGATCAAGCCAAACCACTCGCGGATGTGCAAGCCGGCGAACACAATGCCAAGGAATATCGTGGACCACAGAAAGCGCCCGGCCTTGCCCTTGTCTCCGGCCTTAGCCGAATCCACCGCGCCGAGCATCGTCAGACTGCTCGTAATCAGAACCACCGTCATGATCATCACGTTCAAGATGCTGGGATTAAACTTGAACGGAGTCGGCCAATCGGTGCTTGCGGTCCGCAAATAGCCGTAGCCAAACAGGAGAGCGCCAAACGTGATCGCGTCGGAAATGATAAACAACCACATGGTCAGTTTCCGGGACGGAATCGCGTACGGAGCTGGTTCTAGCAGGGCCGTACCGTGCGCGTGAATGGCTTGGTCGGATTCACTCACAATCAATTCCCTTCCTTCCCGGTCAAAGTCTCGTTGAGATCACGAAAAGCAGGTAAAGCCAAAGAACGCCCATAAAATGCCAGTAAGTCGCCGCACCATCGAACAAACTCCAGCGCGGCCGCCCTTGGCGGGAGATGATTTGCGCGATCAGATAAGTCAGGGCGACGATGCCGCCGAGAAGATGCAGCGCGTGCATGACCGTGAATACATAGAAAAAGGAACTGTTCGATGTGGTTGCGAGGTAAAGACCTTGCGCGGCAAGTTGCCGCCACACAAAGTACTGTCCCACCACGAAAACCAGTCCAAGGACCAACGTCATCACGATCCACGGCAAACCATTTCGAAGTTGAGGTCTCAAACCGCTTGTCGCCCGATTTCGGGCCCTCTCCAAGGTGATACTGCTGATCAGCAACGCAATCGTATTCAGATAGATGACTGGAGGCGGCACAATGTGCTTCCAGTCTCCGGAACCTTGCCGAACCATCAATGCGCTGGTAAACGCCGCGAACGACATTGTGATGGCAAAGATCGCTACCCAGATGCCGCTTCGCGTTGCCTGCTCGCGTCCATGCCTCTCAGGAACCGCCGGAGGCGCTGCATGTTGGACTACCGTCGAGGCCATGCTCTTCCTTTTCTAATCGTTCTCGTCCGCGGTCTTGAACTTGAAGGCGAGATTTCGGCGGCGGCCGAAACGCGCTACTTACTTATTCCGCTATCCACTCACAACCTGCTCGGGCGAATCCTGCATGACGAAATCCCCTTTCGACCCTTTCACGCCATACTGGTACGGGTCGTGGAAGACGACGGGGTGCTTCTCGCCGAAGTTATTCCAGGGTGGAGGCGAGGGAATGCTCCACTCCAGCGAGGTCGCATTCCATGGATTCTCGGGCGCTATCTTGCCCCGGAACCGGCTGTGAATCAGGTTGTAGAGAAAAATGAGCTGCGCGGCACCGGTAATGAACGCCGCGATCGATATGAATTTGTGGACCGGCATGAGCGGGGCCATGAAATCGTCAACGAACGAAGAATACCGGCGCACATTTCCGACCAAGCCCAGGTAATGGAACGGCATAAAGATGCAATAGGTGCCGACGAAGGTGATCCAGAAATGGATCTGGCCGAGCGTCTCGTTCATCATGCGGCCCGACATTTTCGGAAACCAGAAATAAGTTCCCGACAAAATGCCGAAGATCGCGGCGACGCCCATAACCATGTGGAAATGGCCCACAACGAAATAGGTCGCGTGAAGATAAATGTCGATGGAAGGTTGCGCCAGGAAGAATCCGCTGACGCCTCCGCTGACAAACATCGAAACAAAACCGAGAGCGAAAAGTGACGCGGAATTTATCTGGATGTTTGCGCCAAACAGGCTTCCCAGCCAGATCAACGTGATGATCGTCGCGGGAATCGTGATCGTCAACGTCGGGAAAGAGAACAAAAGTGACGAGAACGGATTCATTCCGCTAACGAACATGTGATGGCCCCATACCATCCAGCTCAAAAAACCGATGGACATCATCGAATAGATCATCACCTTCGCGCTGAGGAGGGGCTTCCTCATGCTGGTGATCAGCACGTGCGAAACGATGCCCACGGCGGGCAAAATGGCGATGTAAACCTCCGGGTGCCCAAAAAACCAGAACAAATGCTGCCAGAGAAGCGGCGAACCGCCCGCATGGTTCTGCAATCGGTCGCTAACGACCAGCCCAGACGGAATGAAGAAACTCGTTCCCGCCATCCGATCCAATAGAAGCAACAGGCAAGCCGGCAGCAAAACGGCGAATGCGAGGAGTCCTATACAAGAAGTGATGAACCACGCCCAGGTGCAGATCGGCATGCGCATCAGCGTCATGCCTTTGGCCCTCAGGTCCAACGTGGTGGCAATAAAATTGAGCGAACCGAGCAACTGGCCTATGCAAAAGAGCGCGATGGACATCGCCCAAAGATTTTGCCCCCAGCCAAGCCCGGGACCCGCGTCCTTACCCACGGCGCTAAGCGGCGCGTACGCGGTCCACCCGGAAATCGGAGGCCCGTCGGGAATGAAAAATGCCAACACGAGAACGACGAAAGCGACGAATGTCGTCCAGAACGACATCATGTTGAATCGCGGGAAAGCCATGTCTTCGGCGCCGATCTGAATCGGCAGAAAATAATTTCCAAAGCCGGCAAACGGGGCGTTGGTCAGAACGAAGAACACCATCAGCGTTCCGTGCATGGTCAACAAGGAAAGGTAGTACTCCGGCGTGATTACACCGCCCGGAGCACCCGTGGGTGCGATTGCACCCAGGCCGGGAATTTTTGCATCTGGCCAGACCAGATGAAACCGCATAAACCAGGACAGCACCATGCCCATGAATACGGCCACCAGAGCCAGGCCATAGTATTGCTTTCCGATCATTTTGTGATCGAGGCTGAAGACAAACTTCCGGATAAACCCTTCCGGCGGAGCATGCACGTGCGCCGGCTGGACTGCTGCGTCTTCCATTTGTCACCCCGTCCCTTGCGTTGAAGTCCGGTAGAGAGGAGGACTTCTCCGTTACGCGTTCAAGGACTATTGTTCTGCTGCTCTATCTTTCAACCATTTATCGAATTCGTCCTGCGGCAGCACATTCAGATAGGCCTTCATGTTGTAGTGACCAAGTCCGCAAAGTTGCGTGCAGACAATTTCATACTTGCCCGTTTTCGTTGCCGTGAAGTGCAGCGACAGGTCGAGACCTGGCACGAAATCCTGTTGAAGGCGCAGCTCCCGGACATAGAACGAATGGCCAACGTCCTTTGCGTGCAGCAAGAGATGAATTTCCCGGTTGATCGGAATCGTGAGTTCCGCGGTTACGATATCGTCCCGGGCCTCCACGTCATTTGCCGGGTCGAGACCAAAATAGTTTTGGTTCCCTTCATCAATCTTGTCCGGGTGCAGAGGGCCAAACTTCCCGTCCGCTCCCGGATAACGAAAGTAAAAGGCGAACTGGCCTGCCTGCGCCTGAATCTGCATGGCATCCGGCTTCGGCGCCGTGAAATAAACATCCGCCCAAGCCTTCTGTCCGAGCACACCGAGCGCAAGAACCTCGGTGCCAACGAGAATAAATGCGGTCGCCACCATCAATTTTGCGCCGCCAGGCAAGTGCACCACTTTGGAGCCTTCTTTACGGTTGGAGAACTTCCAAACGAAAAACGCAAGCAGCAACTGAGCGCCAACGAACGCAAGACCCGCCTCGGCCATCGTGTCCGCCAATTGTTCGTCGATCGCATGCCCGTGCGTGGAGATATCTACCGGCTGGACGAACTTGTGCGTCACTATGGGATAGGCAGAGACCAGAGTAATAAGGACAAGGATCACGCCAAAAAATTTTCCCATCGCACCTGCTTCCTCAGCCTCTAGCCGTTCTCGAACCGGTGCCGCTTTGCCGCAGCCGAGCTAGTAAGGCTTTGCTTTGAAGACAAAGTTCACCGTCTTCGTTTCGTTCCCCGAAATGGTCACGTCCTGTGACTGGTCACCGTAAGACTCGTGCCAGGCTGTGATGGTGTATTTTCCGGGAGGAAGACCCGCCAAGGAAAATCCGCCTTCACCTTCGGTGACCGCGTAGTGCGAATTTTTGAGCACCGCAAAATTGCCATGCATCCAGGGATGGATGTTGCACTTCACGGGAATAAACTCCGGCTTGTCATATTTCTCGTCGATCGGCGCGGATCCCGGCGGCTGCGACTTGTTCCACTCGCGGTTGACCTTCGGCAGCGGGTGAATATTGTGAGAAGTCTGGTCCGCATTGGAAATTTCCAGTGTCTGATTCACCTGGAAAACCAGGACGTGGGGAATATATTGGCAGCCTTTCTGTTCGAACTTGGCCGCCTGGCCCGGTGCACTCTCGTCGGGAGCGCCTGCGGAAACGTAGACCACTACATTGTCGAGAGCATTGCTGGGACCAGTGACCACGGTCTCGCTCGTGATGGGAGTCGGATGTTGCTTGGCGCAGCTCGGCTCCTTGGACATGTCAATCGGCTTTTGCTTGGCCGGCGTACCTTCATAAGTGACCTTACCGCTGACCGTGCCGCCGCTCGGTCCGGCATGCACGATGACTGCGCAAGCCGCGAGCGCCGCTATCCCTACTACGTATCCTGCTGTTGCTCGCATGATCTAGGCTCCTTCCAAAAAATAAACCGCGTGCAAACTCATTCTACTGTTCGACTCCGGAACCTGTCGGGGTGCCTTTGACTTTGCTTAATGCCACCTGCTCGGCCCCTTCTTTTGTGGACTCCCACAAAGTGAGTTCCGGGCTCTTGTGCGTCACCTGCAAAGTTCGCAGGAAATGAACCAGGTCCCACGCTTCGTCGGGCTTGACGACATCCGCAAACGAAGGCATCGGTGTGCCATCCAGACCGCTCATAAAGATCTTGTAGACATCGTTGTTAGTCGCACCGCACTTGAAACGAGATCCGGCTGCAAAGTTATACGGTCGGATGGGCTGATCATTGCTGTCCGTGAGGGTTGACGCCGAAGGCCCGTCGCCGCGCCCTTCCTGGCCGTGACACTTCCAGCATTCCAGTTTTTGAAAGAGCTGCTGTCCGTGCTTGATGCTCTCCAGCGTGAGCTTAGGCTCTGGGGGAACGGGAATTGGGTCTCCGGCCTTTTCCGTCTTCCACCGCGGTGAGAACGTCTTGATGAAGGCCACCAGGTCCGCGCGATTCTGGTCGGTCAATACGATCCAAGATGGCATGTTGGAGTTGATCAACCCGCGTTGGAGCGAGTTGAACAAATCCTGGTCGGTAGGCAATGTACCGGTCGGCGTGGAGCGACACTTGAACGTGGCGGCGACGAAATTGCGCGGGAGAATATTCAGATATTGCCCATTCTCGCCGTTCCCGTCGCCACGAAATCCGTGACACCCCCAGCAATAGCGGAAATAGAGTTGCCTTCCGGCGTCGGCGTGGCCCGAGACCTTGCCAATGTGCGATTCACCCTGCTGGGCAGATGCCACGATGGGCGCAACCAAGAGGGCAACGATTCCCAGAAATAGCTTTGAGATGTTCATTGTTCGCATATTCTTCCCCCTTAGAACGCGAAGTCAAAACCAGCAAGCAAGCTGCTGAAATCAAGATTCTGGCCGCTTACTGGCGATGTGCCTATCTGGTGGCTGAACGCATACTCTCCATGGATTGCGAAACCCGCTCGACTGGATATGAATGGATAGTAGCGACCTCCGAAGGTGTAAACGTCCTCGTTGCCGAAGTTCGCGGTTGGAACGCTTACACCAGGGGTATAAGGAGTTCCCGCCACCACCGGCAGAGCTTGCTGGGACATACGCACAAGCTCGACGCGTTGGATCAAGATCCACTGCGGATTGAACGTATAGTGACTTTCGAACAGCGCGCCATTCCAGATGGCATTTTGCGCGCCCGCTGCCAGCGGCACCGTCGCCAAGGCGGCATTCGAAGGCGTGCCGGTTGCCAGATATTTATCATCGGAGCTGTGGAAGTACATCGCCGTGACGTCGTACTTCTTGATGTAAATCTGGCCAATCAAGCCCGCGCGATAGAAGGTTCTATTGCCGATACCTGTACCGGGGATGCCGAAGGCGGCGTTACCGGGGATGCCGCTGGTGTTGCCGTTGGTGAATTGAAAATAAGTAGGCGCCTCACCGATGTAGTCAAAAACGCCGATGCGCTGCAGACCAAGGCCTCCGACCTGAAAAGCCTGGCTGGCTGTGATGAAGGTTCCGTAAGACCGGCTGGTCGGCAGGTTCACGGTGCCATCATTGGAGCTGAGCAAAGCGACGGAATAACGGGTGCGATCGTCGGCCGAATGCCCCATTAACTCCATGCCAAGTTGATTGTCGCCAATGCCAAAGACGAACGGCAAGAATGCCGCGTTGACACCGTTGTTCTCGGTGGCTGGCTGAAAGTGATAGTTGGTATAAACACCGGCAACGTTGGTCAAGGTGAGAATACGCTTTTCGGACAAGAGGTTATCGAGCTCGAACTTGCCGAGCTTGAGATTGAGCCAACTGGTGTGCGCGAGATTGTCCAACCGAGCCATCACCGTTTCAAAGTGAAAGGAAGCCGTGGGATCCGAAGAGGGCAGGACGTAGAAGGAGACGTTCTTGGCCAGCGTGCCTCCCGTGTGGAAATCGAGGCCGCTCAGATCGAAGCCGTGAGTCGTGACATTGGCTTCCGCCGTTCCCGGACCTGCTGTTCCATCGACTTGGGCGCGGTTTTCGTTCTCACGGTGCCAAATCGGCGTGATGCGGAAGGTGACCGGCCAGTAGGCTGGGTTTTGATAAATGGGGGCATCCCGCTCGTTGCCCAACTGATAGCCGTTGTCTTTGAAGGCTTGGCCGAAGGGACTCAGCATCGGCCACGCTTGGTGACACGAGGAGCACGGCAAACCGTACTTGCGTGCAAACGCTGGGAGCGCTCGAACGCTACCGCCCGGCGGCGGCAAGGCTGAGGCGGTTGGATTGCTGCTGAAAAATAGAGCGAGGAACAACAGAGCGAACGAAACACCCGAAGTCAAAAACACAACGCGCTTGGCGCGTAACCTCGGAGACATTCGGTACATACCGCCTCCTCTGCCTGCTGTTCGTTTTAGTCTTGCCGAACAACAGTTTCCGTAGCTTCTGGTTGCAGGAAGGGGCGTAAAACTTCAAAACACTGGGTACACAACTAGCTACGACTTTTCACACACCCAGCGAGTGCGAAAAAGCACGCCCATAGAGAGTCAGCCCCTTTTTCGCTCTCGACGAACGAGAGAAAAGACAGGGGTTGAGCCCTAAGTCCCTGAACCGGCGTGAATGTACTCCTCGAAAAAAACGAATGCAAGAGATTTTTGATGTGTCTCATGAATATTTTCTATCACTAAGTATTTCTGGTACCAATCGATTCGTTTCTGAGACGTCTCCGCTGTTCCGCCCTTCCGTTCTTCCTTTGTTCTTTAGGATTGACACTGCCTCGTGCCACAGGTTAGACAGAGGGCTCGGTTGACGTTTGTGAAACCAGCATCCAAAATCGCTCGTCTGACGTTTCGCGCCTCTTGGAACAGTTGGCCTATGAGCTTGATTGCTGCGCGTAACACCCGAAGACGAGGAAGAATCGCGTATCACTTCTCGCGTTTGGGGCTCTTCGCCGTTATCGTCGTCTGTATCTTCT
>JBEKWY010000064.1:0-26303 GCA_049512575.1 Candidatus Acidiferrum sp.
GAGCGTTGCCGGGTGGTGGCGCGGTCCAGCCCGTACATGCGGCCGACAAAATTCAGATACTCCGTGCCGGTCAAACGCTCGAACAGACCCATGCCTTCGGGCACGACGCCGATCTGACGCTTGACTTCCACGGCGTGCGAAGAAAAATCCAATCCCAAAAGCTGGACGCGCCCGGAACTCGGCGCGAGCAGGCCGGTCAGCATCTTGATGGTCGTAGACTTGCCCGCGCCATTGGGCCCTAGAAATCCGAAGAATTGTCCGGCGGCGACTTGCAGGTCGATGCCATCCACCGCAAGGAGGCCGCCAAAGCGTCGCGTAAGCTTGTCAGTCACGATGGCAGCATCGGTCATTGCGTTTCCCTTTTCCGCGTCGCGGGTATGAAACGAAACTCTAGCACGACTCCTTCCGACTTCTGGAACCGTAAGGGTCATGGATGTTACGGATTGGCGTCGCGAGAGATTTCAGCTTAAGACTTTGGTGGGAGCGGCAACGGCGTTGCGCCCGCAAGGTGGGTATCGCGTGTTGGCAATGCTGCCAGGACTGCGGGGAGCTCCACGCGAAAAACAGCGCCGCCCATCTGTCCGTTGTAGCACATGATTTTGCCGCCGTGTTCCTGCAGAATGCCGAAACAAATGCTCAGCCCCAAACCGGTGCCTTTGCCGACAGGCTTGGTGGTATAGAAAGGATCGAAGACCCGATGGGGCTCTTTGATTCCCGGCCCGGTGTCGGAGAAAAGTACGATGACATTGCCGCGATCGCGAATGGTCTTGATCGTGAGCACGCCGCCTTCGTGCGATTCCATGGCATCCACGGCGTTATTGATGATGTTGAAGAATACCTGCATTAATTGGTTGCCGTCGCCGCGCACTCCGGGAAGCACCGACTCGAGTTGCAACTCAACGCGGGTCTTGGCCGAACGCAAATCCAGAGCGCGGAGCTGCATGGCGTTGGTGACCACGGTATTGATGTCCAATAGCGTGCGTTCCGCCGGCACCTGCCGCGCGAAACTGAGCAAATTGCCTACGAGTGTTTTCGTGCGGCGGGCTTGATCGCGAATCTTGGCCGCAATGCCGCGCGATTTCTCGGTCAAGGTCATGTCGTCCGCCAGAAGATCGGAATATCCGAGAATGGCGGCCAGCGGATTGTTGATCTCGTGCGCGGCGCCGGCTGCCAGCTGCCCGAGAGATACCAGTTTTTCCGTCTGGACGAGTTGGGCTTGCAGCCGCTGGAGATTCTCGACGGATTGTTGCGACCTGGAAAGCAAGAGCACGCGATCTCTGTCCGCGATCTGCGTGCGCAGGAAAATAATCACCATCAGAGGAATAGATGCGATCAACGTGGCCAGGACACGGTAGTCGCGAACCACGGTTGGATCGTTGGAGAATCGCAGGGTATAGAGCGCAAAAAACGGCAGCGAAAGCACCGCCACCATGGCCAACCGCGACGCCCAGGTGCGCTCTCCAAACCGCTTGCTGGCATCGCCTTCCTCTTCTTCTTCGCCCAGAGCGTCGAGCTCGGCCCGATTGCGATAAGCAACGAGTCCCGCGAAGGCAAACCATAGAAAGGAAGAGATGAGTGGAAGATCGTAGGGGCTCCCGGTGGAGTATCGATGCAGGGTGATGGCTACGTTGATCGTCAGGGACGACAGCATATAGAGCGTGGCGGCGCCGAAAAGATTCGCGTACACCAGCCGCCACGCGCCCTTGGACCGCAGCCACAATGCCGCCAGCCCTCCGACGATGACCATGTTCTGGACGTTCGCGATTAGATCGTAGTTGAAATTGTATTGCGCTTCGGACGGCAACGCATACATCCACGGGAAGACGACGAAGATGTACAGGAAAGTCCACCAGGTGAACAGCGACACGAAATCGAGATAGCCGAGGCGAAGCTGCAGCTCGCCCTGCCGGCGCTGAGGCTGCAGAGCGAGCGCCGCCATGATCGGAATGCCGCGTAGGAAGAAGACGATGTCGCCGCCGTAGATGACCGGAACCGGCTGGTGCGCGTAGACCTCGTAGTAAGTCCAATCAAATTGGCCCACCATCCACAGAGTGCAACTCAGCGCCAGAAGCATCCAGAAGATGTTGCGCCGCCAATGGGGAGTGCCCGCGTTCAGCAGCAGAAAGGCGTTGGCTACCAGCGGCACCACGCATTGCACCAGGTTTCCAAAGGTCGATAGAGACTGGCTTCCTCGAGGAAACACGAACGACATGCCGGCATAAGTGGCTATGGTGAGCAGCCACACGGACAGAAATGTCAAAATGGAGCGAGAAGAATACATACTCGTACTTCAAACTAGTTTAGGTGCAAAGGGTGCGAAAGCGCCTCGTGGGTTCCGCTTGGTATGGCTTAAGGATAACGAGGATAGGCCACGCCGCCGCGAATGGCGCCCCGCGCTTGCTTTCGTTCGGTTTGTGAGCCGGATGAAGAGCGAAGGCCTGGTTTGCGGCCTCCCTGCGATAGTACCCGGACAAGCCATCGACCTCGGCCAACAGAAACGCCTTTTGTAGACTTTCGTTGCAAACCTTGAGAAAGTCCAAAGGAAACAAAACGACAGCTTGTCGATCGGAGACCTCTCGATGCTCAACGAGGAACGCCGCCGGGAAATCCTGGAGTTGTTGCGCAACGACGGCCGAGTCCTGGTGCGCGATCTGTCCAAGCGTTTTCGGACGTCGCTCATTACCATCCGCAAGGACCTGGAGTATCTACATCACCAGGGAATGCTCGAGCGCACGCACGGCGGAGCATTGCCCATTCGCACAGGGGCGCTTCAGGATCAAACTCTGCGTGTAAAAGAACGGTTGCACCGGCAGGAAAAAATGCGCATCGCCGCCGCGGCATTGCGCATGGTGCGTCCCGGGCAGGTGATCATTCTCGATTCGGGCACCACGACAACGGCGATTGCGCGAGGGTGCCGCCATATGCGAAGCCTCACAGTCATCACCAATGCCACAAATATCGCGGCCGAACTGGCGGATAGCAACGTCGAGGTAATTCTTACCGGCGGATCACTGCGCAAGAGTTCGTTCTCGCTGGTTGGGCCGCTTGCGGAAGAGTCATTGAGAAAACTCAGCGCGGACATGCTATTCCTGGCTGTGGATGGTTTCGACGTCGGCTATGGGCTCTCGACGCCGAACCAGCAGGAGGCGCGGGTGAACCGGGCGATGTCGGAATCGGCGCGGCGAACGATTGTGGTGTGCGATTCCTCGAAATTTGGGAAGAGAAGCCTGTCGCTGATCATGGACGTTTCCGCAGTGCATGAAACAATTACCGACCGGGGAATACCTAAGCAGGACCTGAAGGCTTTGCGCGAAGCGGAAGTGGAAGTCACTCTGGTCTGAGATTCCTAGCGGAAGGCACCTTGCCTGGGGCATTTCTCCGCTTGACTTACGGATTGACAGTAAGTAAAAGACATAAAGCGAAATAAAGCGTAAGTATTTCTTTCGGGGCACCCCCGACGGTTCCCGGAAGCACCTGGTCGATCGCGCCGCAGTTGTCTGGCTTGAAGACACTCAATAGATTTTGCCAGTTTTTACGGAGCCTGTTCTGTCACTTTCACCTGGAAAACAAAAGGGGCTCCAAGCCCTGGCGGACGAGCGCGGTGTCATCGCTGCGCTGGCGATTGACCAGCGCAGCGCCCTGCGCAAGCTTTTCGCAAAGGCCAGCGGTCGCGAAATCAACGACGTTCCCGGCGAGTGGCTGGTGCAGTTCAAGGAGAAGGTCAGCGAGTTTCTTACGCCCTATGCCAGCGCCATTTTGCTCGATCCCGAATACGGGCTGCCTGCCGCCAGCCGGCGAGCGAAGAATGCAGGGCTTCTTCTGGCGTACGAACAAAGTGGATACGACAAGTCCATTCCTGGGCGGCTGCCGCGATTGCTGGATGGTTTCACCGCGAAGCGCCTGAAAGATTCCGGCGCTGATGCGGTGAAGGTGCTGCTGTACTACTCTCCGTTCACCGAATCGGCAGTGAACACACACAAGCAGGCTTGGGTTGCGCGCGTTGGCAGCGAGTGCCGCGAGGCCGATGTTGCTTTTTTCCTCGAAATTGTGAGCTACCACGATCAAATGGATGAAAAGAGCGCTGAGTTCGCGCGCATCAAGCCCGACGTGGTGACTCGTTCGATTGAAGAGTTCTGCAAGGCAAGTTACGCGGTGGATGTGCTTAAAGTCGGCGTGCCTGTAAACATGAATTTCGTGGAGTCGGCCAGCTTGCCGAAATCGCAGGCGATTTACTCCCGTTCGGAAGCGAAGTCTCACTTCAAGCGCGCCTCACAGGCGTGTTCGCTTCCCTTCATCTACTTGTCGGAAGGTGTTGCCAATCAGACCTTCGCGGACGCGTTGACGCTGGCGGCCGAGGCCGGCTCGAATTTTTGTGGCGTGCTCTGCGGACGCGCAACGTGGCAAGACGGCGTCCCGATTTTTGTGCGGCAGGGCGCCCAGGCGCTGGATCAATGGCTACAGGAGCACGGTGTGCGGAACATTCAAAATGTGAACGCCCACCTCACCGCTGCGCGACCGTGGTTTGAAGGTGCCGGCGCCGCTTCAAAGGCCAAGGAGTAACGACGAAGGCGAGCCATGTTTCTTTGCGTCAGCCCCAATCCGGCGATCGACAAACGTCTTACGGTGTCGTCGCTTCTGCGTGGCCACGTAAATCGTGCGCGCGCGGTTCAAGGCTTCCCGGGCGGGAAATCCGTGCATGTGGCGATGGTGCTGCATACGCTGGGAGGAAGACCTCATTGGATAGGTCCATGCGGCGGTGCGAGCGGCCAAGAACTCCTGGCCGGGCTTTCCGCCCTGGGGATTCAGGCCACTGCGTCTACTACACGCCAGCCGACGCGCACGAATCTGGAAATTGTGGAAGACGACGCCACCGTTACGGAAATTCTGGAGCCGGGGGCGGCCCCCAGTTCAGCAGAATGGGAGGAATTTGAAAGCGCGTGCAGAAGACTTTTCGGAGAGGGCTCCGAAAATGCGTTCGTTATTTTCTCCGGGAGCCTGCCCCCGAGTGCCGCGCCGGAACTGTACGCAGGGCTCGTCGCGCGGGCACGGGAATTCGGCTGCAAGACGTTCCTGGACACGAGTGGCGAGCCGCTTCGGCTGGCGCTCGCCGAAAAACCTTACTTCGTGAAACCGAATCGGGAGGAGGCTGCTCAGCTTCTGGGGAAGCCGGTCAGTTCCCTTTCGGATGCGATCAGCGCTCTTCGTAAGCTGCTGACTCTGGGGGCACAGAGCGCAGCATTGAGCCTCGGTTCGGAAGGACTTCTTTTTTGTGCCGGCACGAATGCGCCGGTGCTCTTCGCTTCGGTGGTGCCACTCCAGCCGCGTTCGACGGTGGGCTGCGGAGATTCGGCCATGGCCGGATTTGTGTTCGGCATCGCGTCTCGATTTTCGCCTGAAGACACGGTACGGCTTGCAGCAGCCTGCGGTGTAGCAAACTGCTCGGCCGATTCTCCGGGTGCAGCCAGGCTCAAAAATATTCGAGACCTTCAGCAAAAGATTTTCGTGCGAACGCTCGATTGAGTCAATTACAGTTGGGACAAACAGATCCGATGAACAGCCAAGACAAATTCGGTATCAGTGTGGTCGGCGAGCTCAATTTGGACTTGGTTTTGTATGGGCTTCCGCGCCACTTTGATCTGGATCGCGAATATCTTGCATCGAACCTGACGCTTACGCTTGGCAGCTCTTCTGCGATCTTTGCTCACAATCTGGCGCTTCTTGGAACTCATGTCGATTTTTATTCCGCCGTCGGCGACGACCCCCTCGGCAAATTGTGCCTTGAACGCCTGGCGGAAAGCGGCACGGACGTTTCCGGCGTTCGGAAATTTCCCGGCAAACTGACCGGCCTCAGCGTGATTCTCCCGCAGCCTGAAAAGCGATTTATTCTCACGTATCCGGGGGTGATGGCCGACATGCGTTTCGAGGATCTCGACCTCGCTCGCGTATTCAGCGTCCGGCACCTGCATCTTTCCTCTTACTTTCTCCAGAAAGCCTTGCGCCCTCGAGTCCCGGAACTCTTTCGCCTCGCCAAGAAAGCCGGACTTTCCACCTCGATGGACACCAACGACGATCCCGATAACCGGTGGGAACCGGACGTCCTCGAAGTGCTCCCCTGGCTGGACGTGTTCCTGCCGAACGAAGACGAGGCTCGCCGCCTCACACGCCTCGACGACCCAATGCGGGCGCTGGATTTTCTGGCGGCCAGAACTTCTTTGGTGGTGATGAAGCGCGGCGATAAAGGAGCCGTGGCTCGCCGCGGCTCGGAAACCTTCGAGGCTCCGCCGATGAAGGTCGTAGCCGTCGACACCATCGGCGCGGGTGACAGCTTCGATGCGGGCTTCCTGCATCAGTTCATCCGCGGCGCAAGCGTCGAAGATTGTTTGCGATACGGCAATTTAACCGGTGCTCTCTCGACCACCAGGAGCGGGGGCACGGAAGCGTTCCGAGAAGCTGGGCATCGCGAATCATTTCTCGCGGGGTAACGTTCCCAAACTGGAACATCGCCAGGTTCCTGCGGAAAAACTCCATTAACATCAATAGAATCAATGGCTTTAGTGGTTGGCAGCCGTGAAGGAAGGACGGACGCGTCCGTCCTTCCTTCGTTTTTCTTTGAGGTTCTGGGATTGAACCGCGACGATCTGATGTCCTGAGGCACGAAGAGCCGGCAAGGATGCCGGCGCTACCAGTCGGTCTCAAAAGAAAAAGCGCCTGGTGGTTCCAGGCGCTTGACGTAATTCTCTATGGAGAAAGTATAACACTAAAGCTATAGAAGTCAAGGGTAATTTTTACCCATGCGGGTTGCCGTGGCCGCGTTGAGAAGTCGCGGAGACTGGCGATAGTTCCAAACGTTCGAACTGGTGCTCCTCGATTCGCTTCCACCGGGTGAATAGAGAAAAGCAGATTCCTCACCCCGCGAAATGCGCGGGGGTTCGGAATGACAGTTTGGTAGGAGCGCTCTGGACCGTGATCGCCTCTGTCTTTTCTCCGTGCGTCCGTGGCTCCGTGGCTAATCCTGTTCTCTCGCAGCGCACATCGAGGACAGAAGCTTGACTGTTGGTAAGTCATTGATATTGCGGGCTGTCGGGACTCGCTCAGTGGTCCGCAGGGTCCCGGAATCGGCGGTTATCCAGTAGGTTGGGAAACGCGTGCAGGTCGCCGGTAACCTTTATAGGGAAGGTCTGGGTTGCGACCGCTCCGTCGATGCCCGGCACGGTCAATTGAACCGTGAAGGTGCCCTGTCGCGTGTAGGTGTGCGACACTCTGGCGCCCTCGGCAGTAATTCCGTCTCCGAAATCCCAAGCGTAGCCGATCGAAGCCACTCCGCTCGCATCGGCTTGCGCCGATAAGGCGAAGGCTTCACCGGCATTGGCGGCGGAGGGGACGTTCGCGATCACGGTCGGAGCACTCGCGGGGACGCTGCTATCGACAATCTTGATGACCCTCACTGACCGGGGATCCTGATTCTCGAGTTGCACCGCGCCACCAGCCAGCGGCACTGGCGCGTTTTCGTTCAAGGCGTCCGAAGCGGTAAACGAATGATCCGCCGGGAGTCCCAGGTCGGCGAGCTTCAAGGTATGCGACCTCGAAGACTTGGTCCAATTGAAGACCGTCAAGATCGACTGATGGGCGGTCTCACGCAGAAAGAAAATGCTAGGCACTTCATCTTCGGGTTCGTAGGTCATCAGATCGACGGGCATGGAGGCGCGGCCCATCTTGGCCATGTTCAGGAGATCCCGGTTTTCCACCAGCGCCAATCGATCGGGTTGCGCGCCCATAACCATCATGTCGTCGCCGATCTCGTACATTCCGCCGGATACCGCGGCGAGCGCAATCGACGTCTGCGCTTCCGACAGGGGATAGGTGGCGGAGGCACGCGTGCGCTCGTGGAAAGTCTCGGCGACGGTGTTGAAGGCGTCCGGGTCGTCGAGGAAAAAATTGCGATGCATGTAAAAGCGCGCGGCAATTCCGGAGGCAGCCGTGCGTGTCCCTTCAAATGAGTGCGAGGTGTCGGCTGAGATTCTTCCCGTATCCACCAGGCCGACCGGAGTGAGCATGGGGCTGCCATCCTTGTCGAGGATCACATCGTTGCCGACGGCGTCGCGGATGGTTTGCAGACCGATGCGCAGGGCTTCGAGCGCGGTGGTGTTGGGACGATACATGAATCCTTCAATGGCGCTGCTGTCCATGAAGTCGAGCTTGATGAAGCGGACGCCCCACTCACGAACGAGCGCGCGGTACGTCTGCCGCAAATATTCCTGGGCGGCGGGATTGGTGGTGTCGAGCACGTAGATTACGTCGGATTTTTGGCGCCAGAGGAGTTCGGTGTGGATGGGCTCACCCTTGGCGTTGTGGACCAGCCAATCTTTGTGGTGCTCGTACACCCAGGAACGGGAGGTCGCCTGAAACGGAGCGGTCCAGACGCCGAAGAGGAGGCCGTCGCCGACGACGCGGTGTCCTACGAAGCGCATGCCGTCCGGATATTGCGTGGCATTGGCCGTTTCGTATTCGCCGCGGGCGTATTGGTAGCCTTCATCGACTTGGAAGAAGTTGTAGCCGAGGGCTTTCAGATGGGCTGCTTGCCAGTCGGCGTTGGCCAGGGTTTCGCCTTCGTTGATGGCGCCGTAGTAGGCTGTCCAGCTCCACCAGCCGATCGGGGTCGTTGCCGCGGAGCGCGCATGATGCAATCTGCGAATCGCGTCTCCGTACGCCGTCATCTGGTTGTGATAGTCGGGTCCGGCTTCGAGCATCAGGCGTTCCGACACGAATGTTGCTCCCGGTTCGACCGGGAGGTTGAGTTCGAGCTGATTCTCCGCCGGGCCGCCTTTCAAATCGAATTCCTTCTGAATTTCCGTGGTTCCCGCGAGATCGATGGTGTACGAGGCGATCTTGGCGCCGGCGTTTTCGCCCGATGCCTGCAGATGAAGGTAAGTAAGAAGACGGTCGGCGGTGAGGGCGGCGATGAAGAGGCTCTGCTTGCTCTCGCGGTTGTAGATGAGCTGGCTGCCGACGCCGCGATGCATTCCGTTCGGCGCTTTGCCCAAGTCGTACAGTTTCAAGTCCGGCCGATCCTCGCTGTAGCTGTCGGAAAGAACGCGATCGGCGGCAGCGTGACCACCAAGATTGATCAAGGAATCGCCAATAAACTCCGCTGCGCGAATTGACTGCACGGTGACCGCTTTATCCGTCGTGTTCTGGATGTTCACCTGCACCGTGGCGTAAGGAGCTTGATCGTAAAGCTGGATGATGAGAATGAGGTCAGGCTTCCCCGGCAGGCCGGAATTCGTAACCGTGATGGTGCGGCCGGATCCGAGATCGTCGGTAAATTTCGACTCGGATGATGCGTGACGCGGGTAATCGCTGGAGCGCAGCAATGCATGATCGATTTGCGCACCGGCGCGGCTGGTAAAGATGGGCTGGCCGCCGTGCGCCGCGAGTTGATACGTTCCGTCCTTGGCATTCGTGCTGATTGCGAGCTGGTCGTTTGCCAACTGCTGCGCAGCGCCGGGACCAGCGAACATGAGCGCCACGAAAATGATCGCGACGGCAGCGCCGTGGCGCAACTTACGAATTTGCTTTGACACGTTGTGAGTCTCCTTTGTCATTCACGATACCGATCGAAGGCAGGAACACGTTCTGAGCAAGAGCGAGTACGGCTCTACTTGATGGCCACGACGGTTTGCGGCGTGTCGTATCCTTCGAGCTTTACCCACGCGGCTTTTGCCGATTGCGGAAGCTGGCCGCGAATCTCGACCGTCTCTCCAGGAAAAACGGTGACGTAATTGTTGTCGTATTCGATGGGAAGAAGTTCGTCACCGTCCTTGGCGCTGGTGATCACGGCGCGCTCGAAGAAGGCGATGTGTTCGGAGGGGTTGTGCAGCCGCATGGTTATGTGGTCTTCCCCGGCAGATGAAGAATGCTTGGCGCTGAGCTCCAACGGAACCTGGGGCATGGTATTGAGCGAGGTCATGTCCGCCCAACTGGCCGGTTTCAATCCGAAGGCGCTGTCGTGTTCGCCTACATCGTCGTCTTTCTGCGATTGCCAATAGACATTGTCGGCAAGCACTGTTCCGTCGGCGGCAAGCAACTGACAGCGCACAAAGAAAACGTCGGAGCTATCCGGGAAACGCGGCAAGGTCATCGCTTCGACAGCACCGCCGGAATCGACCTGAAGATTCTCGGCGTGGCGATCGTCGCGTAATTTACCCTGCAGGCCATAGACTCGCACGCGCACGCGCAGATTTTTCTGAGGCGCGGGAGTCTGATTGACGACAGTAATCTTCGCCTGGCGGTGATCGCCGGTCGCATACGAGTCAAAGACGATGGACAGGGGGCGCAGGCCGGCTTTGGCACCGTAGTAAGCGCCACCGGGACTCAGGTAGTAGTCGAAAATATTGCCAAAGAAGGAAGGCCAGTGACTGTTGAGCATCCAATAGATGGTCATTTTGTGGTTGGCCCATCCATCAGCGGCGAACGCTTCGAATTGCGCGCGTGTGTTTTCGTAGTGCGCAAGCTGGGCCTTGCGTGAGAATTCCTCGGCGCTGCTCGATGGCCCGTATCTCTGGTCGAGAGCGTGACGAATGTTGATGAGCGTATCGTTTCCGAGGTTGGCGCCAGAATGGAAAAACCAGGTGTCGTTGATGGGCCAAAGCTTGTCGGCTGGAATGAATTTCTTCAGGCTCTCGTAGGTAGGAATGTGCTCATTGTCGCCCTGCTCCGCACACGATCCGCGGGAAGCGGCGTATTTTCCGCTGAACCAGTAAGTAGGTGGCCTCCAACTGTACGGACCCTCCATGTGGATACCATTCCACTTGCGCTCGCCTTGAGCGTCCTTGGCGAAAGAAGATACGGTGTCCACGGTAGCGTTCTGCCAGTGGAGGTCGGTAAGAATTTGGTGATACCTGTTCAGGATGGGATCGGGAGGCAGGCCGTCGCTTCCGTTGGCCCATATAAACACGGAGGAATGGTGACGAAGCATTGAGATCTGAGATCGGAGACTTTCTTCCGCTACCCGATGGTCCTCTTCATTCCATTGATCCCACATTTCCCACTGGTTGCAACACATCCAGCCGAACATCAGTGGGATTCCCTGCTCGTCGGCGAGTTGGACGATATGTTCGCTGGAAATCTTCGATTCCCAGCGGAGCATATTTAATCCGAGGTCTTTTACGTAACGGAGAATGGCGGCTTCGCGGTCCGGATCGTATCGATACAAAAGATCGGGAGTGTAGACCCCGCCGCGCACGAGGAAATCCTTGCCGTTGACCTTAAGATAGAAATTTCCGCCTTTGCCGACGCTGGGAAATTGTTCATCGTGGTCGCGATACTGAGTGACCGAACGGATGCCGAACCGAATGTGGGCGTCGTCAGAAAGCAGGCTGTTCTCGAGAAATTCGAGGTGAAGGTCATAGAGATTCGGTTTTCCCATGGTGTAAGGCCACCATAGGTCGGGATTAGTGACGGCGAGCTGCGGATATTGCGAAGGAGCGAAGCTGGCCTGCCGCACTTCGCCAGGAGCGAGATCGATGGGCTGTTCGATTTGAATGGTGGTCTTGCCGGGCCGCGAGATGGTCCCTCGAAGAATTCCTCTTACTTGCTGGTTGGAATTATTTCGAAGCGCAGCGTAGACCGTTAATTTAGCGGAATTGGTTTGCGGTAACGGAAGCTCGGTGTTGACGAGCGGATCGCTGAGGGTGACTTCGCCCGCGACCTTCAAGTAGACCGGCTTCCAGATGCCCGCATTGCGGTCCGGAACGAAGGAGATTCCGTGACTGTTCTCTTTTCGCGGACGTTGATAGCCCATGTATTTCCAGTTCAGCCAGTCAAACCAACTGTCGGCTAGCTCAATGCCGTTGACATCCTGAATCGCGCGTTCCGGCGTGACCTTTACCGCCAGCGTATTGCTCTGCCCCGGCTTGATCCATTGCGTCGCGTTCAGCTCGTGCGCGCTGTACATGCCGGCTATGTGTTTGCTGTCCGCGATCAACTGGCCGTTCAACCAGATCTCGGCACGATAATTGATTCCGGGAAATTCCAGTAAATATGCCGCACGCTCGGAAGGCGCTTGAAAGGTAGTTCTATACCACCAGTCCTGCTGGTATAGATCTTGAGGAACATTCTCGGCCATGTTCTTTCCAACGTAGAGGTTGGAGTAGACGCCATCCTCCTGAAGAATCTCCAGAACGGTGGCAGGCATTCGGCGGATCGAGTGCCAATCCGTGTCCTTGTAGTCGGGAATCGAAATGGCCGCTCCGCCGAGTTGCAGATTAGTGGCTGACGTCAGCTTCCAGTTTTCTGCCAACTCGATCGTTCTGGGAGATTCCGGCGCCGCAGACGACGAAAGTTGGCTGGCACCGATGGACAAAAACAACACGACGACGAGTCGGAAGAAACGCATGCGAGTCTTCGGCGCCGAACTAGATTTGCGCGTCGAGTTATGACTTCGAATATCGCCAGATTGCACGTTGACCTCCGACACCGGATCAAAAAGCCAATCGAGCTACCAGGGCCGCGATCCCAAGCGGACTTCCCCGTCCGGCCATTGCCCGGCGCCCAAGCGCTTCACCATCGAAACAAGCGGGAGCAGGACATTTCCCTGAAGCTGCTCTCCCCACACGGGGCTTGCAACCTTCACCCAGCCCAAATGTTCGTAGAAACTCCGCAGCGCCGGTCTGCAAAAGAGCAGCATGAAATTCACGTGCATCCGGTTCAACGCAAAAGCTTCCGCCGCTTCCATCGCGATACGGCAATATCCGCGGCCCCTGAATTCTGGCCGCGCCAGCACACCGCCAATTCCCGCGACGCAAACAGGTGTTCCTTGAACTTCAACGATTTGCTGCACGATCCCAACGTGACAAATCCTCTTTCCCGCCGCGACGACAAAAACGTGTTTTTCGGTGGGTCTCCACTGCAATTGGTACGAACTGGTTTGGCTGGGATCTCTTTCCCCACCAGCCAAGTCATTCCGATCTGCCGCGGAATAAGACTCCGCGATTTGAATTGCAAGAGGTTCCCTTGGCGTGGAGGATTTCGCTTGCCCACCTATTTCGATCATGTTTCTAAATCCCAGAAGTTGTGCGCCAACGACCGAGGACTATCTTTCCGCTAGTGCAACTGAAATCGTTGCACCACTCTGGTAATCACACCATCCGGGCTCGGGTTGTCGGGGTCCAGTTGCGCTGCCAGACTCAGGTGATACGCGAGCAACTGAGGAAAGACAATTTCGAACGGTCCACGCAAATCGTCGGGCAGGTCTGGCGCGATGGCGGGGATGAAGTCGTGGCCAAGTTCGCCGTCGGAAGCCGCAGGTCCGACGACAATCACGTGACCCAACTTTTTTTGCCTTAGCTCACGAAGCACATCCTTTTCGAAGCGGCGCCTTTCCGCATCCGAGGAGAGCACGCACAGGACCAGCGAATCGGGCCGAAGAAAACTCATCGGACCGTGGCGAACTCCCAGGAATGTCTCGTTTAACGCTACGGTGCTCCCCGCCGTCATTTCCAGAGCCTTAAGGCTCGCCTCCCTTGCGACCGGAACCAAGCCGGCGGAAGTCAGCACCATCAAGCGAGAATACGAGTGAGACGCCAGGCGCTGCGCCTTTTTTTCAAGCTCAGGAAAAGCCTTGTTTAGCGTGGCGATGATGCCGGAAAGCTGCTTGGCCAAGAAATCGCCATGGGCGATTGCCAAACCCGCAAGGAGCAAGTTCGAAAAAGCACCGGTCATGACCAAGCTGCGGTCATTTGTTCGGGGGTCGAGGATAAGTGGGTGGACCCCCGCCAAACGCGCAAGTTCGCCCTGTTCGTTGCACGTGATTGCGAGATGAACGACGCTTGGGAACATTTGTTTGATACGCGCGATGACTCCGATACTTTCGGGGCTTTCACCGGAACGTCCCAAGGAAACGAGCACGCCGTTCGAAGCAAAATCCGGGACCAGATGAGATAGTTCCCGCTTAGAGAAGATAAGAAGATCGGTTGTGGGGATAGCTACAGAGTTCGTCCAAGTGGCCGCTACGGCCGATGCCGCGTATGCTGAGCTGCCCGCGCCGCAGATTATCGTGGCGCGATCCTTCACCAGGGAATGAACGGTCGAAGCAGCAACGCGATCGAGCGTCGTGGGCCAGAGCTCGGGTTGCTGACGAATCTCGTGGAGAGTGATGGCTCCACGCTGGTCGCGGTTGTCGGAACCTGAGTCAACCCTTGCCATCATGAACCATCATGCCTTTCTGCGAATGAAGTTCACACAAAAAGCCGCGACGCCGGGCTGCGGCAACGCGCGGATCCCGATTGCGGGATCCGCCACGGATACCGACCGCGAAAGCACGCGGCTGGTGTTCATCTAGAAATACAATTTGAGTGCAAATTGTATTTCACGTTGATCATTTTGACCGTCGCGCGTGGAGGTGATTTCTCCGAAGCTGCCGCTGGTGTAGTCGAGCGAGCCAGGAGCGGCCACCACGCCGTTGCCCGAGAAACCCGGATTGGAAAAATTTGGATGATTGGTGAGGTTGAAGAATTCAGACCGGAACTCGAGACGGAATCTCTCGGAGAGTTGAAATTGTTTGAAGAGCGAAAAATCGAGACGATGGAACCCGGGGCCCCGGAAATTGCTCGGTCCGCCACCTAACGGGCTGTAATCGGTTTGGCCGATGGTGACGGCGACGGGAGGAGTCTCGAATGCCGCAGGATTGAGCCATTGATTCACATTGTGCGGACCAGCGTCGGGATCCACTCCAGGGACTCGAATCGCGTTGCAACCGAATCCTGAAGTGGTGGGTGTTGCACAGGGAACGGTTCCGGGTTGGCCATCCTGCAGGGTGAGGATCCAGTTCGTGGCCCAGCCACCGAAGACAGCGTCCACGAGTCGGCCGCTATCATGGCCGAAGCGTCGGCCTTTACCGAAGGGCAAATCGTAGCTGCCACTGAGGTGGACGACTTTGTTGATGTCGAAATCGCAGCGACCGAAATCCTGGTGAATGCCGAAGCCGGGCAGATATGCGGCGCGGAATTCGGTGATGGAGGTGGCATTGAGAACGTCAATCGCGTTGGTGAGACAGCTTGACCAGGTGAAATTGGCCAAGATGCTCAGGCCCTGGTTGAACCGATGTTCGTAGTTCGTCTGCAGCCCGTTGTAGTGGCTATTGCCGGCAAAGCTGGTGTAGGTAGCACCGGAAAAATCGGGATACGGAGAATAGGCGAGCGAGTTTAGGCCCAGCGGAAGAATCTCGCGGGGAGTATTCGGGTTTTCGTACACGGCGAGGTGACGAACGGTATTGCCGACGTAACCCACTTGGATGGTGTCGTTCGCAGTGAGCTGATATTGCGTCGTCAAGTTATACCCCTGGGTGTAAGGAGTCTTGTTGTTGAAGTCCTCGCCGATCAGTCCGACGCCGCCGGGTTCGGCCGCCGCAGAGGTCAGCGGAATCGCCGTAAGACCGGTCTCAAGGGTTCCAATCGCGCCGTTGGCAAAAGTGATCGGCTCATTCGGCACTAGGTTCGGATAGTTCAGGTTGAACTGAAACGGAAAATCGTTGTAGGTCAGGAGTGCGGAGTTTTCAAAGCCGCCGTAGAAGATCCCGTAGCCACCGCGAACGACAAATTTGTTCGTCAGTTGATAGGCAAAACCGACTCGCGGTGAGAAATTGGTTTTTTGCGACACTCCAAGCCCGGGCTGCCCCGAACATTGAATAGTGATATTCTCCGCCGCCGCGGCGGCCTCAAAGTCCGGTGAAAACGGCGTATTGCAACGCTGGTTGGTCAACAGGAAGGTGGAAACGCCGCCTACCGTGGCGGACGGCTGGAAGTTGGACTGCGCGCCGTAATTTTCGGTCAATTGTCCGAAGTATTCGTAGCGGAGTCCGAGGTTCACGGTTAGTCTTGGCTTCACCTTTATGTCGTCCTGAAAATACCCGGCAAGGTAGTTGCGCTTCATCGATGTGGTGGAAATGTTGGAGGCGTTGATGCTGTCCGCCCCGCCTACGTCATCGGACCCGCCCGGCACCGTAGAGGGAATCGGCGTCAGTAGCATTTGTGCGAGCCCGGTGTTGCCTCCGGTGGTGGAAGGCACTTCGGTGTAGACGCCGCTGAAGCTCCAGGTCCCGCGGCCCGAGGGAGGTTGCAGAATATTGAATCCCAGCCGCTGGTACTGAAACCCAACCTTGAAGGTATGGCGACCCATTGCTTTCGTGAGGTTGTCTGTAAACTGCGATGTGGTGCTGAGCTCGATCGAGGGAAGATACTGATTGCTTCCGAGAGTATTCAATCCCGTAATGAATATAGAGCCCAGCCCGCCATTGGAATCACCCTGCGGAATTCCTTGAATGCCGAACTGCGCGGGAATTCCCGCAGTATCGGCATTCGGTTGAAGTCGCTGGGCAGCGATTCGGTTGTAACCCGCGCGCGCTTCGTTGATGAGGGTGGGAGAGAACATGTGAGTTTCGCTGACAACGATGTTGAGGGAGCGCGCCTCCTGATCCCCAGAGGAAAACGATCCGCCATCCGCGATGCCCGTAAACGGACCCGGAATAAAAGTCGGGTTATCAACGTAACTCACGCGCCCGAAGATGCTATCTTTCTGACTGATGTTATGGTCGATGCGGACATCAAATTGATCGGCATTGTTGCTCAATACCGGATTCGAAGCATAGTTGTTGAAGAGGCCTGGAAGATTAGGCGCGGGAAAAAGATTCAAGAGCTTGATGGCGTTGGGGTCGAGCCGATTCGCCGGAATGATGTTGCCGGGAAAAGGCTCGCGAACAAAACCGAGTTGTGTTCCAGCCGGCACGCCCGTACAAGGAGCGGTCAACCCTGAGACTGGATCCGCAACTCCGCAAGTGATTGGTCGCGTCGTGGAGGGATCGAAAACCTGGCCCAGCGCATAGGTACGCCCCAGAACATCGGTTCGCGTGCCGCCTTGGGTAAGCAGCTCCGAGAGGTTCGTGTAACCGCTGCTCCGCTCGAGAGCTGTTGGAACCGTACTTACATAGGGAACAGCTTGACGGATGCGCGTGCCTTCATAGTCCATGAAGAAAAAGGTCTTGTCCTTGCGAATCGGACCTCCGAAGGTCGCTCCGAATTGATTCTGCCGGTATTCTCCTTTCGGAATTCCACCTGAATTCTCAAAGAAATTCGCGGCGTCGAGTTTGTCATTGCGGATAAATTCCCACACGTTTCCGTGAAACTGATTCGTTCCGGATTTGATGGTGGCATTGAGCACGGCACCGGCCGAACGCCCCGCCTCCGCGCTGTAGTCGTTGGTCTCAACCTTAAATTCCGCGATAGCATCCACCGGCGGGCGCACTGCGTAGGCAGTTCCATTCAAGAAGTCCACAAGGTTGGCGTTGTTGTCGAGGCCGTCGAGCAAATAATTATTCTGTGCCGGGCGCAAGCCATTGGCAGCAAAGCTTCCGCTGGCGCCCAAGCCGCGGGTGTCTTGCTGATCCTGAGTTACGCCGGCTGAGAGTTGCGCAAGAAACGTAAAGTTGCGCCCATTCAATGGCAGCGCATTGACGGCGCGCTCCTCGATGACCTGTCCGACGGAAGCATCTTGAGTCTGTAGAGCCGGTGGCGCGGCGTTGACGACGACTACCTCCTGCGACTGTCCTGGCGGCAACGCAACGTCGATCAGCACTTTCTGTTGGACATCGACGGTGACGTTGTTCTGCTGCACCTTCTCGAAGCCTTTGAATTCCGCCGACAAGGAGTAGTGACCGATCTTCACCGGCGAGAAGACATATTCACCCTGGGAACCGCTGGTGGTTGATATCGACACGCCGGTTCCCTCATTGGTGAGCGTCACCCTCGCACCCGCGACGACACCTCCGCTGGTATCCTTGATCGTGCCGGAAATAGCGCCGGTGTCTATCTGCGCGAATATCTGGCCGGGCAGAATCACCCCCAACAGCAACAACAGCGCGAATCTCAGAGAAAAGTTGCGACTCGAAATAAAAGTAGACATGCGGATGTTCCATCCTTTCGCTAAGTCAGGACCCGGTCCAATAGTTGACTTACTGCCCGCTGTGATTCCATAAAAGAGTTTCGGTGATCCATGGCCCCGGATAAATCTGCGTGAGAGAAAGCAATCCGGCCGAAAGGACCATTGCGAAGTGCGTCGCGCGCAGCTGGTTTGCCATCCAGTCCAAAAAAGAAGCCGGGTTGTGGATTGATGAAGGCGTGGCCGAATCGATTTATCACGATGCCTGCGATATCGCGCTTGGCATCAAACCCCGAAGCGCCAAACATCTCGGTCATCTGCTCGCGAACCTGGCGCTCGTAGTCAACGAAGGAAGTGGATAGCACCTCGGCGCGACCCAACTGCCCTTGCGTTCGCGGCGGCAGGCCAGGTTTTGTAAAATCCACAAAGAAAGTCAGAACCGTAGGCAGATCGGGACCGACGACATCCGAATCGACACCAAAGAGGGCACACTTCCGCACGTTCACCTGACGTGCGAAGCCATCAAACCACTGCGCGCTGGAGATACCGAGGTCATAAAGAAAACGCCAATTGCGAACGGCCACGTTGACCGTCATGTACGGCGCATAGTTGAATTGGTCGTAACTGCTCTTGCGCGTTTCGTCCAAATCTCGAACCACATGCTTGGTGATCCATCCGCCGCCGGCCATCACCACGGTTCTCGCTTTGATCCTGGACACCGTGCCGTTCTTCACATACTCGACGGAAACAAACTCCGCCTTACCCGGCTCTCCCATGTGCTCGACGCGCACGGCAGTAGAATCCAGCCGCAAACGCACTCGCTGGCCGGGTTGATCCAACGCGCCGAAATTCACCGCGCCCTTCCACACCGTCTCCATCGACCGTGGACCGTCGATCGCTCCCGGAATCATGGTTTTGACCATCAATCGGGTCATTCCGGAATTTCCTCCCGGAAACATCTGGATACCTGATTCCATGCTGTCGTCGACGGTGGGAATAATTTTTGACCACTCATAGACGAGAAACGCGGACAGCGCGTCGGGGCCCAGCCCAAATCCGCCGGCCGCTTCTGAAGCGTCCATCAGCCGAACGGTTTCCCGGCTTACGCCGTAGGTACGAATGAAGTAGTCCTCGAGCGTCATGCTGTCGAGTTGTCGCGATATAGCGTCGCCGGGGTAGTCGTACACCAATGGCGGAACGACAGGCTTTTCGGCCCACCGCGCCAGCATCTCTTTTCGAGTCGCCGGCGAGAATGGAGTGCCTTCCAAGCCTTTGCCCCAGGGATCGGTAACCCAGATTCCGGGTTTGTGGCCGTACTTCGCTCCGAAATAAAACCCGAGCGCTTCCTTGCCGTTGATTTTTCCTGTGCCGTACGGGCTGCGGGGCAGCCACATCTCCGGCTTCGGTCCCTGCCACTTCTGGTAAGACTTGAAAGCGTCCCAATCTAGGCCCATCGTGGCGTAGATCTTCCCGAGAGAGCTGTCGGGGTATGGAGGCTGAAAGTGGACGGAAGCTTGCGGCGCATACAGACGATGCCCGTCGACGACAAACTCGTTGCGCTTGGCGACGCCGCCGAAAATGTGCGCGTTGTCGAGAATCAGGCAGGTACGCTTGGCATCCGCTTGCTGCGAGAAGAACATGCCGGCGGATAACCCAGCCTGCCCGCCGCCGACCACCACGCAATCGTAAGCTTCACCAGTTTCGACAACTTCAGAGGGAGCCTGGTCAAACTTTCCGTCGCGGACGGTATGGGCGTTCTGGATAACCTGTTCCGTGTTTCCCGCGGAACCTTTGTAATCCCCTTCACCGCTGTAGCCGGTCCATCCCGCTACCGGGCCGCCGGGTGATTGCGCTCCCAGAGGGAATGGACAAACGGCCCCCACCGCCATGGCCGTGGAAGCAATGAGCATTCCGTCGAGAAAATCGCGACGGGAGATCGGCTCGTTCATCCCAAGGATGTTGTCGAGATGGGGGCACTTAGCCAACCGCACCTTCTCCTTCAAGGAGTCTACAAAGCAGGCCGCGTGGCCTGGAATACGGATACGCTACCCTGATTTCCTTTGTTTTCTTTCACTACCTATTTGTTTCGTTTTATTGCGTTTGGAAATGGACGATATGGGAAGACCCCGCGGTTGTCAAGGAAAAACGCGGAGCAGCCACCCTCGATTTTTGCCGTCATGGAAGCAAGAAATTGGATTCTTGTTCTTATGACTTGAATTCTTACGGCCTCGATTGCGGCTCCGGGAGCCCAAGCGTCGAGGCGGAACAACGAAAATCCAGCCTCGCAGCTTTCGTTTTGTTGCGAGTCAATTTTTTGTATTGCGGCGGCTTAGTGTGTCAGACTCTCTCCCGTTTAGCGGTACGGATCGTCGTTCGTTCACCGGCGCGGTAGCTTTCAAATCGCGTTGCGGTTTCGGATCTGTGCGTGAATGCAAGGCGCTTGTCAGCAACAAACGAGGTGCCATGAAAAAATCCATCGGCGACAATATGATCCCCAAGGGCTGGAGTTTCGAGCGAGGGCTCGAGCTCGTCAAGAAATCAGGGTACGACGGCATCGAACTCTGGCTTGGCGACGTTCCGTGGTTCCAGATGAACACCAACGACGCGGCGGTAAGCGAACTGCGGCGCAAAGTGGAAAATGCCGGCTTGGTGGTCTCCAATGTTTCGACCGGCCTTCACTGGGAAACTCCTCTCTCGGCGCGTGATCCAAACGTCCGCGCTCAAGCGATTCGCATTGTGGAGCGGCAGTTGGAGACATCCCAGCTCCTCGGTTGCGACGCCATACTTGTCGTCGCAGGGCTGGTGACCGCAGAAGTTCCCTACAACGAGGTTTACCAGCGATGCCTGGATGCGATGAAGCAGCTTGCGCCGGTGGCGGCGAAAGCAAAAGTTAAAATCGGCTGCGAGAATTGCAACTCGGAACAACGCTTTTTGTTGACGCCCAGGGAATTCTGGACATTCCTCAATGAGGTGGACAGCCCTTTCGTCGGCATTCACCTCGACGTCGGAAATATTCACGACACGGGATTCGCCGAGCAGTGGATCGAGATGCACGGCCCGCGCATCACGCGCATCCATCTCAAGGACGTCATGAAAAAGCGCGGCCGCTGTTGCGACACGGTCTATACCAGCCTTTTCATTGGCGACAACAATTGGCCCGCGATACGAGCGGCGATCACCAAGGTGGGTTACGACGGCTGGTTGATTCCCGAAATGGAAGCTCGCTACCGTTACGCGCAGGATCAGCAGTTTTACGACACGGCGGCCGACGTCGACCGCCTGATTTCGGGCCGGCTGTGAAGATGGAAGCCGCAGGGCCGGGGATGAACATTTCGCGCCGAGACTTTCTGGGTGGCGCGACTGGCTGTGCGGCCACGCTCTGGTCATTTCATCCGATCGGGTTAGCTGCGCGCGTCGCCGAGCCGGGAGGCACTCTCGATCGCGCTCTGCTCGACCTGAATTCGCGTTGCGTCCTTCCGGAATCGCTTCAAGGATATCAAGCGGCACTCCTCGGCAAACACAACCTCCTCTCGGAAACCGACCTCAACTCGCGACGGATTTGTCAGATTGCAATTGTTCCCAGTTTCGGATCGATGGCTCCCGCAACAGCGTCGGCACTAACGGATCTTTTGGAAGCGGGGACTCATGTTCTATTGGAATCCGGCGCGGGATTCTTAAGCCCGGCGGAATTTACTGCCCATCAGAGAATGTTACAGCGTCATTTTGGTATTGCCGTCGGCCCACCTGTCGACCTCTGGCAGGGAAATCCTGCTGATGACGCTCTTCCCGAGCGTCACCCCGGGCGACATCCGAACAAGAAGCGGGATATTCACCCATCCGTTCCTTACGTCAGTTACGTTTGGCCACGGGAGACAAGAGTTCGAGATTTCAGTCGAGCGATTCCCGTCTCGGCGAGCGATGGAGATGTAATCGGCAACGTCGGAGCGTTGCCCGTGGCGTTGAAGAGGCGTTTCGGGCCGGGAACACTGATTTTTCTCGGCTCTCCCCTCGGCCCTGCGCTGCGCGCGGGCGACCCGGAAGCGCTGTCCTGGTTACGGTTGGTTACCGCGCTCTGACCGCGTATTGCAAAGCACTCCTCCAGGGAAACAAAACCGTCTGGTTTTCCAGAGCTGCCTAACGTCTCGGCTCGCGAGGGTCCAAAGCATCCACCTTCGTTTTATTTCTTTTGCTTTCGTTTATTGACCGGCGGGTTTACACTCTGCCGTGCGCCTCTCCTGTGAGAAGACCAAAGGGATTTGGAGAAGCTGAAGAAAACTATGACCAACAAACCGTACTTGAAATGCTGCCTGACACCGATTGCGGTACTCGCCGCCTTCGTGGCCGCGGCTCTCCCGCCGGCGTTCGCACAGGACATTCAGTACCGGGAAGATCCGGACGCGGCCAAACGCATGACGCTGCTGTTGAAGGATTGGGATCCGAAGCCGATGCTGCACGTGCCGGCGCACGAGGTGCCGCGCGCGAAATTCTACGTCATCGATGTACACAATCACGTAAACGACGCCGGAGGAGTTCACGGCGCCGACGTCCCGCCAGCCGACGTGGTGAAGGGAATGGACCAGGCCAACGTCAGGAAAGTGGTCATCCTGACCGGGATGTGGGGAGAAAAACTTCAAGGCGTCCTGGACAAAATGGTGAAGCCCTATCCCGACCGGTTCGTGGTCTTCGCTCAAATGGACTGGAGCAAGATCGACGATCCGAATTTCAGCGCGGAAATGGTGGCGCAACTGGATGATGCGGTAAAGCGCGGCGCGCGAGGACTCAAGGTCCTGAAAGATTGGGGCCTGGGTGTAAAAGATAAGAGCGGAAAACTGGTTCCCATCGACGATCCGCGGATGGACCCGGTCTGGGAGGAGTGCGGACGGCTCGGGATACCCGTGGCGATTCATTCCACCGATCCGGAAGCTTTTTTCACGCCGACCGACGCGAAGAACGAAAGGTATGAAGAATTGATGCGGAATCCCTCTTGGAGTTTTTACGGAGGCGCATTCCCATCAAAACAGGCGCTGCTGGAAGAACGCAATCACATCATCGCCAAGCATCCGAACACGACATTTATGGCGCTGCACGTCGCGAACTGGCCCGAAAATTTGGACGCGGTATCCGAATGGCTCAGAAAATATCCGAATATGTACGTCGAATTCGGGGCGAGGGAAGCGGAACTGGGCAGGCAGCCGCGCCGCGCGGCACAATTCTTCGCGGAATTCCAGGATCGCATTATGTTCGGAACCGATTCGGAGCCGGTGCCGGAAGTCTATGCCAACTATTTCCGCTGGCTGGAGACGGGCGACGAATATTTTCCGTACTCCGGCTATCCGGGACAGGGGCGATGGATGATTTACGGAATGGAGCTGCCCGATTCCATTCTGGAGAAGGTCTACCACAAGAACGCCGAAAAGATTTTTGCGTTGTACCACGGAGACAAACGATGAACCGGCCTTTCCCAGGATCGAGCAATGCGGTGACGTTCTTGATCGCTACCGCGGTCATAACGGTTTTTTGCGGGTGCAAAGCGCAAGAAAAGAAACCGGAGCCCGTATCGGTCGTGGAGGTACAGGCCCTACCCGACGGAATTCATTTGAAGACGGGGCAAGCGGAGTTTGTACTGGCCGCGAATGGCAACTTGTCGGGCTGCTTCAAGAACGGGGCACAATGGCTGACTCTCGATGAAGCGTCGCCAAGTTCCGGCATCGTCGTAACCAGCGGCAAGCAAGCCGTCAACGATTTTGTGCGCGATCTGCAGCACCCTCAAATCCAGGCGGCGAACGGCAAGCTCGGCTCTCTCGGCAAACGAGTGGACGTTACCGGTCATAGCGCGAGCACTGGACTCGACGAAACCCTGACCGTCGAGGTGTATGACGACTTCCCTGCCCTGGCGTTGCTTTCGGCCACCTACAAAAATTCCGGCGACAAAGAAATCGCCTTGGATAAAGTGGCGTTGCAAAATCACACGTTGAACGCGTCTTTGGCCGACAGCAACGCGAAACCTCACGAGATGTGGGCGTTCTTCGGATCGAGCATTCGCTGGGGCAAAGATGATGTTCTGCCCATCCCGGCAAAGTTTTCGCAAGACAATCCCTTTGGCGCGCCAGTGGAAACTCACGACGACCTGGGCCGCGTAGGCGGTGGAGTACCGGTGGTCGCGTTCTGGACGCGCAACATGGGCCTGGCGATCGGGCATCTGGAAACGCTGCCGCTCGCGCTCTCCATTCCCGTGGAAACAACCGCCGACGGAAAAGTGGACGCGGCCGTCGAGCTCCCGGCAAGCACCACGCTCAAGCCGAGTGAGAGCTTCTCAACGCCGAGAACATTCGTGGCGCTTTTTCACGGCGACTACTACGAACCGCTGAGCACATGGTCACGAGCGGTAGAGCGCGAAGGATTGACGCGGCCAAAAACCAACGAGGAAAATTACGCCATCAGCTGGTGCGGCTGGGGTTACGAATCCAACGTAACGCCAAAGCAAATGACCGACACCATCCCCAAGTTGAAGGAGCTCGGCATTCACTGG
Source organism: Candidatus Acidiferrum sp. (assembly GCA_049512575.1). Taxonomy (GTDB): domain Bacteria; phylum Acidobacteriota; class Terriglobia; order Acidiferrales; family UBA7541; genus Acidiferrum. The sequence goes on from JBEKWY010000064.1 coordinate 24,458, forward strand.
GCCACGCTCGACGATCGCTGGTTTGAGAACTACGGCGACTGGCAGCCGCGCAAGGATACTTTCGGCGGAAACTCCATCCAGCAAATGGTGAGTGATTTTCACAAGCAAGGCATAAAGGTCCAACTCTGGTGGTTGCCATTGGCGGTAGAGGATGGAAAGTTCAAATATGAGGATCACAAATACGTCGTCTCCGACGTCGTCAAGCAGCATCCTGACTGGCTGATCCTTGACGAAAAGGGCCAGCCTGCCAGGATGACGCGAAACCTGGCAACGCTCTGTCCCGCGCTGCCCGAGGTCCGCGAATACTACAAGCAACTTACGGAGCGCTTCATCCGCGATTGGGATTTCGACGGGCACAAGCTCGACAACATCTACTCCGTTCCGCGCTGCTACAACCCCAAGCATCACCACAAATCACCGCTCGACTCCGTCTACGCCATGGGCGAAGTCTACAAAACGATCTTCGAAACGACCCGCGCGCTCAAAGCTGACAGCGTGACGCAAAGCTGCCCCTGCGGAACTCCGCCGAGCTTGGCCTGGTTGCGTTACATGGATCAAGCCGTGACCGCCGATCCGGTTGGCTCCGTGCAAGTGCGCCGGCGAATCAAAATGTACAAAGCTCTTCTCGGCCCCAACGCCGCCATCTACGGAGATCACGTGGAGTTGACCCGCATCAGGGGAGCAAACACCGACAATGAGCAGGACGTTGGCGACGACTTCGCTTCGACGCTGGGAGCCGGTGGAGTATTGGGAACCAAGTTCACGTGGCCCGACTATGGTCCGAAGCTCCAAAATGTGTACTTGAACACCGCGAAGGAAGCCCACTGGAAGAAATGGATTGCGCTCTACAACGAAAAAATGCTCTCAAAGGGAAATTTTTTGGACTTGTACGTCTACGGATACGACTCGCCGGAGGCATACGCCATCGAAAAAGGGGGCGCGATGTACTACGCGTTCTACGCGCCAGCTGCAACCGACAAGGGCGGCAAGGACGCAAAATGGAGCGGCGACGTGGAATTGCGGGGATTGGGCGACAAGACCTATCAAGTGACTAACTACGTCGACGGCAAAGACCTCGGCACCGTGACTGGTCCGACCGCCAAATTGCACGTTGATTTTACTGGCAGCTTGCTCTTGGAAGCGAAATAGAAAATTTTCATCTCAGGCGTCGCGACCACCGCACTGGGTTCATCGCATCGCCCCGTTTGGAGGGAAAGGGCCTCCGCTCACCGCCGCTTCTCCGGCTTGAGAAAAGTTCCTTGTTGAAGCTCGTCAAACGCTTCGCGTAGCTGCTCCTGGTTGTTCATCACGATCGGCCCGTACCACGCGACGGGTTCCTCGAGAGGCTTGCCCGAGACAAGCAGGAAACGGATCCCATTTTCCCCAGCTTGCACAACGACTTCGTCGCCGCTATCGAAGAGTACCAGCGAGCGGTCTCCCGCCTCTTTCGGGGGCGCGGTGTCCAACCAGCCGACCGATTCGGTCGGCACGGCAAGGGGACCCGACGCATTGCAGAATTTCCCCGAGCCCGCAAAGACGTACGCAAATGCGTGCCTCGTTACTTCGACTGGCAACGTCTTCCGCCTGCCCGGAGGGACGGACACGTCAATGTAGACGGGGTCGGCCGCGATGCCGACGATCGGGCCTCTCTTTCCCCAGAAAGTGCCGCAGACGACGCGGGCGCGGGTGCCATCGTCGTCAGTGATTTCCGGAATTTCCGGCGCTTTCACTTCCTGATAACGCGGCTCCGTCATTTTTAGTGACGCGGGCAAGTTTGCCCACAACTGGAAACCGTGCATCCGGCCTTCCGGATCGCCTTTGGGCATTTCCTGGTGGATGATTCCGC
>JBEKWY010000065.1:0-26160 GCA_049512575.1 Candidatus Acidiferrum sp.
CATCCAGTTGTCAGGGTCGCTTTTGTCGATCTTAAGAATCTCGTCGAACTCGTGTTCTGCTTGCGTGAGTCGGCCGGCCCAAGTCAAGACGCGCGCGCGCCACGCGCGAACATCCATGTCGTTCGGAAAAAGAGCGATCTGTTGATCAACAACCCGCAAGGCGTCGTCCCAATCGTGGGCATCGGAATATTTTCGAACTTGGGTTTGCCAAACCTCGTCCGTTCGCCGAGATTGGACGGGTGATCCGAACAAGACGCCTCCGAAGACGAGCAGAGTGAGCACCCGGCCAACACCGCGAGAACCACAGCTCTCGCCCCGAGACAGTATCTTTCGGACGAATTGCGTGGGCAGCATCCCATCAATGGTCAATGCACGAGACAGGCCATCGCGGTTGCCGCCGCGCAGACTCCAGTGTTCTAAGCATCTTATAATGTGCCGCAGATAAGGGACGGTTTGGCGGGATAATGTTTGCATGGCCAGCCTTTTCGTCATTGGCCGGTGAATTTCCTGAGGCTCTTGCGGTGCAAGTGGCGGTGTTTCAGAGGGAAGACCGAACTTCATTTTGGTCCACAACTCCGCGTTTGAACCGATTTCACATATTCCGTCGATCCACATTTTCTGGAATTCGCCTATCTCATTGAGTCTGCGCAACTTAGCGAAATCTGCACCTGCGCGAGTTATGGAGAGGCTCGTGCACTAGCAATCGGCGCGAACGACCGACTCTTATAGCGTCTGCGCGTAAGCCAGGCGCTTGCCATTTCTATTTCGGCTGAGGGTTGTAGGCGAAGGCTAACACATGAAGATAATCTCCAAGGACAAACTGCCCCTTGAACCTGACCTTTGCGCACTAGGAAGTTGTCGTCGCCTCTATTTCCTCTGTGAAAGGAACACCGGCGTAGCGCACTGTCAGGTTAGGGCAGGTCCGGACAGAAAGTTTCCCCTCGGGGATGCATCGGCTTTGTTGGCTATGCACTGTATGGCTCGCGGTCGATTGCCGAAGGATTACGTCGTTATGGTGCAGGCTGCCGAGAATGATCTGAAAAGGTTAGTGGAAAGAACTGAACAGCTGTTACAAGCTAAGCCTTCTATCGAGCGTTCGGTCGAACTGACCCGCCGCGAACAGGAGGTTCTCGCTGGTCTCGTGCGCACCCTAGCAAACAAAGAGATTGCCGCTTCCTTGAAGGTTTGTGTGCGCACGGTGAAGTTCCACGTTTCGTCGCTACTTTCAAAGTTTCACGTACGTGGCCGGATGGAACTGGTACGCGAGGTCACGCGCGGTACCCTTGGACTCGTCGAGTTTTTATCGCCCTGTGAAGGGCAGTCCGACGATGAGTCTGCGGCCAAAGGCCACAATGCGCAGGCTTGATGCGACGGTTCTCCAGCTACGGTTGTGCAGGATCAAGCTAGGCTCGCACGCCACTGATTAGGGATACCGGCAACGAGATGGGTGAATCTGATTGAGAGTCGAGAGCGCAATGATCAATTCGGCAGAATCTGGAGCAATTGGCCAGAGCGCTGCTCTCGAAATTGAGAGTGTGGCGGACATCCTCGAACGGCAACTCGACTCCGTAATTCAGGATTGGCTTTCCCGAGTGGAGCAGGAGTCAGAACTCACGTGCATTCCCTTAAGCTTCGAGGACCGCACCGGGCATCTTCCACTTCTTCTTCACGACGTGATCGCACGGTTGCGTCTGGACGCAGGAACAAAAGCTCCGATCTCCCTGGCCGCGGGTACCCACGGAGATCTGCGGCGCAAGCAAGGTTACACAGTTGCTATGGCGGTGGAGGAATCGCGTCTGCTCCAGATCAGTATTTTTTCGTTGCTGCACAAAGAGGTGAAGCGATTGGAATTTAGCACGCTGCTTCCCGACGTGGTAACAATTGCGGACGAGGTGGATGCGCAATTGAAGCAGCAGATGCTGCGGTTCATGGCTGCCGAAGCCGCCGATGTTAAATGCAGCGTTTGGAACCGCGAAACGAATGAATACGAAAGATGACCAAGAGCGTGTTCTGCCAATCGAGCTGAGGCCGACGATGCGGCGAAAGCTTAAACCACTTGAGTTCGAACAAGGAAATGGTTCCGAGCGGTGTTAGGTTACCAAACACCCTAACTGTATCGAGTGGTTGCGTCATGGAGGAGTTGGGGGATCACTTCGACCTCCCCGCACGCTCCCTAGGGCCGCGTTCTACTTCACACCATGTGCGATAGCAGCTCGGTCGTCTGTGGACCAAACAGTATCTTAGAAAGTAATTTCAACTCCGACACATCGGATTCCCGTCCGGCGTCCCAAGGCGCCTTGACGATGCTTTCGTGCTGATGCGTGCCTCAACCATGACGTCGCTTGACGTGGGACCAAAGGCGCTGAGGATACGCTGCCACTGGATAGCTGTCGACTTCAAGATCGCGGCGCGTCCTAAGCGAGGAACCGTGTGCCGTAGAGTATCGCGACGATTTGAGCGATGGACTGGCCATTGTGTTGCAAGGTTCGAGCGAACAGGGATTGGAACTGCCCAAGGCTCATTAGATCGAGGCGTAGACAAAGCTCAGAGCGGTTCAGCCCCTAGCTCACTTCGCACAGCAGTACGTACAGCCAAATGCTTTACAGTAAGCTCAGGAAAATATTTTTCGTATGCGTCCCCGGTCCTCTTATTGATTGCCGTTACAAGCTCATTAACGAGGTTTCCGTAACTGTCAAATACCTCCTTCGTGCCTCTTCCGCAGGTGACCGCCACGAACAGCTTGGTCTCGCCAAAGTGCGCAGACGCTTTACTCCATTTCTTGTTGTTTCCAATTTTCATTTCCATCCACGCGAGGTTACCTTCTTTCGGCTCCTTAAGTTCTATTTGCAGGATCGAGTTCAGAGTATTTAAAAGCTCTTCAATTTCTCCGACTCTTCTTGTAGCTTCGAAGAGTACTTCGCGCTTCAGTTCCCAGCACTTTTGTCTCGCCCACAACTCGCTTGTTACCTTTCCTTCGATCTCTTTCGAGGCCTTAGTTGCAGCGCCCACTTGGTCAAAAAACTTAGTAATATCCTCAAGCGTTGCGAAACCCTTGCGCTTCTGCTCCAGATACGTGCCGCAATAGGCTCCAAAACCAGAAACGATAAGGCTCAGCCCGAGCCATATCACTGCCATTTCTACATCGGTCACGGCAACCTCCTTCTGCGCGCATCGTCGACTACAGTATACCCATACAGTATATACCACGTATTGCTATTAAGATCCCGGATCAAGGCAATCGCAATTGACCCTCCACTTCCGCAAGTCATCTCCTGGTTGCCAGCATCGCACACGGCATTCTGGCTTTATCGCCTTGGGCAGTAGTCTGGTGCCAGGCCGGTAGTCGATGGAGATTTTTTGGCGGGAGGATTCATGGAAATTCTGGAGTGCTCAAGCGAAGAGGAAAACTGGAAAAGCAACTAGGTAAGGTGCGGCACCAACTGACCGGACTGCGCCGGCTGCAAAAGCGTTGGGCCACTCTGCCAATCGCGGAGTAATCTGCGTAAAGAAGCGCGACTTGTCGGCTGCCGGGAGAGCGGCAATTGCCAGGCGGCGAGAAACGTTGGGCAAAAGTTAGGACGCAAGCGAAGAAGTGGCGAGATAACCTGATTTGATACTTTCCAACCTCATCTAGTCCGCTGGACCAATTCCTGCTGAAAGAACATCGGCAGTAGAGTGTGTTCCGAACCTTCTATGGCCAGACGTGCGGGCGTGATTGGCACGACTGCGGCTAGCGCAGTTGCGAGAATCGCAGCGAAGCACTTAGCTTTTATACTATACGTCCTGTTTCCCTTTGTGCTTGGATCCGGATCGTCTTCAGAAGTCAAATAAAACCGTTGATAGGAAACATAGGGGACCGAATTATTAGAAAATCTTAAATTGACCTCGATTATCTTCGTCGGTACTGTTGCTCTCGTAGCCCTTCCGGAAAGCGGAGCTATGGAACACGAAGAAGCTTACTCATGGCACGACGTCTATGTGTCTGCACTTATGGAACTGGACCGAGCAAAAATTCATGGTCGGATTCTCGAAGCTTCAGCAGCAATTAAGCGGCGGCTTCTCAGCCCGATTGAAGCGGATAGTGCCGAATACAACGCGATTGTTGCAGCGGAAATGGCGCTTCTGACACTTAGATCTGAATGGTTCACGGGGCGGCCGAAAGCCGAAGAGTCGGCTAACTCCCCTTCGAAAGGAACCGTAAGCCCCTAAACTGAAGGTAATACATTACCTCGGTTCATCGGATGCGCCTTCTGGTTTGTTTTCGCATGGCAGAGCAGGCCATGAGGCTCGGTGGCGGGATCTTTGAATCTTCGCATCGACGGCTGGCTTCCAACAGTTATCCGACGACCATCCAAGACGGTTTGCCGCGGGCCCGGCCTAATCGTCCACTCTCCCGAACCGAAATCGGCAGAACTCCGCTATCTTGAGAAGAGTTCTGGTATCCGGGTATCCAGAACGCAAGAGTGTCCGAAAGTGTACAGACTCCAATTGCTTATGGCGGTAAGATTCGCCCTATTTCGAAGACCGGGGGTTAGCATGGCGCAAAATGAACCTCGCAAAGAATGGGCGCGAAACCAGCTTTCGTTGCATAGGCGAGGTTGCGGGCAGAAGGAGCCCCTATTGCGTGGAGAAGAGATCATTCTCGCAATGATCTCCATGGGGACACCGCTCCCCAGGGTTCTGAACAAATTGTGTGAAGCTATCGATCTCCAGATAGGAAATATCGTCTCAGTCATCTTGCCATCAGAGGGCCAAGACCTCCACACGATTACGCGGAATGCCTTGCAATTTGGACTTCACGTTTTTTGGTCTGCCAGTATTCCTTTGCGGGATGAGGACGTTTTGGGATCGCTTCACATGTACGGCTGTGTCTCCCGGAGCCCCACGCCCCTCGAACTAAAGCTGATTCACAGGGTGACCCATTTAGCGGGCCTTGCGATTAAACAACACAACGACGAAGGAGAATTTGAGGCATTTTCAAAGAATTGGGCGACTGCACTGCGGCGGGGAGTACACGAGCGGGTTTGCTTGAATTGATGTTTCGTACCTCCCTTCTGGGCCGCCAACACCGCCGTCCAGGGGGAACGGCGATCCCGTCAAATACAACCGCCGAGCCACATAGCGCCTCATCTGCGCGGGCAAACCACTTACCAGGACTTAGGATCGTTAGGTTAGATAACACTTTCTAAGCTCGCGCTCCAACTACGAACTCGCACCGACAACGCCGGCCACGTGCAAGGCCGTTTTAAAGAACTGGTAATTGTTACGCCCTTTTCTCTTGGCGCAGTACATCGCCGCGTCCGCATTCTTGACCAGCGTCTCCGAATTTTCTCCATCTTCCGGATAAATGCTTATGCCGATACTGCAACGGACTTGTAGATCGTTCCCCTCAATGGAATGGGGCGATTCCAGCGAGCGAAGAATTTTTTGTGCGCTAGTGGCCGCGTCAATCGGATGAGTGATCTCCGACAGGAGTATCACGAACTCATCTCCACCCCGACGGCTCACCGTGTCGGAGGCGCGTACACTACTGAGCAACCGCTTTGAAACAGATTGCAGTAGCTTGTCGCCAGTGGCGTGCCCCAGCGAGTCGTTGATTTTTTTGAATCCATCCAAATCCACAAAGAGGACCGCGATATTCCTGTGGTAGCGGTGGGCCAACGAAATTGAGTGGGAGATGTGCTCGTTGAGCACCATGCGGTTCGGCAAATCCGTAAGAGAATCGTGCTCCGCTAAGTGCGTCATGTGGAGCGATCTGGCCCTCGCCGCGCTTACATCATGGAAAACAATCACGGCTCCGACAATCTGCCCAGTACGGTCGTGGATGGGTGCGGCGGAATCTTCAATGGCGCATTCGAAGCCGTCGCGGCGGATGAGGATGCAATTGACGGTTAGGCCCACAGTCTTGTTCTGCTCAACGGCCATCTCCAAAGGGTCGCGAGAGGTCTTGCGTGTTGCCCCGTCGATAATTCGGAAGACTTCGGCCAGGGGTCTGCCAATAGCTTCCTGGCGTGTCCAACCGGTCATGGTCTCCGCAACCATGTTGAGATAGGTGATGTTGCCCGAAATGTTGGTCGAAAGGACAGCGTCACCAATGGAGTTAAGGGTGACTAGGGCACGCTCCTTTTCCAAATACAGTGCGTCCTCGACGGCGTGGCGTTCTACGGCATTGCGCACGGCCCGGGGCAGGGAATAGTCGAGGTGATGAGGCAAGAGATAATCCTGCGCACCTCGCGCGACGGCTTGTTGCGCGAGAGCTTCGGGAACGCTTCCGCCGAGGATCAATATTGGAACGTTAGCAGCAGCGCTGAACACCTTTTCGAAGGTCTCGATGCCCTGACTGTCAGGCAGAGCTAAATCGAGCAGGACGGCAGCAATTCCTTTCTTGCTGAGGCGTTCGAGGCCCGCAGAGAGTTCGCGAACCCAATTCACGCCAAACGAACCGTTGCGTGGCGTGGCGAGTGCCTCACGGATCGAGTCGGCTATGGCCAACTCATTTTCAATCAGAAGTATCTCGATATGTCGCACAGGTGTGGTCATAGCACTCATCCCCCCCCACACCGCTATTGAACCAGATAACGCACGACTGTTTATGTACGATAGCGGACACAACGAGGAACATAGGAAAGTTTAATCTTCGACGCGAGGTCGTCAACAGGACCTTACCGTTTGCGGGCGCCCGTGTAATGTGTCTGCACTAAGCAAGCAGCTTTGAAGCCTGCCAGGCCTGCTTGGCTAAAGAAGTCGCTGGGCGTTGGGGGCCGACTGGGTCATACCTACAAATGGCTGCGTACCGTGCCTTTCGGCGTAACCCACACAGCTTACCGTCAGTTTCGGCTCATTCGCTCTTTCTCCAGCCGAGCCTGCCTGAAAGTCCTCGCTTCTTCTCTTAGCTTCTCAAAGCCCTCCGGCGTGTACTTGAAAACGCCTGGTTGCGCTTCATACAAAGAACCAGCCGCTACGTGAAGTGACAGCAACTGAACCAGTTTGCGGTCCTCGGTTCTCGACATATTGATATTTGCTGGTATATTAATTTCTAGCAGATAGAGTAGGTCGTCGTTGTCCAATAAGCAGTCCACGAGAGGCCTTGGGTCCCACTTTTCTTTCGGCATTTTAAATCCCTCGAACCACCAATCTCTCACACCGCTTCGCCGTGCGCGCCTGTCCACTCGGCCAGTTGCCCTTCATCAGTAATCTTTCTCTACTGAGGCATGGTAGTTCGATTCTCTGGGCGATCTGTCTTCTTAAAAAGTTTTAACTTTAAGCTATCAAGGCAAAGCACAAGTTGTCGCCACAACGCGTCGCCGGCGGGTTCTGGTATGGCTTTATGGCTGATAGGCGGGGCGTAGGTTGTTGACAAGCTGGTGGTTTCAGATGTTTTTTCCCGGCTCGATGCTGGAGAGTAAACTTATATAAGTGGTACCTAAATGGTACTTGACACGTTATTGAAGTCAGTCTAAATAAGTCCGCATGATTGGAATCTCTGTGCGCAGCGGGATCGATGCTAGCAGTGAGGTAACCGGGCTAGGTCGCGTGTGCCCTTCTCGGTGGGAGTCCGTCGAAATGCGCCCCGAACAGTACCTACTTGTTAGGCTTGCCTGCATATCGTTCGCCGCGATCCTTTTGATACGGCTCGCGGAGCCGAGGCTGTTGAACACGCTGAAATATAGATTGAGCGTCCGAATCGATGGGTGTGCGGAAAGGAAAGCTGTGATCGCGCGCGAGTTACCGCGGGGGAAATCATCTATGCGATGTTGCGCGTGCGGTTTTTCTGGCGCTCCCGCGACCACCGACTGCCAGATGGCGATTTGCGGGCCGGAGACAGTGTTGTAAGTCGCCATTGGGCAGCGAATTGAGGTGTACCATGGAGTTTCTAAAATTACTTGTTGCGGATGACCACGAGATCGTCCGAAATGGGGTCAGGTGCTTGCTGGAGGCTCAACCAGGATGGCAAGTTATGGCCGAAGCCTGCAACGGTCGGGAAGCCGTCGAGAAGGCCAAGCGGCTAAAACCCGATGTGGCAGTCCTGGACATCAGTATGCCATCGCTCAATGGATTAGAAGCTGCCAGACAAATGCTGAAGAATGATCCCCACATAAAGATTGTGATTCTCACGATGCATGAGTCCGATAACTTAATACGGGACGTGCTCAAAGTGGGTGCGCGCGGTTACGTCTCGAAGACAGATGCAATCCGGGACTTGGTTACAGCGATAAACGCGGTGCGAAGCGGCGTCACGTTTTTCACCTCCAAGGTCGCTGAAATTGTGCTTGAGGGCTACTTGGACAAGAGCGGACTCACCAGCAGTCGGCTTACACCTCGGCAGCGCGAGATCATTCAATTGCTTGCCGAGGGGCAGAGCAGCAAAGAAATCGCGGTGGCGCTGGGGCTCAGTGTCAAAACCGCCGAGACGCATCGCGCAAACATAATGAGACGTCTGAATTGTCATTCGGCCAGTGAAATCGTGCGTTACGCTGTTCGTAACAACATCATTGAGGCGTGAGCAGGGACTGGTACTTGCTCGTCAGAAGCCATCTCTAGGAGTTGATCGATCAATTTGAATACTTGGTCGGAACCTTCTTGTTTCTCCTCTTGCCTGCTTAGGACGTGACATGAAGCATTCTGACCGTCCTCCCTTCCACGTGCGGGATGTATCCTTCGTTAAAAACAAAAATGCACGCAATCCGAGAAAACCCCGCATGAGAAGGATAGCCTCGTACAAGGCTTGGAAAGAAATGAAGATCGCGTACCACGGAATAGAAGATTAGTTACAGGGTGAACGTCAGAGCAAAGCGTTCGTTAGAATCAATGAAGTTAAAAATGAGTATTGCATCGCCGAATTGTTCCGAGAATTGTTCCCTTTCAGCTTCAGGATATTCTCGTTTGTCTCCGTACGAGCAAACGGCATTTCGTCCGGCCAACGGAACACAAATCCAAGCTCCTTCGTTCACCGCGAATGGCCTCTCGGTAGATACCACGATACCGTTTAGCTCCGTGACGCTGACTATGAAGCCCTTGACCCTAACCCCCAAGCGGGATGGACCGAACAAGGAAGCTTGTACCAAAACCTTCTCGGAAAACAACTTCTGAACGAGGTCTAAGGCATCTTTTGATGGAATGCTGTTCGTGTCCATGAAAGATAGGATATGAAAAGCTATTCTCAAAGACCATATAATAGGAGGTAACATCGGGTTGGCGCGTTTCCCCAAAGGCCGTTCCAGGTCAACCGACGTTGACAGCCAATTTGCATCGATCAAGCCGACAAGAACCTAGCTACGGACGGATCGAACCGCCGAACGCCGAAGGGTGCTTAACCTCAGGTATTCCACACGCTGCCAACCACTCTCCGTGTGCAATTGCCCGTCCAGCCTTCCCTAGGAAGTTATTGCGAAATGACCTTTGGAACGTCCTGTCCAGTTCGAGTGCGGCTATATGCGCTGACAAAGGGGTGCGCTCGAATTCGACGATGAACAAGAAAAAAACTCTTGCGACGGCCGGCGTCGTTAGAGAAACCGCGTTAGTCAGCCACGGGCTTTCAAGAGCATTGCGGCCTGTTCAGCGGGGACCGGGCGGCTGAAGTAATATCCCTGCCCTTCGTCGCACCCGTGGAGCCGCAGGAAATCCAGTTGCGCCCGGGTTTCCACCCCCTCCGCTATTACTCGCTGCTTCAAGCTCTTGCCGATATCAATCATGGCGCTGAGGATGGTCGCATCTTCGGTGCCCGAAGTTATTTGTTGCACGAACGATTGGTCAAGCTTTAGCGCGTCGGAGGGGAAACGCTGCAGATACGTAAAACTGGAATAGCCGGTACCGAAATCGTCGATCGCCAGCCGTACGCCCATGGCCTTCAGCGCGACCATTTTCACCAGAGCGATGTCCGCATCTTGCATTAACACAGTCTCCGTGAGTTCCAGTTCCAGATTCTCAGGCTCCACTTTCGTTGCGATCAACGCAGCCCGAATCCCGGAGAGAAAATCCTTAGCCCCAAATTCAGCGGCGGACACATTCACCGCAACCGGTACCACCCCGAGCCCTGTATTGTTCCAGTCCCGGGCCTGGCGGCAGGCCTCCAGCAGCACCCACTGCCCGATCGGCAGAATTAGCCCGCACTCTTCCGCGATGGGCACGAAATTCGCCGGAGAGATCATCCCCCGCCGCGGGTGCCGCCACCTGATCAGCGCTTCCACTCCCGTGATCTCACCGTTTTCGAGGTTGAATTTAGGCTGATAGTGCAACAAAAATTCCCTACGCCCCAGCGCGCAACGCAATTCCGATTCCAGCGATTGGCGCTCTACAAGTTGCGCGTGCATCTCTCGCCGGAAGAACCGATAGCTGTTCCGGCCCTCTTGTTTGGCTTCGTACATCGCATTGTCCGCTCGATTCATCAAGCTCTCGGCATTCAGCCCATCCGCCGGATAGGTGCTCACACCGATACTCGCGTTAACATCGAGGCTCCTATTACCGATGATGTGCGGTCTCGCAAATGCCCGGAGGATCTTTCGCGCGCTGTAGGATGCGTCCGCGGCATTCTCCATTTGGGAAAGAAGTATCACGAATTCGTCTCCGCCCAGACGGCTTACCGTGTCCGAGCGTCGCACACAAGCCAACAATCGACCAGCCACCGACGCTAAGATTTGATCGCCAACCTCGTGGCCTAGGGAGTCATTGATTTTCTTGAAGTGATCGATATCGATGAACATTACTGCCAGTTGCGTGCCTTCACGCTCGGCCAGTGCGATCGCCTGTGTTAGTCGATCATTGAACAATACTCGATTCGGTAAATTAGTTAGTGGATCATGTTGCGCCAAGTGAGACATTTGCACCGCTGTGGCCCGGGCCATGCTCACGTCGCGGAAAGCCACCACCCTCCCCGTAACATTTCCATCTTCGTCTCGAATCAATGTTACTTTACAATCTACCCCCATCTCTCGCCCGTCCCGTCGCACCAGTACGCAGTTTACGCAGGTCTCCGCCATTTCGAGGACCATCTTCGCTTCTTGCTTTACCGTGACCGGGACTATTTCACCCGCCTCTGCCCTACTGCGCTCAACAAGCTTCAATACCTCTGCTACAGGCCGCCCGTATGCTTCTCCCCGCTTCCACCCCGTCGCAGCCTCCCCGGCTCTATTCAGATACTTAACGTTGCCATACACGTCCGTGCGCAGCACCGCTTCTTCGATCGCATCGAGCATGTTGCTAGCGCTACCATTTTCCCGCGCGATATCCTCCGGCAAGTGCCGATCCATCATTTCGCGCACCGTCCGGCTTAGCCGGTAGCCGTCGGCTTGCTCCTTTACCAGATATCCGCGGGCTCCTCGCCGAATTGCCGTTTTGGCCATCTCTTCCACGTCGGCGTCACTGAGAATCAAAATGGGCACGTGAGGCGCTGCTTGAAAAATCTTGTCGAACTCCTCGACCCCATTGCTACCTCGCTGTGAAAGATCAAGAACAACAGCTCCTATCCCGCCTGCATGTAGCCGTTCGATGCCATTAGAAATGTTGGTAACCCATTCCACGCGGAATCCGTCAATGGTTGTCGAACCCAGCTCGCTCAGAATTCTCGCCGCATCTGCTGCTGCTGATCCGATTAGCAGGACACAATCCCCACTCTCTTTGATGCTCAATGGCTTTGCGGTGTTAAGCTTCGTGGCTGGCATCTGACCTATCCTCCAAAAGATCTCTATTTGCGGGAAGTCGGCCTGACAGCGCCCGCAGGCATCAACCGCAGCATTCAATTGGGTATCCACTCTGTAATCCTGTTTGTGATACAAATTCCCATGTGTACTTGCGGCCTGCGAAACCGCAACTCTTGTCCCTTGCGTTCAGACGCGACCGCACCATCACCTCCCGCAAGAGTTCGGGAGATGCCCTCTACATTCTCAAGGTTCAGCGGGATATTCGTTAGGTCTGATTCCTTCTTCACTCGGCAAAGCCAATGCTGAATCATGGATTCGAGTTCAGGTTCGAGGATGTCCCCCACGCTCTCAATAGCCGGCGCATTGCTGTTCTCTATTGGAACCGTCACACCCTTTACCGGTTTCTGTATCACACCTGTCCTAGTCGTTCCTGTGGGGTTCATCCCTGTTGACTGGTAATGTTTATCGCGATTTCTGCAAACCAATCTCGTCCTTAACCGGTGTGCATCAACTGCTCCAAAGAGTTCAAGTTATCCTTTATTATGGTTCTCCAATGTCTTATCCATTAACACAGCGAAAGTATATTTTTGAAGTCCTCGGAAACAATTAACATGCCATGAGGGATCGATCCAATGCGCAGTGGGACCTGTCGCCTGGCGAGATTCCATCCGCACCACTCTCAAAGCGCTCGGGTTCGAGCGGCCATCGTTCACAAGGGTACGCGTGGGCTCCGCGAAGCTAGACGAAGAATTCGGGGCGCTGGCGACTGACTATGGTCCCGCTGTTAGATAAATCGCGCCTGGCCTCGGAACTTATCCCCGCGATAATTCGCGTCTCCTAAAAAGGTTCCCTACCCGCTTCCGATGTTGCCGGTCGCCTTCTGGCAGGATCGCTCGCCCTCCACCAGTTCTCTGAACGTCGACTCTGCGGCCATGGGAGTGTCATATTCTCCGCTTTCGCAGCCACTCTTTATCTCCTCAAGAATTCGGTTGATGGCGCGGCGACACCCAGGAGCCTTACCGATTCTCAGTTGATGAGCCAATTGGTCCAGGAATTCGGTGTTCATGGACGATCGGATTTCTCCTGATATTTCTTGGCGACCAGCTCGGCGTCAATTGCAAGCGGCAATCCCTCCACACGGTCGTCTTTCGCAACAATTCGCCGAACTCCGGCCAGTCTCGCCGCCGCTTCTAATTGAGCGCTCTTGCATAGCGTGTACATCACGATTGGAGTGGTTGGTAGATTCGTGTAATTTTCGTTAGCTGCCTGGAGTTCATCCGCCAGAGGCATCTTGAAGTCCAAAACAATCACATCGGCTCGGCTTGCAATTGGCTCGCCTTTGCGACGGCTTCGCGGCCATCCTGGGCTTCGCCGCAAATCTCCCAATTTGGACGCAGTACAAATAGAGTCCTAAGCGCAACTCGCATCAATTCGCGGTCTTCGGCAATCAGAACCCTGGTCACTAGCCCCCCGGTGTTTCGTACCAGAGCACGCTACACGACGGAAAGATGCGGAGGAATACGGTAGTTGCCTTAAGCCTTTACAACTTGGACACAAGAAGGGAGCGAAAAGAAATGTTGTCTCGCTAGAAGACAATTCCCGTCACCGAGCGATGCTACCGAGACCCTGATTCAGGTCTCGGGCGTTACGAAGTGGCCGAAGCTGTATCGATGGATTTCCCTTCTAAGCGCTGCGAGCAGTGCCGATTTCTGCATGATCCTCACTCTGGAGAGGCACCGGGAGCGCAGGATAGCATGTTTTACCCGCAACCTCGGGCCGAGCGGAAGCGTCTGCAAAGCCCTTGCGGGTTCGGTACTCGACCCACCGCATCTTCAAGTTCATGCCGACGCACAAGTAAAGCAGCCCGTATAGTGGCCAGAAGAATCGCACGCGCAACACCGCATAGACAATTTCAAACGCCGTAACGTCGCGCGCGATCATGGCTTTCCTCCGGGTTCGGGTGCACGCATGGACTTAGGCGCTGAATCTTCAATTCAGCGCGAGCACAGCCTTCTCTAGCGTCGGCTCCATCAACATCAAGAGGATCGCGAACGAAATACAGGCAAGACTAACAAGTAGGTATTGCTTGGGTGCATTGACGGTCCCAATCGGGAAGGGCACGCCCAAGACTACTGTTCTTCTGACTTCTGTGCCCAGCCCAGAGAAGAACCGGGGTGCCCTTCTCACATCGCACTGTCGTGCGAGTCTTACTTAGATCTTTTGACATATGATGTCAAGTCCCATAATAGTACTATCATAGCCCAAGAGCCGTGATCATCGTCGTCCTATGTATATAGAGGCACAGGCAATGCGATTGACGCGAGCTCAAGCTGGGCGTGGGCCGTCGCTGCCTCTCCTGTTCGAAGTGGCAGGGACGCCGCCGTATTCCGATTCGCTCGGTTTTAAGCGCCAGGAGTCCTCGCAGTGCGTTCTCGATTTCCTAGATACAGGGAACGGTCGCGTGGCTAAAACCAAGCTGCCCTTGAGACAGCTCAACCCGGGCGGCCAGATACCCCGGCCGTCATTGCAGGCTGAGGTGTCATGAAACCCAAGACCGCCTGCTTCAGTTGGGAATCCACTTCGTCGGTGATGGCCATCACATCGAGCAACACGGTGCCAAAGTCCACGCTTCCAAGATTGTTCTGAAGCGTGCTGAAGATGCTGAGATGCAACATTCGCGATTCTTCTACCATCATGGGCAGGCTGTAGCCTTGGATGCAGCGAAGGGCTCCGTGTGCGCACGCGTTGCGCGAAATGTGTGCCTTTGCTATGGAATGGAGGCGCAGGCGGTCGATGATGTCGGCCAAAAGCAGCGGAAGATGCCCAGTACGCTGGGGGCGTCTAAGCGGGACGGCAGTCAGTTCCACACTTCTCTCAACGTGGGATAGCCAATCCTGGATTATTGCCGCTGTTTCGCGCTCCAGAATTGCGGCGACCCGCTCGTTGTCTATCGCCCTGCCAGCCTTGGGACTCGAAAGCTTCTTCTGGATGATTTCGGCAATCTGGGCCCAGTCAATAGGTTTCAGGCAAATGGCACTAAGGGCCTCTTGCATCACTGAGCAGTCGTCCTGCGTCAATGTTACCGCCCCCGGGTGTGCTTGACGCATGGCACTGACGACTGTGAGTCCCTCCCCGGCATGCGGCGTGTGGAGCTGCGAGACCAGCACATCGAAATGTTCCGAGGCGATGAGTCTCAGCGCTTCGTTAACGGTTGCGGCGGGCACCACTTCAAATCCCCGACCTTCCAGCCCTTCCTGAAAACCCGCCAGGATATCTTCGTTGTCGTCGACCAGAAGTATGCGATGTTTGTTCATCGGACGGTTGCGATAGCAGGCCGAGATCCAAACACCTGCTCCTTTCGGCATGCAGTACTTTTTTGATGGCTACACAGCTCGCTAGGCCTTCAGACCATTCGGCGAGCCAAGAATCCATTTTCCGGGCACCGATATCCTGTATTTCCCTACAATCGCTCGATCGAGCTTGTCGGTCGTGCAAACTGTTTCTGTAGCTCCTTCTTCCGTTCTACCAGCATGCGAGCAAGGTCTCGTGTGAAGCTCCTAGTTTCAACCATCGCAATCACGCCTCGTATCGCTTGTACGACGGGGTCGGATGACTTCCCATCTACTAGCAGCTCTCGCAGTTCTTCGAATACTGACTTAAACTTCTCACTCGTGCCTGGAACAACCGCAGACTCTTGCTCGTGAGTAGCCACCTCTACGAGTTGATCGATCACCGTAGATAGTCGGTCGAATCTGGTTTTTGTTTCTCCTCTTGCTTGTTCGGAACGTGACATGAAACCCTCGATTCTTCCACGGAAATATCCAGTTTTCGATAGAGAACACAGCAATCTGCTTGGCAATGCCAGGTGACAAGGCTTTTCTAAAATATCGCAGCATCGTCATCCCGGACGAAGATTGCCGCACGGATTTCCCATGAATCATATTCCTCCGCGTAATCGGCACGAAGCTGCTCCATTAGCTTGCCCACCTGTTTTCCTGGCTAAAACGCCTCTTCAATCTTGCCCACCAGAGGCCGGATGTTTGCCGCCGATGTAACTTCGACCATGTGGATCACCTGTCTTTTCAGGTTGATGGCAAGAAAATCCAGAGATGCCCAGCCTCCCCAATGTCGTATTGAGGAATCACGACTGTGGAATGATCCGTGGCGGCATAACGCATGATTACACTCTCTAAGATATCCATCTTCTGCTCCTCATACTTTCTTCTCACATTAACGGCCGCGTAACGTTCGCACCGTGGATATTCCAAGTGTCCGCGATATTAGAGCTCATCCGCTCCACATCGTATCTAATCGGGAGCCTCATACGGGATATGGGCTATCGAACTCTACTCCTACCCCGAAAGCACCTGTCGGAGACTCGCTAGGAACCACGCGTACGACTCGTCCTGTGCAGAGCCATCGAGCTGAGGGCACAGCCGTGATTTCTTTTGGCATGTCTACCAACAGATAGACAGCTGCGCCCGTGCTGAGTGAGAGGTCGGTAGCAAAGAAGATTCCCCGCTTGGAGACATCTGCCGATTCAGTCGTTTGCTCCGAATTAATCGCCCTGCGAACGCGAACACGAACAGGAGTTCGAAGACGATAGCGGTGAGCAGAGCGGCGGTCATGAATCAAAGGAATCACCGATCCTCCTCCGGAGCCAAGATCGCAGATGCACTGTCCTGAAGGAAGAAGTGCTCAACGAAATCGGATTATGAGACACGAGTCAGAACGGCCCGCCCCTTTTCCCTTTTCGGGAACCGGCAGGCCAGACGGAAATCGGCCGCGGTCGAGTCTGCGAGTAAGATCGGTTGTCTTTAAGTCTTTGGGAAGGCTCAAATAGGTACCATCTGTGGATGCCAAGTATATTTTCTAAAAACATCGCTATGCTGCTTGGCTACTGCTCTTTCCATCAAAATCTCACTCCGCGGGTGCATTCGCGAAGAAAGCGACGAGGTCTGTGCGTCTGAATCTCTGCAAATCCCCGCCTGATGGTATCAATATCAGTAGGTATTAAGGGGCAGTTGGCGGCCTTGAAGATAGTTTGTGAGTCTTCGTGGTCTGGACGTCGTAGATAGCGCTAACGTGACGGACGCGTTCGAGCAGGAACTCGCCCCAGCAATCCTCAACGATGCGGGAGCGGTTGTGCCAAAACCGAACTGCTCCGCCAAAACGGTATCCGACGAACAGCTCGGTGACCTTGATTGGCAGGTTGCATCCGGTGCATTTCGTACCTTTTGGCATGGATTGCGGCATGAAACCTCCTTCTCGACGTTAAACAATTGTTACGCCCCGGCGGACGGGGGCGACGGAATAGATTCAAGCAGTTTGAGCGCCGAAGAGAAGGCCGCGAGAATCATCGTTAGCAGGAGGATGAGTGCGGCCACCTGTTACAAGTCTATTTAGGGGTGTCTGTGTTGGATTTATTTGCGGCGTGGGCCGTGCGCAAGCCGCCATTTTCCGGACGTGGCGCAGATCTAATATCGCTCGCACTCACCTCATATACATAGAACTGCCACGCGAGGTACCTGTATCCTATATTTTGGGGGCGTTCGACGTTCGCTGGCCGTCCATCTGCTTGACTCGGAGCGGTTGCGCGTTGTCCGATTCCTGGACGCGAGTGCAAGCCTGGGATAAGCGTGGAATCAACGCGCTCACCCCACTAAAAGGTGAAATTGACGTAGAGCATTCTGGCGTTTATTGCCATCCTCGCCATCATTCCCGGTACTGCAAGGATTACCTCCGTGATACTTGCAGCGTCGGATGCGATGGTCCAAGCCGTAGAAGGCACTCTCCCCTCTCGTCTTCGTTTCATGAGGGTGATGCGAGGCCGAGCCCTTGGAGTGCACTTGATCGGAGGTCAAATTGGTCCATCCCACCGTAGTTACATTCCGTACGATCCTTGTGGTCGGAACGGTCATCTGCCTTGTCGCTGTTTTAGCACTCGCCGCCTTGCTATCAGATGTAATGCAGTCGAAGTAGCTGGCAGGCTTCTCAGTTCTATGCATGCGCCGCAGGGGCTTAGCCCTCCGTTTGTTGTTCTGGGACTATCGAAAACATCGGACTAGTTCTGTCTGGTATACCTTTTGATATTTCACTCGCTATCGTTCCGGTAGCCGACTAGATCGGGACTCGAACAGATCAATGGAATCTCCCTCGTGGGCTCTAGAATAGCCCCGGGACTGTCCTAATAGAGTACCGTCGGGCTGTCTATCGAGCTCAGTATTTGAACTCCGAGAGGTACACGATGTTAGTGATCAAAGTATTAGAGAACTCTAATTGCGATTTGACCCTTTTAGAACAATTTTGCAGGCCGCCGCGGTTGGATACTGAACACTGAGCAAGGGAGGGCGTAAATGTTCAATTCTGCGGTGGCCAGCCTCAAAGGCAGCGGCGACGCTGTCGCTATTGAGAGTGTGGCGGACATCCTCGACGGTGCACTCGACGCCGTGATTCAGGATTGGCTCTCCCGAGTCGAGAAGGAGCCAGATCTAAGATGTATTCCGCTTAACTTCGAGGAGCGCACGGGCCACCTCCCTCAGCTTCTGCAAGCTGTGATCGCGCGGTTGCGTCTCGACGAAGGGACAAAGGCTCCGATTTCCGCGGCGGCTGCCATCCACGGAGATTTGCGACGCAAACAAGGTTATACGGTAGCCATGGCGGTAGAGGAATCTCGTCTGCTGCAAGTTAGCATTTTTTCAATGCTGCACAAAGACGTGAAGCGTTTGGATTTCAGCACGCTGCTTCCTGACATTGTAACGATTGCGGACGAGGTGGATGCTCAGTTGAAACAGCAGATGCTGCGGTTCATGGCTGAGTGATCGGATACAGTGCCGCGACGTTGCAACGAGTGAATGTGCTCAACGTCACTCCCAATGGCCGCCACAGAACATTTTGGACGTCGGGAGCGGGTCCCGCCGCTGATTCAAAGGGCCACATTTATCTACTCGATGGTAACGGTACGTTCGACAACACTTTGAATCCCTCCGGCTTTCCGATCAACGGCGACTTTGGCAATGGATTTCCGGAGCTGTCGGTGAGCAGGGAGAAGCTTTCGGTTGCCGATTCCTTCAAAATGTATGACACCCGGCGAATCCAGCAGGGATGAAGATCTCGGATCTGGCGGCCCTCTCATTCTGCCGGACTTCAAGGACGCTTCGGGCAATACTTCGCGACTTGCGGTTGGCGCAGGAAAGGACAGCCGCACTTGCGTAAGTTCAGCACTGAAAAAGACAACGGAGTCTATCAAGAAGTAGGCCGCGCATCGGTCGGAGGAGTCTGGGCCATGCCGGCGTATTTCAAAAAGCCGGCCGGTTTATTTTGGGGCCGTCGGTGATTCTTTGAAAGCTTTTTCCATTGCAGATCCAAAGCTCGTTCCTAGCCCGGCTTCGAAGACAGCCACGACTTTCGCTCATCCAGGTCCACACCGAGCATTTCGGCGAACGGTACTTCCAATGGAATCGTTTGTGCGGTGGAAGCTCGAGCCCGCTATGCGGGGGTCCTTCATGCTTACGACGCAAGCGACCTGGCTCTTTCGATCCGATACTGTGGCGCTCTTCTTAGCTAGTGTCCAAAACGGGACAGCACAGCTTCCATCTCCATGCAAGCATAAGTACATGCCGCATCACCTTTGCGGGCACTGTGATTGTCTTAATGCTCCAGTCAAGGCCGACAACGGCTTGACTGACGGTGCCATCGCCAGCTCAGAAAGTAACTGGATAAAGCGCAACGTTCGTATTGTTGTTGTCGATGACTTTCCCGCGATTCTTCAATTGGTGAAGAGCATCCTGAATGCTCACGCGGGCTTTGAGGTGGTCGGTGAAGCGCGCGATGGCTATCATGCCGTAGCGCTGGCCGAGGCCCTGAAGCCAGATGTGATCGTTCTTAATGTGACCATGCCCACGATGTCGGGTTTTGAGGCCGCTCGGCGCATTCGGAGTCGCTTTCCTGATTGCGCCATCGTAATACTTTCTTCCCACAAGGATGAGCAGTTTATTGCGGAAGCTCGAAAGGCTGGAGCGAGAGGCTACATTGAGAAGTCGGATGCGGACGAACAATTAATCCGCGCGATCGAATCAGCGGTGAAGGGCGAAGAGTTCTTCGTTGTCGAATGAACTTCTCTATACAACACCTGAGGAATAGGAAATCGCTATGCTTAACAACTCCCATCAAACAGCCGCCGAGTTCCACGATCTCGCCGCGCTCGCTCATCGCGCGGCAGCTGTACATCATGGCAAGGAGGATCACCAGACCGCGCGAACACTCAAAAGTGGCGTTGGAATATTCGAATAAGGCCTCACCACCGCTAAGAGGAAGCCGTGAAGAAGCCGGCCAATGAGCCTCACACGAAAACCTAATGATCAAGGTCGTTTCAGCAAATGCCACGTTAATACCATGGCCCTCCGGACTGACGGTAGCCGGGCCTTAGGAGGAAGAAATGGATAAGTCCAGCCGCCGCGTGATTCAGTTCCTCGAGAAAGAAATCAAGACATATGCGGCCCTCTCTCTATTCTTTATGAAGAAGGGCATCAACGAGCGTGGGAGCGTGGGAGACAAACGAATCCTTCTAAGCCCCACATACTACAAGGATAGAGTGAAAGAGGCCAAACTACTCGTAAACGAACTTAGAAAAGGGTGACAGCTGGCGTGGTTGACCAAGTGCAGGATCCTCTGCCAGAACCCGCCGACGCCCTCTTCGCGAGGACCTGCTAGGGGCGGACGTTGCCAATTCGCTGTCGTATTCTCTCCGACTCGACAAGCTGCTGGCATCACTTTGCACTTTGTTCTTCTGATTTGGTCCTTGAATGTAGGCAACTTGGCTCATACGGTCCCGCTCAAGTGGTCCAAATCGGAACATGTAAAGCCCGTTTTGGGAAATCGCACTAAGGGCGGGGTCGTCGGCAAAAGCGGGACGAATCGATTAAGCGTACGCAAAAGTGAGGATTCCCAAGGAACGATGAGATTTATGTGGCCGAACATTTCTGATGGTTATCGAAATGCTCGAAAGTGCTCTCTGTGGGACGCGGAGGGCATTTGAAAACGACATTATTTTGTTTGGTGGTCCTATTCTTCGCGGTCGGTACGAGCGCCCAGGTCATTCCCAACGCAGTCAAACAAGAGCCAATCGAAGTCTCACGCCCGGAAATAACATCGAGTCTAATCGAGCCGGGCCAGCCAGTCTCGATCTTGCCCGATGCACCGATCGCCAAACCAGATATGCGAGCCTGTCCTCACAATGCTGCAACGTGCGGATATTAGCTTCGGAAAGGTGTGATTCGGAGGTTTAGTCAATGACGATAAGAATCAAGTACATCGCAACGGCGATGGCGTTCGCTGGGTTGCTGAATGGTCAAACAGCTATTGCGCGAGCTCACAGCAAAAAAGAAGAGAAGGTAAGCAGCAGTCGGATAGTGGTCATCGCGCATAAGGTGAAGGGCCAGATTCAATGTGAGATTGATTCTACGAAATATACGCAGAGAGAGTGTGGTTTCGTTCTTGGCGAACTGCGGTTGACACATGAAGCGAATGCCCAGATCGCGCTATTAGTGTCGGACGACACGGAGCTATCGACCATCGTTTGGCTGGCACGGAAGGCAGTTGACGCTGGTTTCAACAACATCCGAAACTACATCTATCGGAGGAACGGGCAGATGGCGGCGATTCAATTTGGCCCCGTCGCCAAGATCGATCTCAAAGATTTTCTAGTTAATCGACGTGCTTACGCTGCCGAAGACGATCTGTACCTTGCGGCTAGTGGACTGGTTTGTGATCGCCGTTATTTTCAGCTTCGACAACTTTGCCGCTGTAAAGACGGACCCGGATCCGTGAGCCTACGCTGTAATCCATATTGTCAGTATACTCGCTGCTATCTGCCTGAGGTGAAGGTCGGCGGTGACGTTTTGGATGGCATTAGGAGGTTCGAATTCATTGCGGAGGGACGCGACTGCCTCACTCTGCCTGTAGCTCACGGCCACTCGTCGAGAGAACACAACGGGATGTGTGCTGAACAGCACAGTCTGTGAATCTGCCAAATGATAAAAAACCTGCGTGGAGGGCTCCATGCCTGAAGAATCGACAAGTACTCAAAAAATCGTCACTGCGGATTTAGATGCTCAGGCGACTCTGGAAGACGCGTCAAACGTTCAACGTTGGGAACCCGGTCTAAAGCCCGGCCGAACTGGGTACAGCCTAGCTGGTGCGCGAAGGCACTCACGCGCAACGTTGTCAACGCGGCAATTCAGCGTGAAGCCCAAACTAAGCCTTCCGGCGTGGCACAAGCCGTACGCCCAGGCTTTGCTAACAACGGAACCACAGACATTGGCGAGACTACTAGCCGTCGCCGAAAGAGCTTTCTTCGAGCGCATTTTGGAATTAGGACACGAAAACGCCTCGGACGAAAGAGAGGATATAAGCCGTGCTATCGATGTGGTCCTGGACCTAAAGGATAAGGCTCTGGCAAATTCAAGGATTTCGACCGCAGACACGATTCAGAGTCTGAGTTAGGTGCGATGATAGCAACGAACGGATTGCGAATCCTCGAGGATGTCAGTTTGCCCGAGGGGCGACGCCAAAGACTTTTTTGCAACCTCTCTGACACTGCCACCAAGGATTTGAACGCAATCGAGGTTGTACTTCGATACCCGCACCATGCTGTTATACATTTTGAAGGTCAAGCGTGTATGGGCATATTTGTGGTATGCGCCGGTCGCGTGAAGTTGAGTGCGACCTCCTCCGATGGAGGAATGATAATCGTCAAGTTTGCGCGTCCGGGCGAGGTACTTGGATTGCCAGAATGCATTGCGGGGAGACCATTCGGAACACGGGCGGCGGCATCCGAATCATGCACGCTCATATTCATCGAACGCGCAGATTTTTTAAATCTGTTGAACAAGCACACCGACGCTGCGGCGCAAGTCATTCGAGAGTTGAGCGATGGCTATCTGTCGTTGATAGACAACGCGCGAGAAAACGGACTGATGCCTTCCGCCAGCAAGAAATTGGCGAGATTCCTTCTACGCTGGTGCAGAGCCAACGGCGATAGCGGATCCTCTGCGACGCTGAGCCTCACTCACGAAGAAATTGGTCAAGCAATCGGGTCTGCCCGTGAAACAGTCACTCGACTGCTTTCCGTATTCAAGAACAAGCAGCTTATCCGACTATACCGTTCTTCGATCCTGATTACCGATAGTGCGGGACTAAACAATTACGCACGATGGCTGCCCCACGAATTGCGTGGAACGCCTACACGACAATCGAGACCTTCACAAGCGACTTCGCAGCCAGAATCCAACCGCTGACTTCGCCCGCTTAGTACAAAACTTAGCGCGCACTATATCAAACTCGACGCCGTTTAAAGCGCTCCTTCAGACCGTTGGCTAGCGACTTAGCGCGACACTTTAGCTTCGCGCACGACGCCAGCTTCACCGCGGTGTCAAGCGAGATATTGATCGTGGATCCACGCGTAGGTTTTCTCCAGCCCCTCGCGGAGCGTGGTGTCCGGTTCCCAATGCAAATACCGCTGAATGAGCGTGTTGTCGCTGTTGCGGTCGCTCACGCCCTGGCGTCCTCTCTAGGAGGACGATAGGTTGACGTCGATCCGGGAAGCCGCGGGCTGACTTTAATTATATAACTACATATTACCACAACACCTTCTCTCGCCCCGTGCGCAAGTCCCGGCCAAAAGCAGACGTCCGACAATTTTGTTACACGGAGAGAAGGCGGCCGAAGAAGGATCTATAGCGGCGGAGTGCAAGACGGAGATCCTCGGTTGAGACATTATCGCCGCGATCCCATTGGCCCTCAAGGTTTTCTCTTTCCGTCGCAAACATTTCAGCCAGGCGCTTCATCGCCACTGCGACGAGACTATCTGCCTTCTCTACCACGCGTCGAGGGTCGTCGACAAAACTCACTTGGATCGCATCCCAGCGGGCGCGAAAATCCTTCGCCTCTTCGAGCGAAAAGAGCGGCGTCGCCGGCTCGTTTCTAGCCGGAGCGGCTGCGTCGCCGGCGCATGAAGCACCGCCAACGTCGAACCTTGAAGCAGCGACAGCTTGCACCTGTGGTCGCGCGCCGACACCGGGCATCATCGCGGTCGTCAGGCCTGCATCCGTATCTTCTTCTTTTACCTTAGTTGTTTCGTTCACTGGATTCCTCCCTTGGTGACTTGCCCTTCCGATGACCCAACATACCTCTTCGCTTCAGAACTGGAATTTATGGAGCTGTCTTCGCGCGAGCCATCTCTGGCTCACCGACCAGCTCATCAAAAAGGGTCCGG
This sequence comes from Candidatus Acidiferrum sp., assembly GCA_049512575.1. Taxonomy (GTDB): domain Bacteria; phylum Acidobacteriota; class Terriglobia; order Acidiferrales; family UBA7541; genus Acidiferrum. The sequence continues at coordinate 23,911 of JBEKWY010000065.1, forward strand.
TAATGGATCATTGCCTGGCGTAGGTCTTCCGTGGTGGCTTGGCCATCACGGACCGCGATTTCATGAGCGGCCCGGTAATTTTCCACAACGAGTGGATGGTCCACAGAGATGTCCGCCGAGCGCTGTTCAAAATCACTTACTGAATAACCGCGGGCGGACATCACGTCGCCGAAGAGTTGGTCGGCCTGGCTTACCGAACTCTTAGGGTCGTCAACGAACTGGGCCTGAACATTGCGCCAGGACGCCATATAGAGCTCCCGGTCGCTCAGCGCAAGCGGCCGGATCGCGAAACCTTTGACACGTTTCTCTCGCTCTTCGAGCCCAGCTTCACCCTGCCGTTGGCCCCCGCTTTCGTGGACGGCGCGGGCATATTCAGGTCCGAATCGTGCGCGTAGTCTTTCCGTTCGGCGTTTACGAGTAAAAAGCCAAATCGCAATACCTGTGAGCACCATTACGGCGACAGCGATGATTATGACCATTTGCGTCGTGCTTACCGCTGGTAGGTTCATGACCTGTTTCCAGTCCTTGGTTGATTCCTTGACGTAAATCTAAGAGTCGTGATGGTTCCTTGTTTGAATCAGTAGCGTTCTCACGGTTTTTCGACGACTTTTTCGACCTGGCCGATTTTCTCTTGGACCTTCCCGGCTATCTTTTCGCCGATACCTTCGCCCTCCAAGGCGGGATTGTTCGTCACTTGGCCCATCTTCTCTTTAATCTTGCCCTTCACCTGGTGAACCTTGCCTGCGATCTTATTCTCAGTACTTGGCTTCATCTCGTCGGCTCCTTTTAAGCGATTCGAATTCCGGCGCTGTTCTTAGCATCCTTTGGTTGCCCGGCAGTCAGAAAACGTGCTCCGAACGTATGGCGCCGTGCGACCTGTCCAGGAAGGCACCTCTAGTTCTTAGCACCAAAAGATGTTAGTTCCTCCGCCAACGGGCGTATCTCTAACGTGCGGGGGTCGAGCCCTACTGTGAATGGTTCGCTGGCCAATGTCTGTGCGGTTCCGGACACAATCCAGCGTTTAGCATGCTCGTCTCTGTGCCCTTTTCAAAGCGGGTTCGAGATGACGCCCGTCGTATACGCGGCCACGAGAGATAAAACAGAAGACGAATGTGTCTCGATGTGGACAGATATCCCTCTTCGACCCTTCTATTCTGGTGACGCGGAGGAAGCGTAGCAAGTTCAACGAGCTGCATTTGATAAAAAGAAAATCACATGGCGGAGTTAAGAGTCGCGAGATACACGGAAATCGTTGCCACTATAAAAAGACGTTATCGGGATACATGCAACATCGCGATGGCAAGTTGAAATCCTGAAAGGAGGCTTTCGATGCTACTGGTAATTATAATTCTGCTGCTGTTGTTTGGCGGAGGTGGCGGCTACTACGGGTATTCCAGATGGGGCTCAGGCGGTGGCTTGGGGATAGTCGGAACGGTCGTGCTCATCGCGGTGATCTTATATTTTCTCGGTGTTTTGCGTTGATCTTGTCAGGATAGATCTGAGATCGAGGTAAGGGTATTCGTGCTGTGCCAGTTAAAGGCTTCTCAGCGGGACTCGCAAATCGATTGAGCTAAAGCGGATAAAGGTTTATGAAGCAAAGCACTACGGACAAAGCAAGAGGAGAATTTCACGAAGTGAAGGGTAAAGTTAAAGAGAAGGTTGGACGAGCGACGAACAATCCCGACTTGGAAGCCGAAGGCCGAGGCGAAAAGATAGGCGGAAAAATCCAAAAGAAAATCGGCCAAGTGGAGAAAGTCCTCGGAGAATAGTTAACGACCAGAAGGCGACTTCGTCACAGTGAGACGAATGCGCGTGCATCGAATGGGATTGGGAGCTGCTCTAGTGACAAATTCGTTTTGCCTAGGGAAGGGCAAGCGTAGGATGCACGAGCCAGAGGCGCGAATCGGAAATTCCAGCCAGATTCGATCAATCAATACGAAAGAGGAGGAAGAGTTTTATGCGAGTACAAATGAATTTACAGCAATGTGTCTGGGTTCTGGCGGTGATGCTGGGTACTGGCGCCACCATAGGCACGGTACGGGCTGCGGCGCCTCAGTCATCAGAGGACCACGCTCAGAATCAGGATTATTCTAAAAACAAAAACTACCAGGTAGGTATGCGCGATGGAAGGGATGACAAAGCGCATAACAGGGACCACTCCAGGAAGAGGAACTTCAAAAAAGACGAAGACCAGAGAGCTTACGAGTCTGGCTATCAGCAGGGTCACCAGGGCGATCAGAAATAATAGAC
>JBEKWY010000066.1:0-26633 GCA_049512575.1 Candidatus Acidiferrum sp.
TGCGGTTTCTGCCGGGATCGGGATTTTGACTCTCGCTTCTCTTTCCCCGCCTGTCATCCCGAACCCGGTCGCCCGCCTTTTGGCGAACGGGGGTGAGGGATCTGCTTTTGTTTGCGTCCACGCCCTCCACCAACTCCCCTATGCCGACTGCTTCGCCGCCGCCCTGGCCGCCCACCGCCAAGCCACCCTGGCCACCAGCGACAAACACTTCGCCCGCGTCGAGACGCAACTCCGTGTCCTTTGGACCACCAAACCATAGCCGTTGTAGAGGCCGCTTTCCGGAGCGGGCGCCTTTTGCATCACCGTTCCTTCCGGAGGCGCCCCTCGCCTGTCCTCCGGGACCCGGTCGCCCGCCCTTGGCACCGCCTTTGAACATCCCAAACGAAACCAAGACGAAAATAGTTGTTCCGCAGAGAAAAATTGCTACCATTACGCGCTGTCGCCTGCAATATGCCGCGCCGTAACTGGACTCGCGAAGAACTAATCGTTGCTTTCAATCTCTATTGCAAAATACCCTTCGGGCGAATCCACATTCGTAATCCGACGGTGATAGAGCTGGCGAAAGCAATCGGTCGCACTCCTTCGGCCGTATCGTGGAAGCTTGCTAACTTCGCGAGGCTGGATCCAGCTCTACGGAAACGAAACATATCCGGTGCTACACACGGCGCACAGGCGGAAGTTGAGATCTGGAGAGAGTTCAGCGGTGATTGGGAGACACTCGCCTTCGAAAGCGAACGTCTGCTGGACGAGATCACGGGACACACCGCTAAATTCGTCGAAGATCCGCAAATATTCCCCGAAGGCGCGACCCGCGAAGCGCTCATCCGCGTCAGAGTAAATCAGGGCTTTTTCCGGGCCGGAGTTCTGGCCGCTTACGACGTTCGATGTTGTATTACGGGTTTGTCTATCCCCCAGCTACTGACAGCGAGTCACATAGTGCCGTGGTCGGTAGACACAAAGAATCGGACCAATCCTAAAAACGGATTGTGCCTCAACGCAATTCACGACAGAGCTTTTGATTCCGGGTTAATGACTGTCACGCCGGAAATGACATTTAAAATCTCTTCTAAGATCAGCAAAAACCGAACTGATGGAACGGCCCGACAATTCCTGTTCAAATACGAACGGGCTTCCGTTACCCTGCCACGCCGTTTTGCACCAAGCGCGGATTTTCTTCGGTATCACAATGAAAAGATATTCCTCGGGCCTTAGCCCAAACTGGAGATCACGGTGGAGAACGTCAAATTCAACTATCTATATCGCGACGCTGGCAACTACAAGAACTGGGGTGAAATAGTGTTTTCCAACCCAGACCGACGGAGCATCAATGCAATGACCAAAGCTCTGGCGGACGCATTCTTGCAGGATGGCATATTCGTGGCCCATCAAATTCGGGTTCCGGAGATTTTTCTTTTCGATACAGGGGACGCCACGTCAGACGATCACTGTTTTCATGAGTTCGACGCGGTCGAATCGACGCTGGAACACCCGACTGACCGACACCGGAGGTCGATAAGTGAGTTCGTAGCTGAAGTGGAGAGTCAAGCCAAGCGCGGTTGGGTGCCGTTCGCTCCGGATGAAGTAAGAGCCGTATAGCTTTCTTCGAGTTTGAACCATGCGTTTTTACGTTGGGATCACCGATGACGAGTGGTTCGCCAACCTCGCCGGGAGCGGCTCGCTCGACGAGGCCAACTTCTGGCAGCCCAGCGGAGGGCGACAGTTCCGTGTCCTCCAATCAGGAGAGCCTTTTCTCTTCAAACTTCATAGCCCCAAGAATTACATCGTAGGCGGCGGGTTTTTTAGCCATTTCACTATCCTGCCCGTTAGCTTCGCGTGGAGTACGTTCACTACTAAGAATGGAGCACTGAACGAACGAGAAATGCGTTTGCGAATAGCGAGGTATAGACGGGTTCAACCTAGCCCATTTGACGATTACGAAATCGGCTGCATACTTCTTCAGTCCCCTTTCTTTTTCCCCGAAGATGAATGGATTCCGGCCTCAGACTGGGCTCCAAATATCGTGCAAGGGCGGAGCTACGAGACGGCAGACGGTGTGGGGGCGTCAATATGGCAACAAGTCGAAGATCGATTGATGTTCCATCGGCCTTCGCTTGCGCCCACCCTAGAAACCGCAAATGAGGAGCCACGATTTGGGACTCCCCAAATCATATTGCCACGGCTCGGGCAGGGTTCTTTCCGAGTGATCGTCACCGACGCTTACAAGAGGCGTTGCGCGTTTACAACTTCCCCGATTCTGCATGTCCTCGAAGCCGCCCACATCAGGCCGTACGGCGAAAATGGACCACACGCGGTGACGAATGGAATTCTCTTTCGTCAGGACGTACACACGTTGTTCGACCGCGGCTACATCACAGTGACACCTGAATATCGGTTCGAGGTTAGCCGTTGTATCAAAGACGAATTCGACAACGGACACGAGTACTACTCGGCTCACGGAAAGCCAATTACCCTGCCCGAAGCAACTGATCTTCACCCCAACAAGGACTTTCTCATCTGGCACAACCAAAATGTCTTCCTCGGATAAGCCTCGCGATCTTCGATCGATGGTTAGAACGGCGAACGCACTCAAAACTTGAGCCTTAAAGTTTACCTTGACATAATGTACCAATCTGTGGTACTCTGGTTTGTGTTAGCTCAAGCAAGCCCCGATAACGTAACTTCCTCCCGACTGGCGACGCGGCAGACGGGCTTGTCCACGCCTAAAGCTGCCGTAAAATCGCTAACCCCTGTAGAATCCGCACTTACAAAAAATGCGCCCGTAACTCCTTTACAATCCGCAGATCCAAAAACAAAGGACTTAAAGTCCTTTAGAATCCGCAGATCCGAAAAAGGGTGGGGGAGGGGGGCAAACTGTTAACTAGAATTCAGGGATCTGTTATTCGTCTTCGTTACCTCGTTACGTCATTACATCTTTACGTCGCTGTCCGGTCCGCGCCCTTGCCTCTGTGGCTTCCCGATGTGCGCCGGGCTAGAATAGGAGCTTCGTACAAGGATTCATTGTGGGACTGACCAAACAACAAGCGATTGAGATGCTGGAGTCCGATGACCTGGTGGGCGTTGGGATGGAGGCGCATGCTTTCCGTCTCGCGAAGAACGATCCGCGGGTCGTGACGTACCAGATCGATCGCAACATCAATTACACCAATTTTTGCACCGAGTATTGCTCGTTCTGCGCGTTCTACCGGCCGATTGGCGCGAAGGATGGCTACATCCTTTCGCTGGAAACCATCTACCAGAAAATCGAAGAGATGCTGGAATTGGGCGGGACCGGCGTGCTGCTGCAGGGCGGGTTGCATCCGGATTTGCAGATTGGCTACTACGAGAATTTGTTGCGCTCGTTGAAGGCGCGATTTCCGCAGGTGCATTTGCATTGTTTTTCGGCGCCGGAAATTTTGTGCATCGCGGATGTGTCGGAGCTGAGCGTTCGCGAAGTGATCCAGCGGTTGATGGATGCGGGGTTGCAGTCGATTCCGGGCGGCGGTGCGGAACTGCTGGACGACGAGATTCGCTCGAAGATCGCGCGCTTGAAGTGCACCAGCGACGACTGGGAAGAGGTGCACCGCATCGCGCATTCTCTCGGGCTGCGCACTACCGCTACGATGATGTTTGGCTGCGGCGAGGAATTGAAGCATCGCGTGAATCACCTGGAGCGCATTCGGCGGATTCAGGAAGACACTGGCGGATTCACGGCGTTCATTCCGTGGATTTTCGCGGCGGAGAATACGGCGCTGGGCAAAAAGGTGCAGGAGACTACCGCCGTTGATTACCTGAAGACTTTGGCGGTCAGCCGGCTGTATCTCGACAACGTCGATCACATTCAATCGAGCTGGCTGACGCCGGGAATCAAGGTTTGTCAGGTGGGGCTGCAATTCGGTGCCGACGATGTCGGCAGCATCCTGATCGAAGAGAACGTAGTGTACGCCGCCGGCGTGCGGAATCGCACGAATGAGAACGAGCTGCGCCGCATCATCTCCGACGCGGGATTTATCCCCGCGCAGCGCGACACGCTCTACCGAAGCTATGCATTGAAGTAGGCACCTTGGCAGTTTCTTCGGAGCCGGTCACTTCTCTCAAGGTGGTCTCTGGTGGTGGTTTTTGGGGGTCGGAGCTTTAGCTCCGACATTGAGTGCTTGGTTCCGTTGGGCTTCAGCCCCTGAGGAAATGTTCTCCCGCCGTCCCCTGCGGTGGAGCTCAGGTGGATTTCGGTGGCAGAAGGCGGAGCAGGACGTCGACTTCGACTCCGTCCGGTAAGTCTACGTCTTCGAGCAGGTAGAGGACGCCGCTGCGGAAGCGGGCGCGGATTTTGCGGACTTCGCCGACTGGGCCGCGGGCTTCCGATTTTTTGGGCGTCGGGATCGCGGCGAGCTTGGCGGATTTGGGCGCGGCGCTTTCCACTTCATCCATGGCTTCGTTGGCGAGGGCGTCGGCTTCGCGATTTTGTTCGCGATAGACGTGGTCGATGCGGAACGATTCGAGGGCGGCGGCCATTTTGCGAGCACGCTCGTAGAGCGGCTGCAGCTCCGGGCTCCGCACTTTGTACTGGCCGCGCATCTGCTTGACCAGCAGCTCGGAATCGGATTCGATGCGCAGCGCTTTGATGCCTTGCGATTGCATGTAGTCCAGCGCAGCGATCAGGCCGTAGTATTCGGCGACGTTGTTGGTCATGCGGCCGATGTATTTCTTGAGCTTGGCGACGACGTCGCCTTTGGCGTCGCGAATCACGACTCCGTACGCGGCGGGGCCGGGATTACCGCGGGAGCCGCCGTCGATATTGGCACGATAGGCGGCGGTGACGATTTTCGCCTCGGGCGCTCCGTCAGGGAAGAGTCCCGCGGCGCGGGACGTTGGCACGCGTTTAGCCATTAGGAGCACTCAGCCATTAGCAAGGATTAGCCATCAGGAAGAAGTTGACGCGGACGCCGCGTTGCCGGATTCGGCTTCCAGATTGTGCGGGACGACCGGCTCGAGAGAATAAAGGATCAGGCCGCAGCTTTCGCAGCGGAAGACTTCCTCGTCATTAGCGTCTTGCACGAGTAATTGCAGGATGTGCGGCAGGACGCGCATGCCGCAGCCGCGACATTGGCCGTCGCGAGCGAGGGCCAGCGCGGTGCCGTTGTGGCGCTTGGCGATGCGGTCGTAGAGGATGCGCAAATCTTCCGGAACGGGAGCGAGCGCTCGTTCGCGCTCGGCCAGCGCGGCGTCGAGTTCTTTCTTCTTGGCGGCTTGCTGCGTTTCGATGTCTTTGCGTTCGATTGCTACGGATTGTTCGGCCTGCTTCAGGTTGGCTTCGGAGTTTTTTACGCGGCGCTCGACGTCTTCGCCCGCCATCATGATTTCCAGCTGGCGGTCTTCGGCTTTGGCCATTTCGGCTTCGGCGTTGGCGATTTCGTGCTGCAGGGCCTTGTAGGCTTCGTTGGTTTTTACGGCGCCACTCTGGTCGCGGTATTTGCGGGCGCGTTCCTTCCACTGGTCGACGTCCAGCTCAAATTTCTTGCGCTCCTTGAGGCCGTTGACGTGGGCTTCTTTGGCGGCGGCTACCGCGGCCCGGGCGCCGTTGAGCTTGAGGTCGGCTTCGCGGACACGCTTGGGGAAGGTGTCGAGTTCGGAGCGCAGGGCGGCGATGTGGTGGTCGACGGTTTGGAGGTCCAGCAAACGGGGAATGGCGGGATGCATGAAGGGCAATTCTAGCATACGGGGAGGGGGGTTGGATGGGCCGGGTTCTTATCCGTAGGCGGGTGAAGAGGGAAGGCGAAATCGACGGTGAGGAGAAATCAGCGTTGGGTTTAGAGAGCGATCTTACCGAGAAGGGGCACAGCAGTGCTGTCCCCCTACAAGGGATGAGGCGATGCTCACGGCGCCGGTTGTTGACGGTGGTTAGTTGGAGGGATGGAGGTCGCGGCGGATTAGGGTGGCGTCGAGGAAATAGCCGATGCCGATGGCCAGGGGAATGATGCCGAAGGCGGCGGCGACCCAGGTGTCGGGTTGGCGCTCGATCTGGGCGATCAGGGCGAAGGTCAGGATATAGCCGACTGCTCCGCTGACCAGCAGGATGCCGGAGCGGCGAGAGCGGGCGGTTTCGGAGAGTTCCGCGGCCATGGAAATGTCCGCGCCTTTGGCGATGGCGGCGAGGCGCTCTTCGGTGCGCAGTTTGCGCACGCGGTAGTAGGTGTACATGGCACCCAGGGGGATGCCTAAACTCATGATTACCGCGACTAGACCGATTATTTGACCGTCCATAGATTGCTCCTTCTTTTCTTCGCGCCAGCGGCGCTTCTTCTTAATGTGGGGAACCGATGTCGTAGAAAGGTACGCGAAGTGAGTGGGAAAAGTTCCCCGTGTAGTTCGTATCGAGGATTCTGAGATTCGTGAAGTTAGCTTACGCTGGCACAGCCAGGAGTGGCTGTGCTACTTAGGATGGTTGCCGCTAGTTTACTTCGTGGACTTGCATGGTTTGGTCGATGGCCAGGGTGGGGTAGCGGATGGGGGAACCTGCGGGAGCGGGTGGGTGGCTTGCAATCGCGGTGAAATCGCCGCCGGAGCACTGCACCGAGTAGGAGTAGCCGTCGCGTTCGGGGCGCTGCATGGTGATGGAGTTTGAAGAGATGAGTTCGTCCATGGAGGCGCAGTGATCGTTCAGGGCGGTGAAACTGCGCTCAGCCTGGGCGATTTGCAACAGGTCGCCGCGAACGCCGGTTAGGCTGATGGCCTGGGTTGGGGCGGTGCCGGGATCGGAGACGGGCATCTTCTTCAGGGAGTACTGATAGATCCCGAAACCGAGGCCAACGAAGACGAGCAATCCAGCCAACCAGCGCATGACGGCATTGTGTTGCGGCTCGTAGCGCGATGCAACGTTGCGATTGGCGCTTGTGCGGTAGGAAACAATGGTCGACGTTTGGGAGCCGGGCGGAAAGCCGGCTGGTAGACTGGCTTTACCGCCGAAACCCCTCCCGGTGAGACGATCCGTTTGGAAAAACTGAATGAATATGATCGGGACGCCCGTGGATCTCGGCGTGATTGAGAAATTGCGCGAGGAAGAACTCGAGGAAGCGCGGTCGATTCAAAGCAGCATGCTGCCAACGGAGCCGCTGAATCGCGGCGGGATCCGGATTTCCCACGAGTTTCAGCCGGTCGCGGAAGTTGGCGGCGATTTCCTGGATTATTTCGAACTCGCCGACGGCTGTATTGGCTTGTACCTGGGGGATGTGTCCGGCAAGGGCCTGCCGGCGGCCATGTTTGCGGCGCTGGCGGTCGGAACCTTGCGCGGGGTACATAAAACAGGGCAATCGCCCGCGAACGTGTTGTCTACGTTGAACCGGAGGCTTTTGCTCCGCGGGGCCTCACGGCGGCACGCCGCGATGCAATACGCCGTTTTCGATCCACGCACGAACGAGATGCAAATCTCCAGCGCCGGCATGCCGGGCCCCTATCACATCTCGCCGCAAGGTTGCCGGGTGATGGAAATTCAGGGGATACCACCTGGCCTTTTCGACCCGTCGGTCGAATATGAGACACAGAAGATAACCGTCGAGCCCGGTGATTCGGTGCTCTTTTTTACCGACGGAATATCAGACGCATTCAGTATGGACGGCGAATCGTTCGGGATCGAGCGATTGCAGGTGGTGTGCGAGGCGTATCGTGACAGTTCGCCCCGGGAGCTCTTGGGACACGTGTTTTCGGAGATCGACCTTTTCGCACAAGGGCGAACGCAACATGACGACATGGCGGCGGCCCTTTTTCACTTGGAAACCGTTTAGGCCGGGCGGCGTGCACCGTGCAACGGTATTTGGCTGGACGGCGTCGAACTAATGTTGCCTACGCAGCGACCTCCCGTGTCTTGTGTGGTTTGTACGCTCCCAGCCGGTGTCGTACACTGAATGATTCGTGGACCCGTCTAAGAGTAAGTGAGGATTCCTTTGAGCAAATCGATTCGGAATAGAGTGTTTTCCCTGTGTGCGGCGCTGAGTTTGCTGGTGCTGCTGGCTCCCGTGAGCGTGCTCGTGGCACAGGCTGCGCCGCCGGATACGCCGGCCAAGCGGTCGCCGCTGCTGGCAGCGATGCAGGCGGAGCTGGACCGCTCGTTTAAGACATTGAGCGCGCAGGATCCCCCGGCGTATTACATGAGCTACACGATTACCGACACGCAGCGCGCGGAAGTTTCGGGCTCCAATGGGGCGCTGCTGAACAGCAACGAAAATCGCAACCGCTGGCTGGAAGTTTCGGTGCGTACCGGCAGCTACGACCTGGACAACACGCATAAGGTTGGCGCGCGGGAGGAACAGCGCGGCGGACCGGGTGAACCGGTGCCGATCGACAACGACACCGAGGTGCTGCGACGCGCCATCTGGCTGGAGACCGACAAGCAATATAAATCGGCGGCAGAAGCGCTGATCAAGATCAAGACCGGCAAGGAAGTGAAAGTGGAAACGGCGGAAGGGGCGGCGCCGGACTTCACGCACGAGCAGCCGCATACGGACATCGGCCCGGAAACCTCCTTCCAGCTGGACCGCAAGCCCTGGGAAGCAAAAGTGCGGGCGTATACGAAAGAGTTTCGCTCTTCGCCCGCGGTGATCAACTCGATTGTGACGTTCACGGCGCAAGCGCAGAACGCCTTCCAGATCACGAGTGAAGGCACGCAACTGCAGTTCGGGCAAATCCGCTACCGGCTGGAGTTGTTCATTCAAGGAAAAGCGCCGGACGGGATGGACCTGGAGCGCTATTACAATTTTGACTGGGTGAACCCTGCGGATGCGCCGGACGACAAAGCGGTTTTTGCGGCGGGCGCGACGATGCGCAAGGAATTGGAAGGGTTGGTTGCGGCTCCCATTAACGAGCCTTCCGTGGGACCGGCGTTGTTGACGGGACGCGCGGCGGCGGTTTTCTTTCATGAGGTTTTCGGGCACCGCGACGAAGGTCACCGGCAGAAGGACGTTTCTGAAGGGCAAACTTTCGCGAAAAAAGTGGATCAGCAGATTTTGCCGGACTTCCTGAGCATCGTAGACGACACCACCATGCCCAAGCTGGGTTCGACGGACCTTCTGGGTTTTTACGAATACGACGATGAAGGCGTGAAAGCGCATCGCGTGGTACTGGTGGATCACGGGGTGCTGAAGAATTTCGAAATGTCGCGGTCGCCGCTGGTGGGTTTTCCGCACTCAAATGGACACGGACGGCGGCAGCTCGGCGCTTCTCCGGTTTCGAGACAGGGCAATCTGATCGTGGAAAGCAGCAAGCAAGTGACGAATGCGGAGCTGCGCGTGAAGCTGATTGAGCTGATCAAGCAGCAACACAAAGAGTTCGGCTTGTTGATCGATGACATCGCCGGCGGATTTACGTTCACGGGCCGCGGGCAGCCGCAGGCGTTTCAAGTGTTACCTCTCGTCGTCTACAAGGTGTTTGCCGACGGGCGGCCGGATCAATTGGTTCGCGGAGTCGATATTGTGGGAACGCCGTTGGCGTCGTTGACCAAGATTGTGGCTACCGGCGACACCACCGAAGTGTTCAACGGGTATTGCGGCGCGGAATCGGGTTCCGTGCCGGTTTCGGCGGCCTCTCCGGCGATTCTAACCACCGAACTGGAAGTTCAGAAAAAGGAGAGTTCGACGGACCGACCTCCGATTTTGCCTGCTCCAGCGCAGGATGTGGTGAAGGCTGGAGGTGCCCGGTGAATCGAGCACGCACAGTATTGGCATTGGCGATAGTGGCGGCGATGAGCTGGTTTGTGCCGGCCGGGGCGCAAGCGGCAGGTGCGCAGGCTCCTCAAGACAACGACCAAACGCTGCGCGCCATGCGCGACGAAATGGCGCGATCGAAGACGAGGCTGGAGTTGCAGATTCCCGGCACGAATGAGCCGGTGCGGCCGTACTACGTGGAATACCGGCTGCTGGATCTGGACGTGAAAGAGATCGTCGCGGAATCCGGCGCGCTGATGACGAACAACCACACGCGGAACCGGTTCATGGATGTGGAAGCGCGCGTGGGCACCTACAAGCTGGATAGCTCGAACTTTATTGGCGACGAGGGATTTCGCGGGTTCATCGGATCGACGGGATCGGTGGGAATCGATCGCGATTATGATTCGCTGCGCCAGGATTTGTGGATTGCCACGGACCAGGCTTTCAAGGAGGCGATCGATACGTACTCGCGGAAGCAGGCGTATCTGAGCAGCCTGGCGCGACAGTCGGAAATCGACGATTTCTCGAAGGCGGAGCCGGTTCATGTGATCGATCCGCTGGTCACGCCGGATTGGTCAAGCCGCAATTGGGAGCAGGAAGCCCGGGATTCGTCGGCGACGCTGCGTGCCTTTCCGGAGATTTACGAATCGCGAGTTACCTATTATTTGGTGTACGCCACGGAATACCTGATGACCAGCGAAGGCACGGAAATTCGCACGAACCGGACGTTCGCGGCGGTGGAAGCGGGAATGAACACGCTGGCCCAGGACGGCATGCCGCTGAATTATCTGTATTCCTCGTACGCGCCGAAGCCGGGCGATCTGCCGAACGTGGACGCCGTGCGTAAAGGACTGAACGTTGCGGGCAGCGAGTTGATGGCGCTGCGTGCGTCGCAGCCTGCTCAGGACTATACCGGGCCGGTATTGTTCGAAGCGCGGGCGGCGGCTCCGCTGCTGGCGCAGATTTTGGGGCCGGCGATGAATGGATCGCGGCCACCGATATCGTTCCAACCGATTGTGGAGCAGATGCTGGGTAACCTCGGGGGCAAGAGCGACTGGACGGGCAGGCTCGGGGCGCGAGTTTTGCCGACGTCGGTCAGCGTCGTTGACGATCCCTCGGCCAAGGACTTTCACGGCACACCGCTAATCGGATCCTATTCCGTGGATGATGAAGGCGTGCGCGCGGAGAAAGTGACCGTGGTGGAAAATGGCACCCTTAAGTCACTCCTGATGTCGCGCCGGCCGGGCAACGACTCCGATCAATCGAACGGACACGGGCGGTCGGGATTTTTGACCGACGCCAAGCCGACGATGAGCAACTTGTTCTTCACTTCGACGGATGAGGTTTCGCCGGCGGAATTGAAGAAAAAGTTTCTGGATGAATGCCGGACGGAAAAATTGGCGTATTGCGTGATCGTGCGGGAAATGGACAACCCGTCGCTGAGCTTGCTGCACCAGGAAGATTTTTCGGAGTTGCTGGCGAGCTATGGCGGCGGCGCGGGTACCGGCGACCGCTTGCCATTGCTGGTATACAGAATTTATCCCGAGGATGGGCGCGAGGAAGTGATGCGCGGGGCTCGGATCATCGGCGTGAACAGCCGGTCGCTGCGAAACCTGGCTGGCATTGGCAACGACAACTTTGTGTACAACTACATGCAGAGCCAGATCGCGGGCTTTTCCGGCACGGCGCTGGGGGCGTTCGGATCGGCGCAAGGTGGGCTTCCGGCCTCGGTGGTGGCGCCTTCGCTGCTGTTTGAGGAGCTGGAGGTTCGCGGAGCGCGTGGGGAGCCGAAGCGCTTGCCACTGCTGCCAGCTCCGCCAATGAGCGCCGCGAAATAAGGTTCGACGCTAGGCTTGGATTGGCTGGGCATCCGATCGCCGCTGCAAAACGTAATGTAAGGTGAGGGCTGCGAAGCCTCGCCAGACAACTTGGGCACAAACCCTCGTTTCTGCGGAACGCCTGCGTGAGAGCGTTCACACAAAGAATCGCTCTCTTGGAATTGCTCACATGAAAGAAATAACGCGTAGAGGCCTCATATTTGGAGCAGCGACCCTGGGAGCTTACGGTGTGCTCATCGGGATGCAGCGCTCCTTGTCCGGCGCATTCGCGGATGACGAGCCCTCGCAGGCGAACCCGGATGCCGGGCCAGTCGCGATCGTAAGATTTGCGGACGACGGAACTCGGGTGGGTAAAATATCGCTGCCCAGAGTGCGCAAGACGACGGAAGAATGGAAGAAGCAGCTCAGCCCGCTCAGCTATGACGTGACGCGCCGAGCCGGCACGGAGTGGGCGTTCAGCGGCGCGCTCAACGACGAACATAGAGCGGGCTTGTTTCGATGCATCGACTGCGACAACGCTCTGTTTGATTCCGCGACGAAATTTGATTCCGGGACCGGCTGGCCCAGCTTCTGGAAGCCGATCGCCGACGAAAACGTCTACGAAAAGAAAGACATTTCGTTCGGGACCATCCGGCGTGAAGTGAAATGCACGCTCTGCGACGCACACCTTGGCCACGTCTTCCCCGATGGACCCGCGCCCACCGGCCTCCGCTACTGCATGAACTCAGCCGCTCTTCGTTTCCTGCCGAAGAAGAGCTAGCCTCCTCCGCCGCCTCCGCCGCCTCCGAAACGACTCAAACAACAGGTGTTACGGACCACTCTAGTTTTCCACAGATATCAACAGGTAGTTACATAATAAATGTATTGACAGTATAGATACTGGAGCCTAGGCTCCGTTTCGACTTTCCCGGCTCCTCTTTCGCCCCAGCCGGAAGGAAGCCGAGAAGTGAGGCGCGCTCGCGGCACGTAGGCCGCGGTCGAATCCTAGTTTTGATCGAAACCCTGCGGCGCTCCGAAAGCGATTCCAACCTCGAACTGTGCGCGGTCCAGCTGGTCGGGCAGAGTTCTTTTCATGTGAGCGCTTGCACAGATCCAGTTTGCTTGGAGAAGTTCGCAAGAGATGAATGCCGAAAGGAGCCCAATAATGTCCTTGATTCAGGTTGGTTTGGCAGATAAGACCGGAGCAATCGACGCAGAATTGATGCAGAGCGTTGCCGCGGCCCTAACCATTCAGGTAACGCGAGACTTGCCGCAGTTCTGGAACGTGCAGGCCAACGTCACATTTTTGCCGAACGCAAACAAGATACCCGCGGGAGTGTGGCCGGTTTTCCTGGTGAAGTCACTTCCGCCCGGCGAAGGCGGGTTTCATCTCGACAAGAATAACCAGCCTTACGCGAAGGTCATCGCCGCGCCGAACAGCGATGCATGGACCATCGATGCGAGCCACGAGACGGTCGAAATGCTCGTCGATCCAGCGGGAAACCGGCTTCAGAATTCGACCTCGATCGAGATCAAAGGCAAGGAAATCCAGGATGGCACGGGCGAATTTGCGTATCTGGTGGAAGCCTGCGATCCGTGCGAAGCAGACAAGTTCGCTTACGCGATCCAGGGAGTCGCGGTGTCCGACTTCCTGACGCCGCATTTCTACGACCCCATCGTTACGAACGGAACGCGCTACAGCTTTACCGGCGCGATCAAGGCGCCTCGGCAGGTCCTGCCCGGCGGCTATATCTCCTGGGTGAACCAGGAAGCCAACGAAGTGCAACAGATTCAGTATCTTGAGGCCACCCCAACGCTCATCAACCTCGGGCCGGCGACAGGCCTGAGCTTGCGTGAATGGGTGGACAATGCCATGCGGGCAAAGACTGGAAAAGCGACCGTCCGCACGGCTCATGGGGTCTTGAATGAGGAACTCTTAAAGCGTTGCAAGGCGAAGCGCGAGCATCTGGACATTATTTCGCGGTCCCGAGGCAAGCAGTACGAGTTCGAGCCAAGCAAGCACAAGCACGCGGGCCAGGATTAAAGCTCTTACCGGGAATTGCGAAATTCCCGTCGGAGCACTCCAATGTAGGACTACTTGGCGCGTTGCGGCGCGCGGTTGGCGAATTAGGGGCTGGCCGACCGCGCGCCAGTGCTGCGTGCACATTCTCAGCCGGGTCAATTCCGCACAGGAAGGCAACTCTGCTTTTCTCGTGGGTAATTCCCAACCGTTACTGACCACGTCCTCTGTCGCCTACTTTCTTCACAACTGGGTGTTATTGGGGCTTGCTTCCTATCGAAATACTGCGGGTAGGCTTGCGTGCGTTTCGACTGCAATCGGCGGGTCGATGGGCCGCAGTTGAGGTAGTCTAGGCAGGCCCCCATGGTGAATCCGCTCGCCGGCGAAGTGCGAGAGAAGAAGCGGGCCGCGTTGTTGAGCGTTGGCTCCGCTGTCGTACTGGTATGTCTGAAAGCGTTCCTGGTGCTGCGGACGGGGAGCTTGGGCGTGTTGTCCGAAGCGCTGCATTCCGGGCTGGATTTAGTCGCCGCGGTGATTACATTTTTGTCGGTGCGGGTTTCCGACCAGCCTGCGGACGAGGAGCATCCCTATGGGCACGGCAAGTTCGAAAATTTCTCTGCCTTTGTCGAAACCGCACTACTCGTTCTGACGGCGCTTTACATTATTTACGAAGCGTTCGCGCGTTTGTTCTTTCGCACCGTGCACATTGCGCCCAGTGTTACCGCGGTTCTAATCCTGATGGTGGCGCTGGGGATCGACTTAACGCGTTCGCGCGCCCTTTCCAACGTCGTGAAAAAATATCCGAGTGAAGCGCTGGAGGCGGATGCCCTGCACTTCTCTACCGATGTTTGGAGCACTATCGTCGTAATTTGCGGGATCGGCCTGGTATGGGCTGGCGAGACCTGGAACATGCCGTGGCTGGTGTATGCCGACGCACTCGCGGGCTTGGGAGTCGCTGGCGTGATTTTGTGGGTGGGGTCGAGGCTTGGGAAGCGCACGGTCGATGCGCTTCTAGATGTGGCGCCGCAGGGATTGCAGCAGGAAATCGCTCGGGCAGTTGCGCGCATGGATGGCGTGTTGGATGTGGACCGCGTGCGCGTTCGACGCGCGGGGAACCGGCACTTTGTCGATGCGACTGTCAGCGTGGCGCGGACCGCCAGCCTCGAGCAGGTTCACGCTTTAAGCGACGCCATCGAAAAACGCATCGGTGAAATCGTGCCGTCGGACGTGATGGTGCACGCCGAGCCTCGTGCTCCGCAGGGCGAACACCTGTTCGAAGCGATCCGTGCGGTGGCGCAGCGTATGGGCCTGGCCATTCATGACTTGAGCGCGCTGCAGCAGCAGAACCAGCTTTTTGTCGAGCTGCATCTCGAGGTGGACGAAAACCTCAGCCTGCGGGACGCGCATCGCCAGGCTTCCGAGCTTGAGGACGGCATCCGCGAGCTACGCGACGGGCCCATCGAGGTGAATATTCACATTGAGCCGCTCGGCCGGCACATCGCGACGCCCGATGTGGGGGGCGGCGAGATGAAGCAGTTGTCGCGCTCCATCGAGGAGTTCCTCAACACTCTGCCTGCTGAATACGACGAGCTGGTGAATTGCCACGACGTTCATGTTCGCCAAGTCGAGCACCGCATCCTGGCGTCGTGCCATTGCACGATGAAGGGCAACCTGCCGATCACGCAAATCCACGACGTCACCGCCGCCCTCGAAGACCGCGTGAAGGAACGCTTTCCGCAGGTGCATCGCGTGACGATCCATCCCGAACCAGTCGAAGGTTGAGAAAAAGTCTTAGGGTTCTGCCGGGCGCGAGAAGATCTGCGCGGCGAGCGCGATCAATGCCGGAAAGCAGACCAGGACGTAGCGGGGCTCGGGCGTCTCCAGCGTGGTGAGAAATGCGGTGCGCAGGAGAATAAAAACGATCAGCACTGCTACAGCGGGACGCACCGCGCCGCTCTGCCGCCACAGCCGTGCTGCTCCCCAGATCGCGAGCCCAACGTAAACGAGGTTGAGCAGGAACAATCCCACCGTCACCGACTGATCGATTTTGTCGTCCTCCCACGATTGGACAAGGGGAAAGACTGTGCCTGACACGGGAATCAGCTCGATGCGAGGCGTGAACCACATGGTCGCGGCACGCGCGACCGGCAGCCACACGTAGGTGCGCAACGGATGGCGAGCAGTGCGTTGGCGCGCCAGTTCGCCAAACGCCTGATCTTCCTCGGGCGTCAGCGTCAGATCGTTGTTGTAGGGCTCCAGAATCGCCGCGACCCGCTCGCGTTCCTCCGGCGTATCAAACGCCCGCGCGGGAATGTCTTCGATGCGGATCGCTTCGTCGTTGAGCTTCCACGGCACCAGGTAAACGTCGCGAAAACGATACAGCCAGGTTTTTTCCCAGCTCATGAACCCGTACGGTACAAGCTCACCCGGCAAATTCGAGTTCTTCGGCGCCAGAAACTGAAACTCGTGGAGCGTCACGGCGTTGCGCACTGCCCAAGGCAGTAGCGGAACCGCACACAGCAACCCCATGCCGGCAACGGTTCGAAGCCAGCGCTTCGCCTCGTGTTGCGACACCAACACGAATCCCAAAACGACCCATGCAGCGAAAAGCAGCAAAGGCGTTTCCGGCCGGAACAGCGTGCCAAGGCCGACCAGAAGCGCTGCCAGCGCCGCCAAGTACGTGTAGCTGTTGGCGAGGCGCCAATCCTTCTTTATGAAGAGCCAGCCATTATTGCGTGTTCGCCCCACCAGCAAGCAAAGCGGCAGAAGCGCGGCAGCGGTAAACAAAATGGCGAAAACTTCCGTGAGCGTGACCGCTGCGTAATTGGCGGTGAATGGGCACAGCGCCGCCAGCCAGAGCGCTGCCATGAACACGCGCCCCGGCGGGTTGCGCTCGTTCACCATCAGGAGCAATGTCGCCGCCAAGACCGCAATCAACACGCAGGAAAATAAATCCACCACAGCCTGCACGATCATCACCCAGAGCCGCGCGTCCGGCCCGGTCCTACCGGTGATGGCATACACGAGTGCCAGAAATACCGGGTATCCCGGCATGCGCAGGTCCACCGGCGTAATCTGGCCGAACACCTCCATGGCGTAAACGTGGTGCTTCAACCAGTTGGTCGCCATCTGCTCGTACAAGACGGTATCGCCGGAATTCGCGGGGTATTTCAAGACGAAAAAGAGCCGCAGGCACAGACCAGCAGCAAGCGCGGCAAAGGGATGCGAGAAAATTCGCTTCATCGATGGAACGCATCTTACAATAGAGCAGACGCATTCAGGCAGACGGACTCAGCCCTGCCCGACGATCAGGCCCCTGCCATGTCGACAGGTTGAAAGGTTTCATGAAGGAACGTGGACCGATTTTCTATGACGCGGAACGCGTCCGTTGGCGACGCACGCGCCGAGTCATGGAAATTTCCGGGGCTTTGCTGACGCTGCTGCTGGCCTATTTTTTCGTCAACATCGCAGCCAGCGTCGAACTTCCCGCGGGTTTGCTGCCAGACACGCGTCCGATTTATCGCGCGCTCAAACTCAAGTCCGCGACGAAAGCGGTTCCGGTGCGCGAGGGCCGGCGACGGCGCGTGGCCAACCTGGGGAACGTTCCCGCAAGCTACGATCCACTGCGCGCTGCTTATTACGTCAGCTGGGATTCCAACAGCCTGGCGTCTTTAAAGCGCCATTACAAAGATCTCGACGTCTTGATTCCCGAGCAGCTGCACGCCGTCAGCTCCGACGGCGCGCTCACCATCGTCGATTACGAACGCTACCAGACCGTGAAAGCCAGCCCCGCCGAAGCCGTATCGCTGCTGAAAGACGACAAGCTGCACCGCTGGATGAAATCGGCAAACGTTGAACTCCCCATCATGGGCCTGCTGAACAATTACGACGGCCAGGTCTGGCGGGTCAGCGAAATGGTTCAGCTGCTGGCCAATCAGGACGCCCGCCACAGTTTGGTTCGCGAAGTTGTGGAATATGCCGTCGAATCCCACCAGGTCGGCATCGTCGTCGATTTTGAATCGATTCCAGACAAGACGCAGCCTGATTTCCGCGAATTCGTTGCTGAGCTCGCGCCCGCCCTTCACTCCGTGGGACTGAAACTGATGGTCGAGCTGCCCGCGCGGGACGACTCTTACGATTACAAATTCTTCGGCAAGGAATGCGACGCCATCGTGCTGCTGAACTTCGACCAGCACTGGGTCTCCTCGCCGCCGGGTCCCATCTCTGCCCAGGATTGGTTCGTCGAAAATCTGCGCCAGATTCTGCAACTGGTGCCGGCGCAAAAAATCGTCGTCGGCGTTGCCAACTTCGCTTACGACTGGCCTCAGGCCGCCAATAAAAAGTGGACCTCGGCCACCGAGTTCAGCGTGCAGGAAGCTCTGCTGCACGCCTACGAATCGGAAACCGACATCGACTTTGACGAGACCTCGCTGAATCCGCGCTATTCCTACGTGGACGAAAATAATCGCGTCCACCAGGTCTGGATGCTCGACGCGGTGACCGGATACAACCAGTTGCGCGCCAGCGAGCGCATGGGCGTGCAGGGCACCATGATGTTTCGCCTGGGACACTCCGACACTTCCATTTGGCGCATTTGGGACGCCACGCGCCCCGACGACGCGATCCGTCAATCGCTCACCGACATCGCGCCCGGCCCGGACCTAATCCTCGAAGGCAACGGCGACGTGTGGCGCTTCGTGGATACCCCCAAGCGCGGCAAACGCTCTTTCATCTACGATGCCGCCACCGATCTCTTTACCGACGAAACCTACGAGGCCTACCCGCTTTCCTACGATATCGACCAGATTGGCGCGGCTAAGAAGAAACTTGCTATCACGTTTGATGATGGCCCCGATCCCCGCTGGACGCCCCAAATCCTGAACATCCTCAAGGAAAAGAACGTGCCCGGCACTTTTTTCGTGATCGGCGTGGAGGCCAGCGAATTTCCGGAAATTCTGAAGCGTGAATTCGCCGAAGGCCACGAAATCGGCAATCACACCTATACGCACCCGAATTTTGACGAAATCACCAAGACGCAAATCCGCTGGGAGCTGAACCTCACGCAGCGCCTGATCGAAAGCACTATCGGCGTAAAGTCGATTCTCTTCCGTCCGCCGTACGGCATCGATCATCAGCCCGAATACGCCGAAGAAGTCGCGCAGCTTCCAATCGCCCAGGACATGGGCTATTTGATCGTGGGCCAGAAGATTGATGCCCACGACTGGCAGCAGGTCGCCGGGGCACAAATCCCGGAGCAAGAAATCGTCAACAACGTGATGCGGCAGGCTGAAGATGGCAACATCATTTTGTTTCACGACGGCGGCGGAGACCGCAGCCACACGGTCCTTGCTCTGCCCAGAATCATCGACGCGTTGCGCGCCCAAGGATACGAATTCGTCTCCGTTTCGGACCTCATCGGCAAAACACGCGCCGAGGTGATGATGCCCCTCTCCACCGGTGAGCGGCTACAGGCGCGCGCGGATGGTTTCATTTTCGGAATTTATCGCTGGCTGCGCGCCGGAATCGCCACCATCTTTATCGTTGGGATCGTCCTGGTCAGCGGCCGGGCGCTCATCATCGGCATTCTCGCGTTGATCGAAAAACTTCGCCCCGACCACGCGGTGATGCCCAATCCTCCTCCCAGCGTCACCGTGCTGATTCCCGCGCACAACGAAGAATCCGTCATCGTCCAGACGGTGACGTCAGTCCTGGCTTCCGACTTGCCCGATTTGCGCGTCATCGTCGTGAACGACGGCTCGGTTGACCGCACGCGTGAACTACTCGACTCGAATTTCGGTCAGGATCCCCGCGTGCACATCATCCATCAGGTCAACCGCGGCAAATCCGCGGCCCTCAGCCGCGCGATGACCGGAGCGCACACCGAAATCGTGGTCACCATCGACGCCGACACGGAAATCGAGCCCGACGCCATCAGCAAACTGGTGCGGCATTTCTCCGATCCGAAGCTTGGCGCCATGGCGGGCAACGTTAAAGTCGGCAACCGGTCGCGCTGGCTCACGCGCTGGCAGGCTCTGGAGTACATCACCAGCCAGAACATGGAAAAGCGCGCCTTCGACCTGCTCAACTGCATCACCGTCGTTCCCGGTGCGCTGGGTGCCTGGCGCAAAGAAGCCATCGAGGCCGCCGGGGGCATCACCGCCGACACCGTCGCCGAGGATGCCGATCTCACCATCGCTATTAGGCGTCTCGGCTGGCGCGTCGGCTACGACGAAGAAGCCATTGCCTGGACCGAAGCTCCCGAAACCGCCGGCCAGCTGATTCGACAGCGATTCCGCTGGACGTTTGGGACCTTGCAAGCTTTCTGGAAACACAGCAGCACGTTGTTCCGCCCGAAGTACGGGACCCTCGGTTGGATTGCGCTGCCGAATATTTTTGTCTTTCAACTGGTGCTGCCGCTCATATCGCCGGTCATTGACTTGATGTTCTTCGGATCGCTCGTTCTATGGGCGCTGGGGCAAAAGGTTGCGCACCTTCCACAGATCTGGACCACCGCGGACGTGGAGCGCTCCGTGCTATTCTTCCTCGGCTTCCTGATCATCGACCTGCTGACTTGCGTGGTCGCCTTCGCGCTGGAGCGTAAGGAAGACTGGACGCTGCTTTTCCCCGTCCTGCTCCAGCGCTTTTACTACCGGCAGCTCATGTATGTGGTGCTGTTCCGCTCCGTGAAGGAAGCGGTCAGCGGCCGCCCGGTCGGTTGGCGCGGCGTCGAGACCGAAGCCCCCCGAACCGTCGTAACCGCTTAAATTCTGGCGACGCTCACGCTCCACTCCGTGTTGCGTCTCAAACGGTTGGAGGGGTGCCGAAGAGGGGCCGTACCGGCGCTCCACTTCGACGTTACGCACCCTCGGTAACGATAATTCGGTGATTTTCATCCCGACCGCGATTTGTTGTACGATATCGCTCTCTCCAAGGAGGGCTCCATGGCCATCAACTTCACCCTAAACGGCAAGGCGGAAACCGTCGACGTCAGCCCGGAGATGCCTCTGCTGTGGGTGCTCCGCGACACCCTTAACATGACCGGAACTAAATTTGGCTGCGGCATGGCGTTGTGCGGCGCCTGCACCGTGCACATCAACGGCGAAGCCACGCGCTCCTGCATCACTCCCATCGCCAAGGTGGCGGGCAAGAGCGTCACCACGATCGAAGGTCTCTCCGCCGACGGCACGCACCCCGTCCAGGTCGCCTGGATGGCCGAAGATGTACCGCAATGCGGCTACTGCCAGTCGGGACAAATCATGTCCGCGGTGGCGCTGCTCGCGAAAAAATCCAGCCCGACCGACGCCGACATCGATGACGCCATGAGCGGCAACATCTGCCGCTGCGGCACCTATCAACGCATCCGCAAGGCCATCCATCGCGCCGCCACGATGCAAACCGGCAAAGCGACTTCCGCCGCCTAGCCGCTGTTTTTCTTCAGACGATCGAGGTGTGTTATGAGCGCTGCTTCCATATTGAATCGTCGCGACTTTTTGAAGACAAGCGCCTCCGCTGGCGCTGCTCTCGTAATTGGCTTCCACCTTTCGCCGTCAGCGCGCGCGGCGACCGCCGAGGATCAGGAGAAAAAGCCCGCAAATCCGTTCACCGCTTGGGTACGCATCACTCCGGAAAATCAAGTCACGCTGATCCTCGGCAAGTCCGAAATGGGTCAGGGCATCATGACCGCATTGCCGATGATCCTGGCGGAGGAACTTTATCTCCACTGGAAGCAGGTCCGAGTCGAGCAAGCCCCGGCCAACCCCGCAATCTATGAACTTGGCACCGGTGGCAGCGGAAGTGTTGCCGGATCGTGGTTGCCACTGCGCCAGGCCGGTGCGGCCGCGCGCGAAATGCTCATCACCGCCGCGGCGCAGCATTGGAACGTGAATCGCGACACGTGCAAGCCCAAGGACGGCGGCGTATTGCACGGCGCGCGCAAGCAATTCCTCACCTACGGCGAGCTCGTTGACGCAGCGGCAAAGCTGCCGGTTCCCGACTTCAACACCGTGCCGCTGAAAAATTCCAACGATTTCACCATCGTCGGCCACGATCACAATCGCTTCGAGGCGCGCGCCAAATCCACCGGCACGGCGAAATTCGGTATCGACGCGCGGCCCGACGGGCTTGTCTACGCCGTGATCGCGCGTTGTCCCGTCTTCGGCGGCAAGCCGGCCAAGTTCGATGCCACCAAGGCGAAGGCGGTACCTGGAGTGCGCGATGTGCTTTCGATCGATCCAGTCCCGCAGGGCGCATTCACGGCCGGTGGAGTCGTCGTCGTCGCCGACAATTCTTGGGCCGCTATGCAGGGCCGCAAAGCGCTCGACATCACCTGGGACGAAGGTCCGCACGCCGCGGAATCGTCGAAGTCGCTACGCGAACAATTTATTCAAAATGCTTCCAAGCCCGGAAAAGTGGTTCGCAATGAGGGCGATGCCAATGCCGCGCTGGCTTCCGCCGCGAAAAAAGTGGACATCGTGTACGAGATTCCGTTTGCCGCCCATGCTTGCATGGAGCCGATGAATTGCACCGTGCACATTCGTCCTGACGGCGCCGAGGCTTGGGTGCCCACGCAGGCTCCGCAGTGGGCGCAGGACATTATCGCGGGAGTGTCCAAGCTGCCGCACGAATCCGTCGTGGTCCACACCACGCTGATGGGTGGCGGCTTCGGCCGGCGCTACCAGGCCGACTTCGTCATGGAAGCCGCGCAGGTCGCGAAAGCCATCGGCAACAAACCCGTGATGGTGTTGTGGACCCGCGAAGACGACATGCAGCACGATTTCTATCGGCCCGCTTCTTACCACCACATGCAAGGCGCCGTCGATGAGCACGGCAATCTGGCGGCGTGGAAGCATTTTCAGACTTCCACGTCCATTGCTGCCGTGTGGGACAAGGATGGCGCCGAAAAACCCGAGGCGAGCGAATTCGCCACGGCTTCTTTCATTCCGTATCAAACCAAAAATTATCGCATCGAGTACACGCTGGCAAACTCCGGTGTTCCGCGCGCCTGGTGGCGTTCGGTCGAGCATTCCAGCAGCGGCTTCGTCGTAGAGAGCTTCGTCGATGAACTTGCCGCAGCTGCCGGCGCCGATCCTTTGGAGTTTCGCTTGCGCGCGATCGGTGACGATCGCAAGATTCCCGACTTCACCAATCCCAAAGAAGGCAAGCCGCTCGACACCGCGCGACAGAAAGCCGTTCTGAAACTTGCCGCCGAGAAAGCGGGCTGGGGTAAGCCTCTGCCCGCAGGGGTCTATCGTGGCATCGCCGGATATTTTTCCTTCGAGTCCTACACCGCTGGCGTCGCCGAAGTCAGCCTCAAAGACGGCCAGGTGCGCGTGCACCGCATCGTCTACGCCGTCGATTGCGGCCGCCCCGTCAATCCCAACGGTATCGCCGCACAGGTGGAAGGCGCCGCGATTTACGGTGTGTCCGCGTTCATGAAGGACGCCATCACCATCGATCGCGGCCGCGTCGAGCAATCCAATTTCCACGATTACCAAATGCCGCGGATCAACGAGACTCCGACGATCGAAGTTCACGTTGTCAACAGCACCGAGGAACCCACCGGCATCGGCGAGCCTGGTCTGCCGGTGATCGCGCCAGCGGTTTGCAACGCCATCTTTGCCGGCACCGGCAAGCGCATTCGCCGTCTGCCGATCCGCCCGGAAGATCTGGCCTGACGGCGTTCGCATTCCTCGGCCGTGATTGGATGGATCGGGCTATCGCGCAGGCGATTGGCCCGGATTGACTTGAGTGTGGCCGCACCCTAAGATTGCCGGGCCATGACGGAACCTCGGTCTCTCAGCGGACAAACGGTCTCGCACTATCGAATTCAGGAAAAACTAGGTGGCGGCGGGATGGGCGTAGTTTACCGCGCTGAGGATACCCGGCTGGACCGCAGCGTGGCGCTCAAGTTTCTTCCCGAGGACACGCCAACCGATGCGCAAACCCTCGAGCGCTTCCAGCGGGAAGCGCGCGCGGCATCGGCGTTGAACCATCCGAACATTTGCACCATCCACGACGTCGGAGAATACGATCACCGGCCGTTTATTGTGATGGAGCTGCTCGAAGGTCAAACGTTGAAGCATCGCATCAATGGCAGGCCCCTCGACGTCGATTTGATTCTGGATGCCGGGATCGAAATCGCTGACGCGCTCGCCGCCGCGCACAGCCGCGGCATCGTCCACCGCGACATCAAGCCCGCGAATCTTTTTCTCACCCAGCGAGGTCAGACCAAAATTTTGGATTTCGGGCTCGCGAAGATGGAAGCGCGGCGAGCGGTTTCTACCGGGGATGTCTCGGGGCAAGCCACGGTCGATGCGGGCCGCGAATTCTTGACCAGCCCCGGCACGGCCCTCGGCACCATGGCCTACATGTCGCCAGAGCAGGCGCTCGGACGAGATCTCGACCCGCGCACCGACCTCTTCTCCTTCGGCAGCGTGCTGTACGAAATGGCCACGGGCAAGCTCGCTTTTGGCGGCGATACTTCCACCTCGATTTTCGATTCCATTCTGAATGCGGCGCCGAAGCCGGCGGCCAGTTTGAATCCTGCCGTGCCCGCGGAGCTGGATCGCATCGTGAACAAAGCGCTGGAGAAAGATCGCGACCTGCGCTACCAGACCGCTTCGGAAATCCGCACGGACCTCAAGCGCCTCAAGCGCGATCGCGATTCCTCGGGCCGCGTCAGCGACACGAAAAGGCCGTCGGCTACGGCCACCCAACCCGCGGCAGCCGCCTCCGAAAAATCCGTCGCCGTCCTGTACTTCGAAAATCTCAGCAACAGCAAGGACGACGAATATTTCCGCGATGGCATGACCGAAGACATCATCACCGAACTTTCCAAGGTCAAGGAGCTGCAGGTGTTTCCTCGGGCTGCGGTCGTGGCGTATCGCGACAAGCCGGTCACCGGGCCGCAGGTCGGTCGAGAACTCAACGCCGCTTGCGTGCTCAGCGGCAGCTTGCGCCGCGCCGGCAACCGCTTGCGCATTACCGCGCAGCTAATCCGCGCGCAAACCGGCCATTCCATCTGGGCCGAGCGCTACGATCGCGAGCTCAAGGACGTCTTCGAGGTGCAGGACGAAATCGCGCGCAGCATCAGCCAGGCTTTGCGCATCAAGCTTTCTCCGCAGGAAGAAGAAGCCATCGCGCGCAAGCAAACCGACAATCCCCAGGCTTACGATTACTACCTCCGCGGGCGCCAGTTTTTCTATCAATTCCGCCGCAAAGGCTTCGACTATGCGCGGCAGATGTTCGCGCGCGCCATCGTCATCGACCAGAATTACGCGCGCGCGTACGCCGGCGTGGCCGACTGCTGCTCCTTTCTCTACATGTACTGGGACAGCAGCGACGACAACCTGAACGAGGCGGAGGCGGCGAGCCGCAAGGCGCTCGATCTCGATCCCCAATTAGCCGAAGCGCATGCCACCGCCGGATTGGCTTTTGCGTTGAAGAATAATTTTGCCGAGGCCCGCAAAGAATTTGAAGCGGCCATCCGGCTCAATCCCAAGCTCTACGAAGCCTATTACTTCTACGCGCGCACTTCGTTTCAGAGCGGCGACCTGGCCAAGGCCGCGGAACTTTACGAACAAGCGTCCCGGCTGAACCCCGATAGCTACGAGGCGTTCAGCCTGATCGTCGGCGTGTACCACGGACTTGGCAGGCCCGTGGAAGCTGCCGCCGCCGAGCAACGCGCTTTGCAGCTCATCGAAAAGCATGTCGAGAATCACCCCGACGACGCCCGTGCTCTTTATTTCGGCGCGGGACTCCTGGCGCGCAAAGGAAACCCGGAAAAAGGATACGACTGGGCTGGCCGCGCTCTTTCGATCGATTCGGAAGAACCCTCTATTTTGTACAACGTCGCCTGTGTATACGCGCTGCTCGGCAAGACCGAAGACGCGCTCGAATGCCTGGCCAAGGTGACGAAAGAACACGGCACCTTTTTTAAGAATTGGGCGGCGAAAGATTCGGATCTGGATTCGCTGCGCTCGGACCCGCGGTTTCACGCGCTGCTAAGTTAAACGGCCCGCGCCTTTTTTCAAACGCGCGGATTCCCCGCGAGGGCGGCCGCAGCGATTCGCCCGGCACCGAGTCGGCTAAGCCAGGATCTGATCGCGAAGGCCGCCGTAGGCGATGGCTCGGACAAATTCCTTCTCGTACATGGCGTAAGGGAATCCCAGCTCGATTTGGCTGGCCTGGTCGAGGATCTTTAGCTGGTCTGGAGAAAGCTGCAGGTCCAGGCTCGCCAGATTGTCCTGTAGTTGCGTCAGCTTGCGGGCGCCGATGATGGGGATGACCGCCACCGGGCGGTAGCGCAGCCACGCCAGCGCAACTTGCGCCATGCTGCGGCCCACTTGATCCGACACCGTCTTGACGGCGGCCACCACGCGGTCGGCTCGCTCCTGCTCCGGCTGAAAACCCTTCATCATGTCGTGGCTGAGCCGCCCCGGTTCCCCCGAACTCTGGTTATGGCCGTGGTACTTCCCGGTAAGGACCCCGAAGGCCAGCGGGGACCATGCGGTAACGCCGAGATTCAGGGCCTTGGCCATGGGGATCAGCTCGCGCTCCACGGTGCGTTCCATCAGCTCCACGGTGCGTTCCATCAAGCTGTATTCGATCTGCAGCCCGACGAACGGCGACCAGCCTCGCAGTTGCGCCAGCGTGTTGGCCTGCGCGATCCACCACGCCGGCGCATCCGAGATGCCCACGTACAGCACCTTGCCTTGGCGCACCAGGTCGTCCAGCCCTCGCATCACCTCTTCGACCGGCGTCATCTGGTCCCAGATGTGCACCCAGTAGAGGTCGATATAGTCGGTCTTCAGCCGCTTGAGGCTGGCTTCGACAGCCTGGACCATGTTCTTGCGGTGATTGCCGGCCGCGTTGGGGTCGATGCCGGGGTTCGCGTTGGAATATTTCGTGGCCAGCACCACGCTCTGGCGGTGGCCCTCCATGAACTCGCCCAGAAACGTTTCGCTCGTCCCGTTCGTGTAGATATTCGCGGTGTCGATGAAATTGCCGCCGGCTTCGCGGAAGGTATTGTAGAGCTTGCGGGCTTCGTCTTTGCCGGCGCCCCAGCCCCAGTCCTCGCCAAACGTCATCGCACCCAGCGCCGCC
>JBEKWY010000067.1:0-25856 GCA_049512575.1 Candidatus Acidiferrum sp.
CCTCGCAGAATTTGAAGAACTGTTTCACAGAGCTAACAAACACGGCGGCTGTGGAATCTTCGAAGGTCCACGTCTGCCGCCAGTCATGCAGATCGGTGGGCGTGATATCCAACACCGGCCTCTGTGCCCCGAAGTGCTCAATGATTTTCTTGCCGAACAACGCCTGCCGGGTCACCGTACCATCAGCACGGTTGTTCACCCGCAAATCCTCTAAGAATTTCTCTACCGCAACTTCCAGCGGCACCGTCTTCAATTCCTTTTCCATGCGGAGGCGCTTCAATTCAATCTTGGTCGGATCGAATGAGTCCAGCCATTCACGGCGAACCTGCTCCGCTTCTTCCCAGACCCGCCTCTTCGTAGATTGCTTCCACTGGCGCTGGCCTTCGGGCTTTGCACCGTCATACAGCAACATGGTTTTGACGCACTTGCACTTCTGCCAGTCGTTTCCCTTATCTTTATCCTTGCAGCGGCAGTCCTTGCTGTCGTGTCTCACGAACAGTGTCGCGGTCCTGGTCACAGCGTCCATGGAGCCTCCATGCGGTACCGTAACCAGTATGCCAGAATAATCGCATGGTTGTCAACAAAATTACTAAGTCTATTGTTTACAGCACAGATTTACAGTAAGAACTCTTCATTCTAAAGGGAGATGAAGTGGCTTGTTTTCATACACTTTTGCAAGTGTTCATTTTAAAGGGGTTAAGTTCACTGAGGGACCTGGCTTGTGGCGTTCCTTGTTGGGTATAGGCGCGGCCTGGGCAGGGGCGGGCACGGCCTTGCCGTGCCCCTACAATGGGGTCAACGGAATCGTCCGTGTGTGTATTCCCCGACGGGGGACGGGATCAGGCTGGAGAGCCGCCGGCTATGCTCGGGACTAGGAGGACGCGGTCGCCTTCTTTTAGGGTGCAGGATTCGCCGCCCAGGAAGCGGATGTCTTCTTCGTTGAGGTAGACGTTTAGGAACTGGCGGATTTGGCCGGAGTCGTCGCGGACGTGGCGCCCGAGTTCGGGGAAGCGACTGGTCAGGGTGTTGAGGGCGTCGGCGATGGTGGCGGCGGTGCAGTCGACCCTCGGCGCGCCGTCGGTGAAGCGGCGAAAGGCGGTGGGGATTTCGATGGTTATGGGCATTCGGTCAGGCTCCTTGGGCGTGCGTTGGCGGGACGCATCTTGCTTGAACTTTACGCCGGGCGGAGCAAGCCCCGCCCCTGCATTCTTTGATCACGGGTTGGTCACGACTTGCCTGCTGCCGTGGCTGGGACGGCGAGTTGGTTGTCGAGGTAGGCCTCGAAGGCGTCGAGGCGGGGAGCGATGGCTTCGGTCACCGGGAATTCGGCGGCGATGGCGTCGGTGGTCTTCAGACCGTTGCCAGTGATGGAGACTACCGTGGTCTCTTCGGGCTTGATGCGGCCTTCGCGGATTAGTTTTTGGGTTACGCCCACGGTGACGCCACCAGCGGTTTCGGTGAAGATGCCTTCGGTTTCGGCCAGGAGCTTTATCGCGGCGATGATCTCGGGATCGGAGATGTCTTCGGCCCAGCCGCCGCTCTCGAGGATTTGCTTGGCGGCGTAGTTGCCGTCAGCGGGGTTACCGATGGCGAGCGAGCGGGCGATGGTATTGGGCTTTTGAGGCTCGAAGCGATTGAGGCCGCGCTTAACGGCGGTGGAGATAGGAGAGCAGCCGGTCGCCTGGGCGCCGAAGAATTTTACCTGCTTGGGCTCGACCCAGCCTAGTTCGACCAATTCGCGGAAGGCTTTGGAGATTTTTCCGATGAGAGAACCGCCTGCCATGGGGACGACCACGTTGTCGGGCAAGCGCCAACCGAGTTGCTCAGCGATTTCAAAACCGTGCGTCTTCGAGCCTTCGGAGTAGTATGGGCGCAGATTGACGTTGACCAATCCCCACTTGAAGCGGTCGGCGATTTGGGCGCAGAGGCGGTTGACGTGATCGTAGTTGCCGTTAATACGGACGATGCGGGCGCCGTAGACCGCAGTGTTGAGAACTTTCGCGGGCTCGAGATCAGCGGGAATGAAGACGCAGGCGTCGAAGCCTTGTTGGGCGGCCTGTGCGGCGACGGCGTTAGCGAGGTTACCGGTGGAAGAGCACCCGACGGTTTCGAATCCGAAGCGGCGAGCGGCGGCGAGGGCGGTGGCGACGACGCGGTCCTTGAAGGAAAGAGAAGGGAAGCAGACGGCGTCGTTTTTGACGTAGAGGTACTCTAGTCCCCAGTGCGCGGCGAGTTTTTTCGCGGCGACCAGCGGAGTTCCGCCGACGGAGTTGGGAGCCGGGAAGTTCTCGGGAAGCGGCAGGAATTCCGAGTAGCGCCACATGTTGAAGGGGCGAGAAGCGAGGTCTTCGCGGCGGACGGTTTTCTTGAGGGAAGCGTAGTCGAAAGAGACTTCGAGGGGGGAGAAGCAGTCTTCGCAGAAGGAGCGAGGACAGTTGCCCCAGGACTTGCCGCATTCCTTGCAGCGGAGTTCGTAGAGGTCGGACATGGTTCCCTTTCGTGATGCGATAGAACGGGCCCTCAGCGGCCAAAGCCGGCTACGGGAAAATGCCAAGAGCCTTTCCTCAGGGGCTGAAGCCCATTGAAAGCTCGCGCGTTATGTCGGAGCTAAAGCTCCGACCCCCTGAAGCCGGGCACCGCGGTTGCGGACGGCCGGCGCGAGTCAATAGCGTGTGATGTTTAGGGCAGCAGGGAGGGGAAAATTAAAAAACCCTCCGTGCCAAAGGCTTGGAGGGCTCTCAGAAATTCTTCTGGGAAACTCTAAAGCTCTTTAGCAGTTTTTTACGTGGAGCAAGTTGCCCTAAATCGCCACGTTAAGTGCGATCGCCCAGCGATCGACCCGCCGCAACAGCGGCTAGTTCTTTTATGCTTGAGAACGGGGAAGTTGTCAAGAGTAAAGCGCGCTGGGGGAACGGATTGAGATTTGATGACAACAAAATGGCGCTCGGGCGCGTCCAATACGCGTAAGAGCTTTTTGTGGCAAACCGAGAAGGGCCTCAGGGGGCCCAAAGCCGGGACTGAAAAGAAAGCATTTGCGGCACGGCGCTTCGTAACTCTGGGTAAACGAAAGCGGTGCCCTCCCGCAGACTCATAAAGGGAGCCACAGAAGAAAAGTTAAGAGTAACATCCAGGGTGGACGCACAGCTTCGCCGAGCCGCACCCGGCCTTCGGGCCAGTATCCTTTCTGGTGCACCGGTGATGGCACGCAACCACGGGCAAAGCGTGGTGTTATACTTTGCTGGCGAGCGTGACGTCTTCTGAGGATAGAGGAGCGGGACGATATGGGGCAGCAAGTACAAGATTTGTTCAACTGGGCGCGCCGGCGGAAGATTATGGCTTCCGCATTTCTGGTGGTAACGCTGGGCGTGGGCATCCTGATCGGTTCGATTGTTTCCGGCAAAGTGTCGGCGATGAAGACGATGTCTTTTGCGGGAACGAATGCGACGCCGTTGGCGGTACCAGATCCGATCCCCGCCTCGAACTCATTCTCCACCATTGTGACGCGCGTCGAGCCGGCGGTGGTGAATATTGCTACCACGCAGGTTTTCGAGCGCAAGTCTTCCACCAAGAGGCGGCGCACTCCGCAGCAGCCCCAGGGTGACCAGGACGACCCGATGCAGGACTTCTTCGACCGGTTCTTCGACGGACGGCAAGATGCACCTCCGCAGGCGGAGCGCAGCCTGGGCTCGGGAGTGATTGTGGACAAGCGCGGCTACATCCTGACCAACAATCACGTGGTCGAGCAGGCGACGAAGATTCAGGTGCAGCTGGACGGCGATCCGAACAAATACACGGCGAAAGTAATTGGCGTGGACGAAAATACGGACCTGGCGGTGATCAAGATCGAGGCCAGCAAAGATCTGCCGACGGCGAAGCTGGGAAATTCCGATGGCGTGCAGGTTGGCGACTGGGTGCTGGCCATTGGCAGCCCATTCGGCTTGAACGCTACGGTGACCGCGGGAATCATCAGCGCGAAGGACCGCGGCAATATCGGCGGACCGGACCATCAATTCCAGAGATTCCTGCAGACCGACGCAGCCATTAACCCCGGTAACTCCGGCGGGCCGCTGGTGGACCTGGCGGGCGAAGTGATCGGGATCAATACCGCGATCATCACCGGAAGCCGAGGCTATGAGGGGGTGGGTTTCGCGATGCCCTCGACGGCGGCGATCAATGTGTATAACCAGATTATTTCGCAAGGCCGCGTGACGCGCGGGTCGATCGGCGTGAGCTTCCAGGAAGACCTGGGAACGAACGCAATCACATTGAAGGAATTGGGAGCCGCGAACGGCGTGGTGATCGGGATGGTCGAGCCTGGCAGCCCGGCGGAGAAGGCAGGGCTAAAGGGCGGCGATGTCATCACAACCGTAAACGGCAAGGTTGTGAAGACCGGCAACGATTTGGTCAACCCGATCGCGCAAGCGCCGATCGGCAGCAAGGTCAAGCTGGGCTACGTACGTGACCGTCAAGCGAAAGAAACCACGGCGACCGTTGAAGACCGTACGCGGGTGTTCCCGACGCAAGCAGGCCGCATGGGCGACCAGCCGGGAGAATCCGCGCCAGCCGAATTTGGCTTGCGAGTCGATAGCCTGACACCGGATCGCGCTTCGCATCTGGGCATGGAAGGCCAGCGCGGCGTGCTGGTGACCGATGTCGATCCTGCGAGCTTTGCGGACGACCTGGGCTTCGGCCGGGGCGACGTGATCACGGAGATCAATCGCCAGCCGGTTAGTTCACTCGATGACTACAAGAAGGCGGTTGCCGCCCTAAAGCCTGGAGAGAATGTCGTGTTCAAGGTTCTCCGACGCGGGGACAGCGATCGGACGTTTACGGTGTTTCTGCCTGGCGTGGTGCCGGCGGACAGCAAGCAGTAGCTTACAGGGCGGACCGGGTGGCACGGGGTCCGAAGCTGATTACTAACTGAGGCTGGATGGTTCTGCGAAGAGCGATGCACCTGAGCTTGGCGTTGTTGGTGACGGCAGGCTCGGGTGTGTTTGCTAGCGTTAGCGTCGCGCAGACGACGGCAACCAAGCCGAAGACGGCCCCCTCCCAAACAGCTTCGTCGAAGAGCACGGGCAAGAGTGGGCACCGATCCACAAAAAAAGTCAGTTCGCGCAAGAAAGACAAGGGGCAAATGGCTCCGACCCCGGAGCGAATTTCGGAGATTCAAGAGGCGCTGGCAAAAGACGGGTCCTACGCGAATTCGCCGACTGGAAAATGGGACGACTCCACGGTGGACGCGATGAAAAAGTTTCAGAGCGCCCATGGCTTGAACCCTTCCGGAAAGCTGGACGCGTTGACGTTGCAGAAATTAGGTTTGGGTTCGCAGACCGCCGGAATTGCGGAACCCATAGCGCCGCCTAATTCGACATCCCGATTGAGCGGAAACGCGTTGCAGACTTCGCGGCAATAACGGAGTCAAGTCCCGATAGTCTTCCACATAGGCAATGTTTCTAGGAACGGTTGGCCTGCCTGGTCCGCGGGGGCGCTTGTGTGTCTGGCATGTTGCCGAGATGGGGCGCAGGAGTCCTGCGCCCCTACAATTACATGGCTCGGTGCGAGCTTGCTTGTTGCCTGTGGAACGGCGGGGGAATAATAAGGCCGGAGTTTGCGGGCGCAATCTCCGGCCTATTTGTGCCCAAGGAGAATCAATTGCTTCGCGCTAGAGTAACGATATGCGTTGGCGGAATTGCCTTCGATTTGTAAAAACCGTGTAAAACCTCGCGGCCATGTGTGCGCTCGAATAAGTCGGGCGCGCTGAATGAAATGGGCGGCACTCCCGATGCGAAAATTCGGTGACAGGGCTCTTGTTTGACGGGCATGCGTGGCGGCGATAGACTTTAGTTTCCCGCGGCAATTCCCGCGTTGAATCCGCAACGGATAAAAAGCTCAGATCGAGCGTTTCAGGAGGAAGTATGGCCACAGCACCGGCTCCGCGCATTTACAAGAACTTCATCAATGGCGAGTGGGTGGATTCCCGGGGAGGGAACGCTTACGAAAATCGCAATCCGGCGAACACCGATGAACTCGTGGGAATGTTCGTGTCTTCCACCTCCAAGGATGTCGATGCCGCGGTGGATGCGGCCAAGGCGGCATATCAAAAGTGGCGGCTGACGCCCGCGCCCAAGCGCGCTGAGATTTTGTTTCGCGCGGCGGAATTGCTGGTGCAGCGCAAAGAAGAGTTTTCGAAAGACATGACGCGGGAGATGGGTAAGGTTCTGGCCGAGACGCGCGGCGACGTGCAGGAAGCCATCGACATGACGTATTACATGGCGGGCGAGGGGCGGCGCCTTTTTGGGCAGACGACTCCTTCGGAGCTGCCAAACAAGTTTGCGATGAGCGTGCGGCAATCGATCGGTGTGTGCGGCATGATCACACCGTGGAATTTTCCGATGGCGATTCCGTCGTGGAAGATGATGCCCGCGCTGGTCAGCGGGAATACGGTGGTGTTAAAACCTGCGGAAGATACGCCACTGTCTTCGTATCACTTGGTGCAAATCCTGACGGAAGCGGGTGTGCCGGCGGGCGTCGTGAACCTTGTGAGCGGGGATGGGCCGAACGCGGGGGCTCCCTTAGCGGCGCATCTGGATGCGCCGGTGATCAGCTTCACGGGATCGACGGCCGTGGGGCGATTGATCGCGCAAGCGTGCGCGCCGGAGTTCAAGCATTGCAGCCTGGAGATGGGCGGAAAAAATATCATCATCGTGATGGACGATGCGAATTTGGATTTGGCCGTGGACGGCGCGGTGTGGGGCGGCTTCGGCACGACCGGGCAGCGTTGCACGGCAGCCAGCCGCGTAGCGGTGCACAAGTCGGTGTATCACGAATTTATTTCGCGCTTTGTGGATCGCGTCAAGAAATTGAAAGTAGGCGACGGGCTCGATTCCACGGTGGAAATGGGGCCGTGCATCAACGAGCAGCAGCTCAAGACGGTGATGGATTACGTGGAAATTGGAAAGAATGAGGGAGCGAAGCTACTGACGGGCGGGAATCGGCTTGATTCCGGCGCATACGCGAAGGGTTGGTTCCACGCGCCGACAGTGTTTGGCGATTGCAGCGCAAAGATGCGCATCGCGCAGGAGGAGATTTTTGGTCCCGTGGTGTCGGTGATTCCGATTGGCGGATTCGACGAAGCGATCGAGGTCGCCAATGGCGTGCCGTATGGTTTGTCGGCGTCGATCTACACGCGCGATGTGAACCGCTCGTTCCAGGCGATACGCGACTTGTATACCGGCATCGTTTACGTGAATGCGCCTACGATTGGAGCGGAAACGCATCTGCCCTTTGGCGGGACGAAGAAAACGGGCAACGGTCATCGCGAAGCGGCAATTGCGGCGATCGACTTTTTCACCGAGTGGAAGACGCTGTACATCGATTATTCCGACAAGCTGCAGCGGGCGCAGATCGATAACAACTAGTATTTCGCGCTTTTGCTTAGAGCATTCGCAGGGTTATCGAAATCGGTGCTGTTTTATTTGTGCGAGGCTTCCAGTTGAGTTGCCAGCCGCTTTCGGGCGGCCCAGGCGTGATGGGCGTGAAACAAATCTTCGGGCCGTACCCACCGCAATTCATGTTCGTGCGTTTGGGCAATTTTCTCGCCGAATTCGCCCGCGTAGAATGTCGCATAGAGCGCCTGGCACTGGCCGTCGGAGACGAAATACTGCATAGCCTGGCCGATGCGTTGACCCAAGATAACGCGGCAGCCGACTTCTTCGAGGACTTCGCGGTGTATCGCTTCGATGGGCGTTTCGGAGAGCTCGATTCCGCCTCCCGGCAGATGCAGTCCGTGCGATTCGTTCACGGCAGCGACCAAGCCTTCGGCGTTGGTCACCACGGCATACGCGCACGCGCGAGTTTTAACCGGCAGTGTTTCACTTCTGACTCCGAATGCAGGAATCGCTTGCTCCATAATTTTAGGATGCACCGAAGTGGGGCTATCCGCAATCCTCGGAACACGGTAGTCGCTCCGCGTTGACGATTGTTGACGGCGTTCCTACAATGGTAGTAGGCACCCAGGACTGAGTGCTTCCTATGAGGACTGCCGCTCTGCAAGAGCGCCGTAATCGGCAGATTTTGGCCGATGTGGTGCGGACGTATATCGAGACCGGGGAACCGGTGTCTTCGCGGGCGGTGTCGGCGCGCTTTGAGGAGACCATCAGCACCGCGACGATTCGCAACGTCATGGTCGAACTTGAAGACGGCGGCTTTTTGTACCAGCCGCACACTTCGGCGGGACGCGTGCCTACCGCAGCAGCGTATCGTTTCTTCGCTCAGGAAATCGCCACGCAGGCGAAACTGAGCGTCGTTGACAAGGAATGGATTCAGCGCGAGATCGGCGCGGCCACCAACGCTGCCGAAGTTACCGAGCGCGCCGGCCACGTTCTTGCGGAAGTATCGAATGGGCTGGGGATCATCGTATCGCCGCCGATGGGCAAGACGGTGATCGAGCATGCGCGAATGTGGCTGTTGCCGGACGGGCGCGTGGTGGTGGTGCTGATTTCGCCGGGCGGGAACACGCGCGATAAAATTCTGCGGCCACCGCGGCCATTTACCCAGATCGAACTCGATGCCACCGCCGACTTTTTGAATCGGCACTACTCCGGTTGGACTCTGGAAGCGATTCGCGGCGACCTGCTGCAGAAACTCGCCAACGAGCGCGAGCGATATGAAGGCATCGTGCAAAGCGCGCTGGCGCTGTGTGATCCGGTCGTGCTCGCTGACGATCGCGCCCGCCAGGTATACGTGGAAGGGGCCGCGCAGATGGTCGGTGCGGGGGAATTCGCCGACCAGGCGCAACTGCGCGATGTGTTATCGGCGATCGAAGAGAAGCACCGGCTGGTCACCGTATTGAACGCGTGCATCGACGGGCCGGAGCCCGTGTACGTGCAGATCGGCGTGAAGGAGATTTCGGAGTCGGGAGAAAATTTGGCGCTGATTAGCGCGCCGTACATGCGGCACGACCTCGTGCAAGGCTCGCTCGGCGTGCTGGGCCCGACGCGCATGCACTACGAGCGTGCGATCACCGCGGTTGCCTACGTGGCGCAGCTATTCAGCGAAACACTGAGCAAAATTTGAGAGACTTTTGGCAGAAGAGAGGCAAGAAAGTGCCGGACAAGGACACGAATATCAATATAGGACGCGACGAGGCGAATGGCGGGACGGACCCGGATCCATCCACGGATGCCAGGAATACGCCCGCGGAGCAACAAGGCAACGGAACGGAAGCCGCGAAGCTTCTCAGCGAGCTTGACGATTTACGACAGACCCTGCTGCGCCGGCAAGCCGATTTCGACAATTATCGCAAGCGCATCGAGAAGGAACGCGCCGACGATTCCAAGCGCACCACCGCTCGCTTGATCGAGGGACTGATTCCGGTCATCGACGGATTCGAGCACGCACTCGCAGCGCATCGCGAGAAGGAATACGAGGTCTACCGCAAAGGCTTTGAGCTGATCTACAAGCAACTTCTCGACAACATCACCAAACTCGGCGTCGAGCGCATCGATCCGATCGGGAAGCAGTTCGATCCGCACGCGCACCAGGCCATGGACCGCCTCGAGACCACCGATCGCGAGGACGGCACCATCGTGCAGGTGTTTCAGCCGGGTTACATGTTTCATGGCCGCGTGCTGCGCCCGGCGATGGTTCGCGTAGCCGTGAACGCGGCTCCCGCATCAAAGAAGACCGTGAACTAACAGCGAATTTCCCAAGGAGAACGAAGTCGCATGCCGAAGTCGAACCAACGGGACTACTACGAAATCCTCGGTGTTTCGCGCACCGCCAGCGTCGACGAAATCAAGGCGTCGTACCGTAAGTGCGCGCTGAAATGGCACCCGGATCGCAACCCGGAGAATAAAGCCGAGGCCGAAGTGAAGTTCCGCGAGAGCACGGAGGCCTACAGTATTCTTAGCGATTCGCAGAAGCGCCAGGTCTACGATACCTACGGCCACGCGGGACTTTCTGGCTCCGCTGCCGGTGTGGACTTCAACGGCACGATCTTCCAGGATTTCCACGACATTTTCGGCGATTTCTTCGGCTTTGAGGACATGTTCTCCGGCGGGCGTCGCGGCGGCCGCACACGCTCGCAGCGCGGCGCGGATTTGCGTTACGACATGACGCTCACCTTCGAAGAAGCTTCCTCAGGCGTCGCCACAAAAGTAAAATTGCCGCGTCAGGAATATTGCGAAGCCTGCAACGGCACCGGCGCGAAAAAGGGAACTGGCGTCGTCGCTTGCCAGACGTGCAGCGGGCGCGGCCAACTCGCGTATCAGCAAGGTTTCTTCACCATCACCCGTACCTGCCCCGCGTGCCAGGGGGCGGGGCAAATCGTCCGCGAGCGCTGCGCGGAGTGCCGCGGCCAGGGGCGCATCGAGCGAGAACGAACCATCGAGTTGCGCATTCCTCCCGGCGTCGATACCGGCACGCGCCTGCGCGTAGGCGGCGAGGGTGAGCCCGGACCAAACGGCGGCCCGGCCGGAGACCTATACGTCGTGCTCGAGGTCAAAGAGCATCCTTTCTTCGAGCGCCGTGGCGCAGATTTGTATTGCACGATTCCCATCAGCATCGCGCAAGCCACGCTCGGCACCGAACTCCAGGTCCCCGGCCTGAGCGGTGAAGAGAAGCTGAAAATCCCCGAGGGCACGCAAAGCGGCGCTGTGTTTCGGCTCAAATCGAAAGGCCTGGCCGATCCGCGTGGCGGCGGCAAGGGCGATTTGTACTATCACGTGCGCGTGATCACGCCAACCAAACTAACCCGCGAGCAGCGCAAGCTTATCGAGGAATTGGGTTCATCGCTAAAAGTCGAAAACAAGCCGGCGGAGCGCAACTCCTCCATCTTCGACAAAGTCAAAGACATCTTTGGCTAGCTCGCGATCGCCAAGGACGCCGTAGCCGCCCTCTTAAGAGGGTGTGGTCTAGGTCAAACTACGATCCCAGCCAACACAACGACCACGCGCTCGTCTCGTAGAGCCAGGCTACCGGCATAAATCTGAAGTCCACATTCTCACCGCCCATGACAAGAAATCCGCCTCGCGTAAGATAGAATCCCTCCGTGCGCAGACGCTTCTTTGTAGAAGAATTCACCGGACGATCCGCCGTCATCGAAGGCGACACCGCGCACCATTTGGGGCGCGTCCTCCGTGCCCAACAAGGCCAGCTCTACGAACTGAGCGACGGCGAGAGCGTCTGGCTGGGTCGTATCGAAGATGTCGGTCGCGACCGCGTCGATTTCGTGCTCCTCGAACAAATCCCCGCGCACCAACCCGCCGTCGATATCACCCTGCTCCTCTCGATTGTAAAGTTTGACGCTTTTGAGTGGGCCATCGAGAAAGCCACCGAGCTTGGTGTTACCACGATCGTTCCCCTCGCTGGTGCCCGCAGCGAGAAGGCCCTGCTCGGTGCCGCACACAAGCGAGCCGAGCGCTGGAAGAAGATCCTAATCGAGGCATCGCAGCAGTCGCGCCGACTGCGCGTCCCGGTTTTGGGACTGCCGTTGAGGCCCGAGGAGGCTTTTGGCAAGCCTCAGATTGGCGCAAAGGTCATGCTGTCCGAACGCAGCGACGCAGCCGCGTTGCGTGACGTCTTGTCCACGCAAAAACTGGCCCAAGCAACCCTCGCCATCGGCCCGGAGGGCGGCTGGACCGAGGAAGAATTCGCCGCGGCCACCGCTGCCGGCTTTCTCGAAGCGTCCTTGGGCAAACTGATCCTTCGCACGGAAACCGCCGTGATCGCTGCGCTCGCCTCGCTGAACTACGCTCTGGAAGCCTAGAAGAGCCATCATTGGCCGTAGCAACAAGCAACGGCGCACATGCCCTCTGCGTCCTATGGAAGGGAACCGCCAGCCTCCTGCAGTCGCAGGCGTTGCCTGAATCGTCTTCCGGCTAATCAACATCTGGCGCAGTGTGCAACGCCCATGTTATAAATACGAGGCAGCGAAAAAATGCAAAGCACGGACGAGCGACATCCCTCCAGCACTGCGGTCACGGAAACGTCCGCGCCCGCGTTAACTCCGGGCGCGACCCCCGAGCCATTGACTTCTAGCCATTCCTTGCGAAACGAAATCCGCATCTGGACTCGCGACCTGCTGATCGCCATCGGTCTCGCTCTCGTCATCATCGTGTTCCTCTACCAGCCCGTGAAGGTCGAGGGCACCAGCATGGCCCCGCTGCTCTCCGACCAAGAGCGCATCTTTATCAACAAATTTGTGTATCGCTTCGAGCCCATCGACCGCGGCGACGTCGTCGTGTTCTGGTACCCGCTGGACCGCTCGAAATCGTTCATCAAGCGCGTCGTCGGCCTGCCGGGTGAGATGGTCGAGATTCGCAAGGGCATGGTCTACGTCAACGGCGTCTCGCTCGCCGAGCCCTACGTTCCACCGCAATATGAAGACCTGACTGACTTCGGCCCGGTGCGCGTCCCGTCCGACAGCTATTTTGTGATGGGCGATCACCGGATCAGCTCTAACGATTCGCGCGTGTTCGGGTCGGTCCCCAATCATTACATCTACGGGCGCGCCGTGTTCGCGTATTGGCCTGTCGATCACTTTGGCTCGCTGTCCACCGCGGAAGCGAAAACGAAATGATTTGCGACGGAGGATCCACTGAACGAAGTTCAGCATCGACCCGCCATTCTGGCGCTGGAAGACGGGCGCGTCTTTAACGGCCGCGCGGCCGGCGCGATCACGCGCCGGGGCGGCGAAGTCGTTTTTAATACCAGCCTCACCGGATATCAGGAAGTTTTCACCGACCCCAGTTACGCTGGGCAGATTGTTTGCCTCACCTATCCGCACATCGGAAATGTAGGCGCGAATCTCGACGACCAGGAATCGGCGCGGCCCTACATCGAGTCGCTGATCGTGCGCGAGTTTTCTCAGGTCTCGTCGAACTGGCGCTCCGCCGAAACCGCGCAACTTTACCTGAACCGGCACAAGATTCCGGTGATTTGGGATATCGACACACGCGCGCTGGTGCGCCATTTGCGCCAGGTTGGCGCGCTCCGCGGCGTAGTTGCAACCGACGGTACGCCTGCCGACCAGTTGATCTTCGAAGCCAAACAGCTGCC
Organism: Candidatus Acidiferrum sp.; assembly: GCA_049512575.1. Classification (GTDB taxonomy): domain Bacteria; phylum Acidobacteriota; class Terriglobia; order Acidiferrales; family UBA7541; genus Acidiferrum. The sequence goes on from JBEKWY010000067.1 coordinate 13,060, forward strand.
CACGATGGCGGGACAAGAGCTGGCGAGCCGCGTTTCCTGCAACAAGACCTACAAATGGGACACCGGCTCAATCGATCTCGTTAGTTCGCCGTGGACCGAGCAGATGGGCGAATCCGGCGGCGGTCAGGAAGGCCGCAGAAATCGCGTCGTCGCCTATGACTATGGAATTAAGCAAAATATCCTTCGCCTGCTCGTCGATCATCAATGCGAAGTCGCGGTGGTTCCCGCGCAGACTTCAGCGGAAGACGTGCTCGCCATGGAGCCCGACGGCGTGTTCCTTTCGAACGGCCCAGGAGATCCCGAACCTGCGGGCTATGCCATCGAAGGGATTCGCAAGCTGCTTGGCAGAGTCCCGGTCTTCGGCATCTGCCTGGGCCACCAGTTGTGCGGACTGGCTCTGGGCGGCAAAACCTTCAAACTGAAATTCGGCCATCACGGCTCGAATCATCCCGTAAAGAACTTGCTTACGGAGAAGGTCGAAATCACCGCGCAAAATCACGGTTTCTGTGTAGACCCGGAATCGTTGCCGTCCAGCGACGTAGAAGTCACGCATCTCAACCTGAACGACAACACCAACGAGGGTCTACGTCATAAATCGCTGCCCCTTTTCAGCGTCCAATACCACCCCGAAGCCTCCCCAGGCCCACACGATTCGCACTATCTCTTCACTCAGTTTACCGATCTAATGAAGGAATTCGCCCAACCCGGCGGATCCCGCCGATGAAAGTTTTCGCCATCGCCGCAGTCTGCTTGTTCTTGGCGACTCTTTCGTCTGCCGAGTGCGTGGTCGTCGCGGGAGGGAACCCCACGTTGCCGAGGTTCCAGGCATCGTCCCGCCGGATTCGAATTACCGCTTTGCAGGAGGGGAAGGCGCTTAGTGACGTCGTCGTTTCCTTCTATCTGACGACCGACAACGCGCATCCAAAGCTGACGCTGGCGACAGACAAGCAAGGAGTGGCGCTGGTTTCCGATCTCGCCCCTGGACACTATCGAATCCTCGCGGTTGGGCCGGAGCACGAATCAGCGGAGGTTTACCTCGATGTTTCCGACAAGCCAGGTGCGCAAACGAACTCGTTTCTGCTGACGATCCCACCGACCTTTCTTCCCGAGAAGGCATCGGACATCGACGCGGTAGCCGTTACGCAACACATCCGTGAGTTCAAAGGGCGCGTCATCGACCCAAGTGGTGCCTTCGTGCCTGGAGCTTTGGTGCAGGTATTTCGAAAGAGTTCGCCGGCGGAGCCCGTCGCTAAGATCAAGGCCGACAGCGGGGGCTTGTTTACGGCTTCGCTCGATCCCGGAATATATGTTCTGTTCGTTTCGAGCCAGGGCTTTGTCAAGGCGCCCGTCGGCTTCGAAATCGGCCCAAGTGCTGAAGAAAAAGATTTGAGAGTTGAATTACGAATTGGCCATTGCTAGACAGTCGAATTTATTCGAGAGGCCCTTAGGCTCAAGTAGATGCCAAAACGTAAAGACATCAAGAAGATCCTGATCATCGGCTCCGGCCCGATCGTCATTGGGCAGGCTTGCGAATTTGACTATTCGGGTGCGCAGGCTTGCAAGGCGTTGCGTGCCGAAGGCTACGAAGTCGTACTGGTGAATTCCAATCCGGCCACGATCATGACCGATCCGGAGCTGGCGCATCGCACGTACATCGAGCCGCTGACCAAGGAGTATCTCGAGGAGATTATTTCGCGCGAACGGCCGCAGGCACTCTTGCCCACCGTCGGGGGGCAGACGGCTCTGAATCTGGCTGTGGAACTGGCCGAAAGCGGGATTCTCGAGAAATACAAGGTCGAGATGATTGGCGCGTCGTTGCGGGCGATCAAAGTCGCCGAGGACCGCCTATGGTTCAAGGACGCTTGCCGCAAGATCGGACTGGAAGTTCCGGCATCGGCCCTAGTGAATAACGCGCAGGATGCGCTGCGCCTGTGCGATCAGCTGGGATTCCCGCTGGTGATTCGGCCGTCGTTCACGCTGGGTGGCACTGGCGGATCGATCGCCTACAATCGCGAAGAGTTTGGCGAGGCGATCTCGCATGCCCTGGACATGAGCCCGGTGCACGAAGCGCTCGTCGAAGAATCCGTGCTCGGATGGAAGGAATACGAGCTGGAAGTGATGCGCGATTTCCGCGACAACTTCGTGGTGATCTGCTCGATCGAGAATTTCGACCCCATGGGCGTCCACACGGGCGATTCAATCACCGTGGCTCCCGCGCAGACCCTAACCGACAAGGAATATCAACGTATGCGCGACGCCGCGGCGGCCATCGTGCGCGAAGTCGGCGTTGAAACCGGGGGATCCAACGTTCAGTTTGGAATCAATCCGGAAAACGGGCGCATGGTGGTGATCGAAATGAACCCGCGCGTGTCGCGCAGCTCTGCGCTGGCCAGCAAAGCTACGGGTTTTCCGATCGCGAAAATCGCCGCCCGTTTGGCGGTCGGCATGACTTTGGACGAGATTCCTAACGACATTACCAAGATGACCCCGGCGTGTTTCGAGCCGACCATCGACTACGTGGTAGTGAAAATCCCGAAATGGCAGTTTGAGAAATTTCCTGGCGCCGACACCACGCTGGGAACGCAAATGAAATCCGTCGGCGAAGTGATGGCCATTGGGCGAACGTTCAAAGAGGCGCTACAAAAGGGAATTCGTTCGCTGGAGCCACACACTCCGTGGCGTGCTCCCGCGGAAACGCCGGAGTCGTTGTTGCGCGAGAAGCTGGCGACGCCGCGCGCAGATCGCATCCACTGGCTACTAACCGCAGTCGAGCGCGGGCTTCCTGCCAGCGAGATTTGCGAGCTAACGAAAATCGATCCGTGGTTCATCCAGCAGATCGAAGAGATCAACGCGATGAATCGGCGCGCCGCAAGCGTCACTGTCGAGACGGCATCGCGGGATCTGCTGCGCGAGGTGAAACGTTACGGCACCAGCGACGAAGTTCTTGCCCAGATTTGGAAGACGACGCCCGCGGCAGTGCGTTTGCAACGTGCCCGATATGGCGTCGCCCCGGTCTTCAAGAGGGTGGACACCTGCGCTGCCGAATTTGAATCGTTCACGCCGTACATGTATTCGACCTATGAGGAAGAGGACGAATCCGATCCGCAGCCGCGGTCGAAGATCATGATCCTCGGCAGCGGGCCGAATCGCATCGCGCAGGGAATCGAATTCGATTACTGCTGCTGCCATGCTTCATTCGCACTGCGCGAAGATGGCTACGAAACGATCATGGTGAATTGCAATCCGGAGACGGTTTCCACCGACTACGACACCTCGGATCGTCTCTACTTCGAGCCCCTGACGCTCGAAGACGTGCTCGCGATCGTCGAACGGGAAAAGCCGCAAGGCGTAATCGTGCAGTTCGGGGGGCAGACGCCGCTCAACCTCGCTTTGGAATTGAAGCGCAACGGCGTGCCCATCATCGGGACCACGCCGGAATCGATCGATTTGGCCGAAGACCGCCGCCGGTTTGGGCGATTGCTGGAAGAGTTGCGAATCCCGCAGCCTCGTAACGCCACCGCCCTGGTACCGGAAGAAGCGGCGCGCGTCGCCGGCGAGATCGGGCTGCCGGTGCTGGTGCGGCCGAGCTACGTGCTGGGCGGTCGCTCGATGGTGATCGCCTACGATGTCGGCACCGTGCAGGAATATGTCGCGCAGGCGGCGCTGATGGGTCCGGCGCGGCCGGTGTTGATCGATCAGTTCCTCGAGGAAGCTACCGAAGTGGACGTCGATGCGCTCGCGGACGGCACGGACGTGGTAATCGGCGGAATCATGGAGCACATCGAAGAAGCCGGCGTTCACTCTGGCGATTCTTCCTGCGTGCTGCCACCGGTGAGTTTGTCGCCAAAAATATTGGAAACGATTCGCGACTACACCAAACGACTTGCGCTGGCACTGAAAGTAGTCGGCCTGATGAACGTGCAGTACGCCATCCAGCGCGATGTCGTGTACGTGCTGGAAGTAAACCCGCGGGCCTCGCGCACCGTTCCGTATGTGAGCAAAGCGACCGGCGTGCCGCTGGCAAAAGTCGCGGCGCGGCTGATGGCTGGAAAACGCCTTGCCGACATGAAATTGCCGGTGGTGAAACATAACGGCGTTTCCGAAATCGCCGTTCACGAGTTTTATGCGGTGAAGTCGCCGGTGTTCCCGTTCAACAAATTCCGGGGCGTGGACACGATTCTGGGACCGGAGATGCGCTCGACCGGTGAAGTGATGGGCATCTCGACTTCGTACGGCCAGGCGTTCGCGAAGGCGCAACTCGCCGCGGGCCAGCGCCTTCCTCAGAAGGGAACCGTATTCTTGAGCGTCAATGATCGTGATAAGCGTCAGGTTGGCCCGCTTGGGAAAGATTTGCTCGCGCTGGGCTTCCGTTTGCTGGCCACGCGAGGAACCGCGGCTGCGCTCGAAGCCGCCGGCATCGAGGCTGAGCCCGTCTTCAAAGTGAACGAAGGCCGGCCCAACATTGTCGACCTGATCAAGACGCGTAAGATCGATCTGATCATCAACACGCCTTTGGGCCGCGAATCGTTCTACGACGAAAAATCGATCCGGCGCGCGGCAATCCGGCATAACATTCCGTGCATCACGACGCTGGCGGCGGGCAGCGCGGCGGCGCTGGGCATTCGCGCGCTGCTCGATCAGAAACCGGAAGTCGCGGCGTTGCAGGATTTGCACCGCGGACGCGTGCCGGCATCGGGCACCACGACCGCGACGGGAGACTAAGCCGTGGACCTTTCTGGAGTCTATCCCGCGTTAACCACGCCGTATGCGACGGATGGCACGGTGTCGCTCGGCGACCTGAAGTACAACATCGAGCGTTACAACTCGACGGGCCTTGTCGGCTACGTTGCGCTCGGCTCGACCGGCGAATCGATACTGTTGTCGCGCAACGAGATGGACGGCATCCTCGCGACGGTGAAAGAGGCGGCCGGCCAGGGCAAGCGCCTGATCGCCGGAACTGGCGCGGAATCGACCGCGGAAACCATCGAGCGCACGAAGCGTGCGGCCGAGGTTGGCTATCACTTCGCCCTGGTGAAGACGCCTCATTATTACAAGCCCGCGTACAAGCCCGAGGTTTTGATCGCGCATTACCGCCGCGTGGCGGATGCATCTCCGATTCCAGTGTTGCTGTATTCGGTGCCGATCTTCACCGGCGTGACGCTGGAGGCGCCCGAAGTGGGAGTTTTGGCTGAGCATCCTAACATTGTGGGAATAAAGGAAAGCTCGGGTCATGTGATGCGCGTCGCCGAAATGGTCGCCGCGACGCCGACCGATTTCCAGGTTCTCACGGGTTCGGCAGGAACCGTGCTTGCGGGCCTTACGGTCGGAGCGAAGGGCGCGATCTTGGCTTTGGGGTCGTGTCTGCCGGAGAAATGCGTGGCGCTGTTCGAGCTTTGGCGTACGGGACAAACCGAAAAAGCTCGCGAACTGCAAAATGAACTGCTGAAGGCGTCGAAAGTGGTCATGTCGGAACATGCGATTGCGGGCATCAAGTTTGTAATGGACCAGCGAGGGTATCGTGGCGGCATTCCACGATCGCCGCTGGTTCCGATCTCGGAAGCGTACAAACAGCGGATTGTTCAGGCGTTAGCAGCTCTTGAGCCGGTGGCCGCGCGAGCTTAGGTTGTTCCGAAGCCCGCGTCCGACGCCAGTGTTTCGCCCGAACGCTGTCCTGAGTCCGACATCTACATAGCTGCATAACTGGTCCCTACCAAGCGAGTGCATGCCCAAACTTTGACGGAAATCCCGTTCAGGGAACGCTCTCCTTCGAGACTGAGCTTCGTCCAAGGAGGGAAGTCGCCAGGTTTGTGCCTTCCTTTAAAGCCGCATACCGCGTGGCGAGTTGGCGTGACCAATCTGCGTGTGTATCATCTAAACCTCGATGGGTTGTATCTCGATACCGTTCCGCCGCCTGCCTCACCAGCCGAAGTTGTTTCTTCGGTTTCTTGACGATTTTTCTAGCGTGTCGAAGTTCTACTCGCACCCCCCAGCGATGGAGGCGGTGAAGGAGGTCGCGCGGTCGCTCGATTATCCGGTCGAGCGGCGGAAAGAAGTCGTGGCCGCGTTGCGTGATACCAATCACAACCTCGCTGCGGCGATCCCGGGCGGGAGCGCCGCGACCGAACGCAATCTCGAGCGCCTGGAGAATGGCGCGGTTGCAGTACTGAGTGGACAGCAGGTGGGATTGTTTGGCGGGCCGGCGTACGCGTTCTACAAAGCCCTGAGCGCGATTCGTATTGCGGAGGAATTGACCGAGGCCGGGATCGATGCGGTGCCAGTGTTCTGGATGGCGACCGAGGACCACGACCTGGATGAAGTGCGCCACGTATCCTGGTTCCACGCGGGAAAGTTGACGCGGTTTGAGGTTCCCGTTGAGGGAATACCCGGCAGGCCGGTTGGCCGCGTGGAATTGGGCGCTGCGATGGAATCGCTGGTGAAGAGCGCTTCGGAACTTCTGACTGGCGCGGGCAGCGAGCGAGTCGCGAGAATCCTGCAGGAAAGCTACAGGGCGGAAGAGACCTACGGCAGTGCGTTTGGAAAACTGTTCGCGCGGGTGTTCGCGGAGCATGGATTGATTCTCCTCGATCCGCTGGATGCGCAGCTGCACCGCATCGCAGCGCCGGTGTACCACAAGGCGCTTGCGGATCGCGATCAGTTGAGCGCGAAGCTGCTGGAGCGCGGGAAAGAGCTGGAGGCGGCCGGCTTCGACCCGCAGGTGAAGGTAACTGCGGAGAGCACGTTGCTGTTTCACATGAAAGATGGAGTGCGGCAGCCGATTGGATTCCACGCTGGGGCCAACGGGGAGACGCACGCCAGCGGGCAGTCTCGGACGGGAACAGGAGCCAGCGGCGGATCGTTTAAGTCCGGCGACGCTTCCTGGACGCGGGACGAGATTTTGCGCCTGACGGGGACTGCACCGGAGACGTTGAGCCCGAACGCATTGCTGCGGCCCGTGGTGCAGGACTACTTGCTGCCGACGGTGGCGTTCTTGGCTGGTTCGGCGGAAATTTCTTACTTGGCGCAGTCGCAAGTGGTTTACCAGCACATCCTTGGTCGCATGCCCGTGTTGCTACCGCGGGCCGATTTCACGATCCTGGATGCCAAGGCGGACAAGCTGCTGCAAAAATTCCAACTGTGTATCGAGAACATCTGGGCGGGACCCCAGGAATTGCGCAAACAGATGGAGGCGATATCGCTGCCGAAACAGCTTGCCGAGGATTTTGACAAGCGGAAGGCGCTGATCGAAACGACGTTGATGGACCTTGGCGCGGACATCCAGAAACTGGACGCGACGCTCGCCGGCGCGGTGGCCACGACGCGCGAGAAGATGACCTTCCAATTGGACAAGCTGAGGGAGAAGACGGGACGGGCGCTGGACGAGCGCGCCGGACGGATTGCCGAATACGTGGAGTTTCTCGAGAACCTGCTGTATCCCGGCAAGGTATTGCAATCGCGCGAGTTGAGCTTTTTGCCCTTTCTGGCCCAATGGGGCGCGGAAGGCTTGAAGGAATTGAAAGATTTGGCCAGCAGTTCCAATTTGAAAGAACATCGCATCGCGCGAATGGCCGGATAACGAAGTTTGCGGTGTTCGCGAGTTGTGGAAAGAGTTCGTTTGCGGTACCCCTCCCCCCTCCTTTTTCGTAAGTGCGGATTCTAAAGGACTTTAAGTCTAATGATTTTGGATCTGCGGATTCTAAAGGAGTTACGGGTGCATTTTTTGGATCTGCGGATTCTACAGGGTTTACGGTTGAAAGGGCGTTTGCTGTTGGGAAGTCAGAAGCGTCGAAGCCCGAGCCAAGCATTCGAATTAATAATTGAGCTAACACGCCATATGATAGCACAGTGGTAATCGTTTGTCAAGGACCATTTTGGGAATTTCGTATGAGGTGATCGCATGGAGACTTTGCGGGTTAAGACGCGGCGGCGGACGCAGTTGGTGGATGTTACCGAGTTGGTGGAGCGGGAGGTTGGGGAATCGGGAGTGGACAGCGGCGTTTGTTATGTCTATGTGCCGCACAGCACGGCTGGGGTGATGATTAACGAGCATGCCGACCCAGATGTGGCATCGGATCTCGAGGGGATTTTCGATCGGTTGGTACCGCATGCGGGACCTTACCGCCACGCCGAGGGGAATACAGATTCGCATGCCAAGACGGTGATGGTGGGGACTAGCCAGGTGGTTTTTGTCGAGAAGGGCAAATTGGCTTTGGGGACTTGGCAGGGAGTATTCCTTTGCGAGTTTGATGGGCCGCGGGAGCGGAAGATTTGGGTGAAAGTAGTGGGAGACGGGAAGTGAGGACGCGAAGTAATGACGTAAAGATGTAATGGAGTAAAGATTTAGAACGGAGTTGTGGATTGGCTTGGGCGATGGTTTTGGGTCAGGCTCTGTTCGGGCTTCGGGGACACAGGCTGAAGCCTGTGCCACCTGATGTGCTAGAGTTTTGTTGGCTATGACACGACTGGGAATTTACGTACAGGTTCCGTTTTGCCAGACCAAATGCACGTATTGCAATTTTCATACGGGCGTGGTGTCTTCGGCGCGGTTCGCGCCTTACGTGGATGCGATACGTCGAGAAATTGAGGAGCATCGGGCGTTCTATGAAGGTGCGGCGGATAGATCAAATGCAATTCCTCGGGGGCTAAAGCCCTTTGGAATTGCAGGCTCCATGTCGGACCTAAAGGTCCGACCCCTGGGAGCCGGTTCTGTTTCGACGAGCTTTCTGGCCGATGCTTCGGTGGATACGGTTTACGTTGGCGGGGGCACGCCTAGCCTATTGGATCCCCGGCATTTGGAGAGGATGCTGGACGCGATCCGAAGCAGCTTCGCGACGGAACTGGCAGAGGTTACGTTGGAGGCGGACCCGGAGACGGTTTCGGCCGAGAACGCCGGGGCTTGGGTTGCCGCGGGGATTAACCGGGTTAGTTTTGGAGTGCAGTCGTTTTCGGATGACGAGCTCAAGGCCAGTGGGCGAATGCACCGGCGGGCAGACGTTTATCGGGCTGTGCCGATTTTGCGGGCGGCGGGGATTGGGAATATCAGCTTTGATTTGATTGCAGGGTTGCCGGGGCAAACCGCCGAAAGTTGGCGGCGGTCTTTGGAAGAATTGGCTGGGCTAGGGCCGGACCATGTCTCGGTTTATTTGCTGGAAGTGGATGAGGGGAGTCGCCTTGGGGCGGAGGTTTTGCGCGGCGGGACGAAGTATGGGGCTGGTACGATTCCTGGTGACGATGAGATGGCGGAGTTTTATGAGTCGGCTTGTTCGTTCTTAGGCGCGGCGGGATACCGGCATTATGAGATTTCGAATTGGGGCAAGCCGGGATTTGAGTCGCGGCACAATTTGAAGTATTGGCGGCGGGAGCCTTATCTGGGATTTGGGGCTGGGGCGCACTCGTTTTCGGGGACGGAACGGTGGGCCAATACGCATGATGCGGCGCAGTATGTGGCGGCGGTGTCGGCGGGACAATTGCCGATCGAGCAGCATGAGGTTTTGACGTCGGAAGGGGCGCTCGAGGAGGAATTGTTTTTGGGGTTGCGGCAGTTGGAGGGGATCGATCTGAGGCGGATAGAGCGGGACTATGGGGTGGCAATGGGACCGCGGTTTGATCGATTGATGACAGCTGGATTAGTAGAGAGAAAGGGGAGCTTTGTGCGGTTGGCTCCGGAAAAGTTGAGTGTGTCGAACGAGGTGTTTGTGGAGCTGATGAAGTAAAGACGTAATGAAGTAACGAAGCATCGAAAAGGCGGGGAAAGAAGCTGACACAGAGACCCTGAGAGGGCTGAGATTCGCTGGGAAGAAAAAGCGGCCGGGAGAAAGATTTAACACAGAGGGCACTGAGGTCGGAGCACAGAGTTCACCTAGTGGTGGAGGAGACTGGGATGGTGGGCGGAGTAGATCGGCTGAATCAGGTCGTGGATTTGCGGAGCGATACTGTCACGCGGCCTACTGCGGAGATGCGGCGCGCTATGGCCGAGGCTGAGGTGGGCGATGACGTGTATGGGGAGGATCCTAGCGTCAACCGGTTGGAGGGACGGGCGGCGGAGATTTTTGGGAAAGAGGCGGCGTTGTTCGTCCCCACGGGGTGCATGGGGAACCTGATTGCCACCAAGGTTTGGACTCATCATGGGGATGAGGTGATTTGCGAAGAGCGCAGCCATGTGAATTTGTATGAGCTGGCTTCGATGTCAGCGATTGCCGGGTGCATGCCGCGGATTGCTCGCGCGGATGATGGGATTCTGTCCTGGAAGGTGATCGAGGTGGTGATCCGGCCGAAGATTTACTACGACTCGCAGACGGCGCTGATTTGTTTGGAGAATACGAGCAACATGGCTGGCGGCACCGTTTATCCGACGGCGGTAGTCGATGAGATTTGCAAACGGGTGCATGAGGTTGGGTTGAAGGTGCATTTGGATGGAGCGCGGATTTTTAATGCGGCTGCGGCCCTGGGCGAAAGTGTTGCGTCGATGACGCGGAATGTCGATTCGGTGATGTTTTGTCTGTCGAAGGGGCTGGGCGCGCCGGTGGGGTCGATGGTGCTGGGGTCGCGGGCGTTTGTTGAGAAGGCGCGGGTTTACCGGAAGATGTTTGGTGGCGGGATGCGGCAGGCGGGCGTGATCGCGGCGGCGGGGTTGGTAGCGCTGGAGAAATCGCCTGCGCGCTTGCATGTCGATCACAAGAATGCTCGGCGGTTAGCGGAGGGTGTGGCCAAGATTCCGGGATTCGTGATCGATCCGGCAAAGGTGCTGACAAACATTGTGGTCTTCGATTGTTCGAAGACGGGGAAGACAGCGGTGGAATGGTGCGACATTTTGTATAAGCGGGGTCTGTGGGCGCAGGACACGGCGTTATATTCGGTGCGGTTGGTGACGCATTGCGATGTGGACGAGGCGGGAATCGAGAGGGCGCTCGCGGTATTGCAAGAGGTTGCGGCCGCGGCACAGGGGGTAGGGGCTTGAGGATGCGGGATTGGCGGATCGGAGCAGCTGCTGCGATTTTGTGTTCGCTGGCGATGGGCGCTGCCGCGCAGGCGCCGAAGAATGATGTACGGAAGGCGCAGCGCGATTTTCCACGGACGCCAACCGTCGCGGAGGCTGGGGCATTTTTAGATGATGCGGAGGCGCGGCTGTTCGACTTGGGAGTGAAGGCTTCGCGGGCGGCCTGGGTGCAGCAAAATTTTATTACCGATGACACCGAACAAATTTCGGCTGATGCCAATCAGGCGGCGACGTCTTTGAGCGTGGAACTGGCGAAGAAGGCGGAGCGGTTTGACAGTGTCGCGTTGCCTCCAGTGATGGCGCGGAAGATGAAGCTGTTGAAGCTGGCCGCGGGTTTTCCGGCGCCCAGCGATCCGGCGGAGCAGAAAGAACTGGCGCAGGTGGAGGCTTCGCTGGATGGGGATTATGGGAAGGGCAAGTGGTGCCCCGACGGCGCGAGCGGCAAGTGTTTGGATGTGACTGCAGTCGGGAAATTGATGGCCGAGAGCCGGGATGAGGAGGAGTTGAAGCGGGTTTGGATCGGGTGGCATGCGGTGGGCGCGCCGATGCGTCAACGGTACGCGCGGATGGTAGCGTTGGGAGACAAAGGATCTCGGGAGTTGGGATTTCCGGATGCGGGAGCTTTTTGGCGATCGAATTACGATATGCCGCCGGACGCATTTGCCGCGGACGTGGACCGCTTGTGGGAGCAACTGCGGCCACTGTATTTGTCGCTGCACGCGTACGTGCGTGGGCAGTTGGCCAAGAAATACGGAAGCGGCGTGGTGCCTGCGCATGGGCCGATCCCGGCGCATTTGCTGGGCAATATTTGGGCGCAGGAGTGGAACAACGTCTATCCGCTGATGGATTCACCGAAACCGGAGCAGAGCTACGACCTGACGAAGATCTTGCAGGACCGGCATACGGACGCATTGGGGATGGTGCGGTATGGGGAGGGATTTTTTACGTCGCTGGGATTTGCGCCGCTGCCGAAGACGTTTTGGGAGAGGTCGCTATTTACCAAGCCGGCCGACCGCGACGTGGTGTGTCACGCGAGCGCTTGGGATGTGGATTCGAAGGACGACCTGCGCATAAAGATGTGCATTCAGATTACGCAGGAAGATTTCGTGACCATCCATCATGAACTGGGGCACAACTTTTACCAGCGGGCTTACAATACGCAGCCGCCCTTGTTTCAGAACAGCGCGAATGACGGATTTCACGAGGCGGTGGGCGACACCATTGCGTTGTCGGTGACGCCGGACTATTTGAAGAAAATCGGATTGATTGAGGCGGTGCCGCCGGCTTCCGGAGATATTGATTACTTGCTGCAACAGGCGCTGGAGAAAGTGGCGTTCTTGCCGTTCGGGTTGTTGATCGACAAGTGGCGTTGGGAAGTGTTTTCTGGGCAGGTGAAGCCGGAGGAGTACAACAAGGCGTGGTGGGATTTGCGGTTGAAGTATCAGGGCGTGGCGCCACCAGTGGCACGGACCGAGGCGGATTTCGATCCTGGCGCGAAGTATCACGTGCCGGAAAATGTGCCGTACATGCGATATTTTCTGGCGCGCGTTTTGCAGTTTCAGTTTCAGAGAGCGCTTTGCCGCGAGGCTGGATATTCGGGACCGCTGCACCGCTGCTCGATCTACGGGAATAAAGTGGCGGGGCAAAGATTGAATGAGATGCTGGCTTTGGGAGCCAGTAAGCCTTGGCAGGAAGCGCTGGAGACGTTGACGGGTGAGAAGCAGATGGATGCCACCGCGATCGCGGATTATTTTGCGCCTCTGAAGGTGTGGCTGGACGAGCAGAATAGGAAGAATGGGTATGC
>JBEKWY010000068.1:0-25553 GCA_049512575.1 Candidatus Acidiferrum sp.
GCGGTGGGGGCAATTCTGCGCGGGCGAGGTCACGCCGTTCGGACAGCTACGGTTTTGAACGATGCGCAGCACGCCTTGGAGGAACAGGAATTCGATTTGATCGTGGCGGACATGCAGGCTTGTGGGGCCGCCGGGCGAACGGGGCTTCATGCGTGGCTGGCGGCAAACCGGCCGGAACTCGCCCTGCGTGTGATCTTGATGCAAGCGACGACTCCGTCCGGACCACCGAGCGAAGAGACACGACGGGCGCTGCAGGTATTGCAAAAGCCGTTCAAGGCTGGAGATTTGTTGGCGGCGGTGGAAGCGGCGCTAGGCGACGTCCACACCGTTCCCATCGAGCGATGAAGCAATTTGGACGGCCATGGCGGCGCGTTCGCCGAGTTCCTTCATCGAGGTTTCCATCTGCACGGCGAGCTGGCTGACCATCTGGCTGAGGGCATTCAGCTGAGGAATCGGCAGGAGTCCGTAGCGGACGCCGATCCGAATCATGTGATAACGCCACGAAAACGCCAAGCTAAGCCAAAGACGTTCGAATTCCTGGCGGGAACCGACCGCCGGCGACAGGGCCGCGACCGCGCGAGCCAGGCGCAATAGCCGTTGAAAGTCGTCGCGAAGTTGCGCCAAATACAGGATTAGAACTTGGCGGCGTTCTCTGCGCACTCGCGCGGCAATCCTCGGTGAACCTCGCCGCGCCAGGAACTCCATATCTGCGGGCGACGACGCTTGTCGAATGAGCGCGAAATAGGTGGCGTGGCGCCGGCCGGATTGCTCCAGAGAGGCAAGATCGAACTTCTCACGCGAACCTTTGCCTGGAGCGCGAAGCGCCCAAACGAGCAGCAGCAGCAGTGCAACCACAATGGAAAAAAAAATGTACAGCGCACCGGTCATGGCTGGAGAACCCGCCATCTCAAGAGCTTGGACAGGATGTCGTTCAGCGCGCGTAGACGGGAATTGACGTCCGGGGATACTCGATCGTAGGTGGAAGGAGGCAGCAGCGAAGGCTTGTCTTCCTCCCGCACAGGATGGCGCAGCGCCACGGCCCAGGCTATCTCAACGCCGATGAAGACCGTCATTTCCAGATAGTTCCAAACGTCGCCGAATTGGGGGAAATGGCGGAGAAAAAGCGCCTGAAGAAGCGTGTTTGCCGCGACGATGGTGCACGAGTATACGCAGAATCCGCCGAGAAGCGTTTTGTAAACGGGATCGACCGGAATGGAATAAAAGCGGACCACCAGCAAGCAAGAAATCAGAGCAACGGCGAAGGTGAGGTGATAGCCGCGATTGGCGATCATCAATGACCACTCCGGCCGTTGTTGCGCGCTGGCTACAGCGTAGGAAATTACGATGACCGCTGCGGCGGCGATCAAACGCCACGCCAGAGCCCAGATTCCCGCGTAGTGTCGCAGTACACGATGAAGGACTTCGGTAGCGGCCAGAGTCTGCGCGGCGAGAGTGATGGGCTCCGAAAGCCAGCACAATCGCAAAGCGGTATGCGAGGTATAGCCAAACCGGGAGTAGACGAAAAAGATAAAAGCGGCTTGGCAAAGATTGAGAGCGATATAAACAGCAAATAGAGGAAGGCTGCGGAAATGGCGTTTAGCGATGACAAGAAACAGGACGCTGAGCTGGACGATAGTGCCGATCGCCCAAAGCAGAAGCAGCAGGGGAGGTAAATTCGCCATTTCGCGGCATAGTATCACGTTCGTAAAAGCGCGGGATAAACTAAATGACAAGACGAGAAGTTGTGAACATTTGTGAGGCGCAGACAAGTGCTGATCGTTTTTGTGCGCGCACGCGCCACGAAAAATTTCACAGCCTACCGCTAGGTAGGCTGTGAAAGAGGCTTCTGCCGGTCGATGAATCGTTTTTCCCCGGCGTCAGAGTCCGTCGGGCTCGGAGCTCGAATCAAGCGTATAGAACGGCCGATTTCAAAGGGGCTCCTGTAGTTGCACGTGTGAGGCGCTGGCTAGCAGTGTCTAGCTGTTAACGACAGTTGGCACTGGCGGCGGCATGGGTGAACCACTGGCAACCAGCGTGGAGCCGCTGACGGCAGTCGGCACTGGCGGCGGCATGGGTGAACCACTGGCAACCAGCGTGGAGCCGCTGACGGCAGTTGGCACCGGCGGCGGCATGGGTGAACCGCTCGCGAAAAGCACAGAATTCATGCTGGTGTTGCGGTCGCCAACCGTGTTGACGGAGTCAACAACAGGGAGTACGATCAGCAGCGTCAGGGCGAGTAAAGCGAAAGCGTGAGAAGCAGTCTTGTTCACGGGAAAATTCCTCCTGCGTGGAGACTGGGAGGAGGCCGCGTGAACCGAATTCCGGAGTGCGAAACGTTCTGTCTTCGGAACGGACTGATTTGGGAGTGGGTAGAATGAGTACGATGACGCAGTTACAGCAGAATCGCCGCGTGATTCAAGATTTCACCTCCACCACGCTGGCGGTGATTCCGAGTGCGTTTGCCAGGCTTACGTATCTGGCTTCTTTGCGGGATCTATCGAGCGGGCGCTACGAGCATGCCGGCTTGACGGCCGTTTACCGGCCAGAAGCCGTCCAACAAGCACTCGAACAGTGTCACCAGGAGATATTCGAGCGGATTCTGGAATCGCCCTTGGAAGAGCAGGAACGCGATCTTCGCGCACACCTGGAGACCATGGAACCCGGCCTGAGTGTCGCGGTATCCCATTGGCGCAAGCTGGAGGCTTACCGGACGCTGCTGCCGGTGGAAGCGCCGGACTACCTTAGAGATCTTTTTTGCTCGAATATCCGCGCTCTTCTGGAGATCTTGGAAGAGGAATGCTGTAAGGCTCGTTAAAGCGCGTAACGATGCCAATCACGCGGCCGACGACTTCGCCTTCCTCAGGGATCAGCCAGGATTCAGGCAGACAGCGGGAAAGTGGATGCGGTTGCATGACCAGGCGTGACCCGGCTTGGTGAAACCACCCACACCGGTACCCACCTCGGACCTCCACGAAGTACATCGGCCGGTCATATTCGGTAGTCCAATCGGTCTCCTCGATGCGTCGCATGGAAACGTCCACCAGCACAATGCTGCCGGGCCGCAGGATCGGCATCATCCGCCGGTCGTTCAGGCCGATATATCCATAGCGGTGGCGCTCATTCGCTCCCGTCAGGACCCCTTCAAATTTGCCCCATTTTTCGACCATACGAGACAAAAACTCCGTTCGTTTCGGATCGAATGCCGGATCGAAGTGTATGGGTATGCGCAGGGAAGCCGGGGAAGCCATGAGGTGGCTCTGCGGGGTGTGGAACACCGCGCCATCGCCAAAGAACTCATCGATGGGCACTTCATACCACCGGAAAATATCCAGCGGGTTCAGATGGTATATCACCGCGAGTGTATAGATTTTGTGGAGGCTCGGAACGACCGAGCGGTTTTCGATGTCCGCCAGGCGGCTGATATGCAGGACAAATTCGGAGCGGCCGCGTTGGGCAGCCAGCTCGAAGCTCGATCGCTCGACATCACGGTACGTCAGACCGAGTCGTTCGCGGACCTGTCGCAGACGGAGGCCGGGGACCATGGTTTCCTCAGGGGCTGAAGGTAACCTTGAGGGTACACTAGAATTACCACTTTGTTAAACATCCGGAACACCGGGAGCGGCGGGTCGGCTTCCGGGGATCGCACTGAATCAGGCGACGCGGACAAGGCCAGCCACCATGGTCTGTTCCGCTTCAGTCGGTCTTTATAAAGCTGACATTGCGAGCGTTACCCGAAAAGACGCTCAGTCCAGAAATGCGATGATTCGCGGCCCTACGGAACACCAGCGTCCCGAGGTCGCCAGCCTCGAACTCGTCTTGCGCGACCGGATTCAGTTTTATCGGGGGATTCCAACTGTTGCGCAGCACCAGGCTTCCCTTGTCGGCCGACAAATTGTAGGTGGCGTCCAGCTCCGCGCTCCTGTACACGCCGGCGAAGGCTGCCAAGGCCGCGGCGTTGAGGTGTGGCTGTTCAATCTTGCTGCCGGCGAACACCGTCTCGCCATCCACGTCCAAGGATGCCCTCAGCGTGGCAGCCTCGCCGGAAAAGGTGATGGTCCCGTCACCCAGATCCTTGAATTGATTGGGTCCTACGCGTCTCAGGTTCGCGCCCCAGGCCACAAGATTGCCTGCCGAGGCGGCAAACGAAAAAATTGAATGAGTGCGAGGGTCAAGGTATTTGCCGGCAAACGTTCCTGGGTCGGGAAGGCCGGTGTTCCCCGACGATTGGGCCGCGCTTGGCTCGGGGCGCAAATTCTTCTCAAGATAAACGTCGGCGACCTTACGCGAGACGCTGCTGGTAGACGCAGTCGACACATTACAAAGGCAAAGCACCGTGAACCGCTGTTCGGGAAAGCGCAGTATCACCGTACGGTATCCGAAAAGCGCGCCGTTGTGTTCCACAATGGGCAGACCACGATAGGTGCTTATTTCGAGGCCGAGCGCGTAACTGATCTGCTTGCCGTCATTTAAAACGCCGCGGGTTTGCAGATCTCTGAGCAGCGTTCCCTTGCCCAACTTATTGTCGTAAAAGTTTCTATCCCACAAAAGTAGATCGTCGACGCTGCTCATCAGCCCCCCGGCACCGACAGCGTCGTAATTTGTAGACCAATCCGCCAGAAAGGTGTCGTTGCTCCCAGGGTCGTACCCCGAAACACGGCCGGGCACGACCACGGTGTGATCGTCGTAGAACCGTGTGTGTCTCATGCCCAGGGGCTTGAAAATATTTTCGGCGGCAAACTCGGCGAGGGACTTCCTGGTAGCGCGTTGCACGACCTCGCCGAGAAGAAAATAGTTTGTATTGCTGTAGATGAATTCCGCGCCGGGATCGTTGTTGAGCCCTTTCTGCCGCGCGATGAGGGCGATCAGCTCGTTCTTGGAATGCAGATCTTCGTCGTGCCGGCCGGAAAGAGGCAACAGGGTCAGGAAGTCTCGAAGCCCGCTGGTATGGTGGAGCATTTGCCGCAGGGTGATGGCGTGTCCATAGTCGGGGAGTTCCGGAATGTATTTGCGGACGTCGTCATCGAGCGAAAGAAATCCTTGTTCGGCGGCGAGCACAACGCTTGCCGCCGTGAATTGTTTCGAGACCGAGCCCATGTAGAAAACAGATTCGGCCGAAAGCGGAACGCCGAGTTCGAGGCTGGCCTCGCCGTAGCCCTTGCGGTAAATGAAGCTCCCGTCGCGTATCACGCCCAGCGCGCAGCCAGGGGAACCAGGCTTGTCGTAAGCAGCGAAAATGCGATCGACTCGTTCCTGATCCGTTTCCCCCGCCCGCGCGGGAGCTTTGACGACGCATACCACGGCCAGCATAAACACCAAAAGCGCTGCAAAGCGCATCCGATGCTCCTTCCAACGCGAACTCGCCTATTGAGGTCCTAAGCGGGACTCATTCTAAACGCATCTCGACCTTCGAGCGCCCTCAAACGTAATGACATCTGTGGCCATGCCCGTTTGGGCGCGTCAGGCGGGTGTCTCACGAATCTGTTATTCTCGAATGAGCATGGCGCTCTTGAAAAAAACCATACCTCATCGCATCTTCGTGTTTCTGCTAGCGGTGGCGTCGCTAGCTGCAGCGGCCATTCTCGATGCGCAACAATCGACGGCGCCCGCCAAATCGGACCCGCCGAGCAGCACCACGAATGCCGAGTTTGCAGCGGCCGCGGACGAAGTCCTGCAACAGATGAGTGAGATCACCGGCCTGAAACTGCGCACGCCCCTGAAAAAGAGCTTGCGATCCCGCGAACAGATACGCGCTTACGTCGTCAACGAAATGAAGGAAGATAAGGACCAGGCCGAGCGTTACGCCGGGCAGCGCAGCGCCGAAGCATTCGGTTTGCTGCCGAAGGGATTCGATTTGGATGCCTTCATGGTCGATCTGCTCACGGAACAGATCGCGGGGCTATACGATCCGAAAGCGCACGAGTTTTACGTCGCGGATTGGATCCCCGCCGCCGATCAGAAAATGGTGATGGCCCACGAGTTGACGCATGCTTTGCAAGATCAGCATTTTCAGATCGACGACTGGGCGAAGGCGGCGCGGCCAAACGACGATGCGGAGCTGGCGAGAGAGTCCGTGCTGGAAGGCAGCGCCATGGCGGCGATGGTCGATTACCTGCTCCAAGGCACCGGGCGTTCTCTTCAGGATTTGCCGGACATCGATCCGTCGATGCTCATCGGCGACATGGAAAGCACGCCGATGCTGAAGAAGGCGCCGCCGTTTTTGAAGGATGCTCTGATTTTCCCTTATTTGGATGGACTGAATTTCTCGGCTGCGGTGCTGAGGCCGAAAGGTTGGAGCGCGCTGTCGGGCATATTCGCCAATCCCCCGGTATCCACGCAGCAGATCTTGCACCCGGCGCTGTACCTGGCAGGCAAGACGCCGCCGAAGGTCACGCTGCCTTCGATGGATAAGGAAGTGGGAGCGGATTGGACGAGGCTGGAAGAAAACATCATGGGCGAGTTCGGCTGGAAGGAAGTCTTGAAACAGTTCTTGAGCGAGGAGAGAGCCACGCCCGTCTCCTCCACCTGGAGTGACGACCGGTACGTCGTGTACGAGCAGAAGAGGACCAAGCGCCTTTTGCTGATTGCGCGGCTGGACTTGGCTACCGAGGGAGATGCGGAGCGCTTTTTCACGGCGTACTCCGAGGCGTTGAGGAAGAAGTACGAGAAGCGAACCGGCGAAGACCGCCAGGGTGAGTTCCTGTCATTCGATGCGCCGGATGGAGGCGTTTTTTTGCGGTGTGTCGCCGCAGCCTGCGTGACGCTGGAAGGTGGGGACCGCGCTTTATTCGAGAAGCTGAATAATAAGGTCGAATGGACCGCGCTGCCTGCAAGACAGGCACGGAAGAGTATCGTGGGCCGGCCGATCGGCAATCGCGGTGCAATGCCGGTACAAGCCGCGTTCGCCAACCAGAGATAGCGCCCTTATGCCGCTCGTTGAACCACGAGCAGAGTCAAGTCGTCGGTCTGCTTCATCCCTGACGTAAAACTGTCCAAATCCGAGAGGCAGTGCGATAGTAGCTCCGAAGGTGGGCACTTGCTGTGCGTCGTCGCCAGAGCCTTTACGCGGTGCAGTCCGTATTCTTCGCCCGCCGCATTACGCGATTCAGTCAGTCCGTCGGTACAAACCAGCAGGGAATCGCCGGCCTCGATCGAGAAGCGATCGACGGGGAAAGTCGTGTTCGAGAACATACCGAGCGGGACACCGGTCGCGCCTTGAGATTTCGTGTCGAGGCCACCCAGATGCAAGAGCGGCAAGTGTCCGGCGCTGACGAGTTCGATCGAGCCGTCTCGCGACGCGCGGCCAACGACGAGCGTGGCGAATTGCCCGGCTAGGGTGCTTTCCGAGAAAATGCGATTGGCGGCTTCCACCATGCGATCAAGGGGAAGATCGGCGTCCGCGAGGCTGCGAAAGGTCGCGTGGAGATGGCTCATCAGCATCGACGCGGCCACGCCCTTGCCGGAAACGTCTCCCAGAAGGAAGAGCAGGCTGCCTTTCGATTCAAAAAGGTCGCAATAGTCGCCGCTCACGGGTCCAGCGGGTGCGTAGTGGTAGCGGATTTCCCATCCGGCTGGAGAAAAATCGCTACGCGGCAGCAGGGCTTGCTGAATGCGAGCGGCGAGCGCCAGGTCGCTTTCCAGGGCGCGCCGCTCTTCGGTCGTCAAATCGTCGAGACAAAATTGCACCAGGGGATCGGCGAGGAGGCGCTCCGTTTCGATCGGTTCGTGGCACGTGTTACACAGCCCATACGTACCCTTGTCCATGCGCTCAAGAGCGGCGTCCACATCGCGCAGCAGGGAAGAAATAGACGCGTCCGCAGCGGGCGATCGCAACGCGGATTCCAGGCGATTGTGTCGCCGGAGCAGTTCAGTGCGAAGGTACGCTTGTTGTGCGGTAGCCATTGGAATTCCTGAAGAAGTTTGCTGCTTTGCCGCGGAAGAATCCATCCGGTTTCCCTCTTCAAAAGCGAAGTTTTCGCGATCCGCCGCCGGGCTTGGCGTTCACAACTGCGGGCGGCGGATCGAGCAATGGTAGAGGAGCCCGACGCCGCGCACCTATCGCGAACCCCATTCGATGCTGGAGCCGGGCGACGCGATTCAGCAATTGTTGCTCCATGCGGGCGAGGCGGGCGACAGCGAGAGGATCGCGAGAACGGGCCCGAAGGCGGGCTACTTTCCCGAGGGCCAGCCGCGCGAACTCCATGGCGCGCGTGAAATCCTTCATCCGGCGCTCGTAATAGAGGGCTAACTGCTCGCAGGCGTGAATGGCGTCGAGAGCGTCGCCAGTTGTTTCGGCCGCAACTTCATGCCAGAGCAGCGCCGCGGCGGCATGGTCGCCTCGACGTTTTGCCAGGAGCGCCAATTCGCGGCGGGCTTGCGGCCGATATTCGGAAGGAAGGCCGAGATCGAGCGCTTGCGAGCAGGCGGCGTGGGCGCGATCGGAATCCCCGCGTTTTTGCAGGAAACGCGAGAGGCCGAAGAGATCCAGGCTGTCGATGCCTTGGTCGGGCCCGCTTGCCGCCGCGAGCAGGGCATCGATGCGGCCCATGATCGCAGCGAGGCCGCGCAGGTCCATCTGGTTATGGCGCACAACGCCGGCCACCGGCGCGGCAGGGCCTCCACGCAAATAATCGAAATAGTGTTGTGGAATCAGTGCGGAGAGGACGTCTTCTTCGCGGTGCCAGCCGAGTTTCGGGGCATCCAGGACGTGACGCTCGAGTTCCACGAGGCGCACCGAACCGAGGCGCAGCTTCCACAGCGCGCGGGCGGGGTGCAACAGGTCGAGGTGTGCGGCCAGACACGGTGTTGCGATGGCGCGCGTCATGGTGAAGCGATTCTCGAGCAGCGGCCAGTCGAACGATTTTCCGTTGAAGGTGACGAGGACTGGGCGCTCGGCAAGGCGCGCGGCGAGTTCGTGGAGGATCGAATGCTCTTCATGGAAGTCGCGCATGAAGAGTTGCTCGATCTGCAGGCCGCCGGAATCCCACCACGCGAGGCCGATCAGGAACGCGTACGTGCCGGTACCGCCGGATAGGCCGGTGGTTTCGGTGTCGAGGAACAGCCACTTTGTCGGATCGGTCAGGGCAGCGTGCGTGCGCTTGGAATGAGCGGCGTCGCGTGTGCGGCAGAGGAGTTCGAGAGTTGCGCTCGATGGGTCCGCAAATTCCGGTGTCGA
This sequence comes from Candidatus Acidiferrum sp., assembly GCA_049512575.1. Classification (GTDB taxonomy): domain Bacteria; phylum Acidobacteriota; class Terriglobia; order Acidiferrales; family UBA7541; genus Acidiferrum. The sequence continues at coordinate 9,173 of JBEKWY010000068.1, forward strand.
GAACCAGTTGGACACGCAAACATGCTCGCCGTAGTGGTTCGTGCCGATGGCCGCTCCCAGCAGGCGAGAGAGAGAGTCTTCTTGCTCCGGCGCGCGCCGCGTGGCGGGGCGCGCGGCCATCGCGCGAGACGGTTTCAGGGCGGCGAGCCGGGAGAATTTGTCGGCCAGTCCCGGCATTTAGGCACCCAACCGATCGAGAATGGCGAGCGCCGCCTCTTTAGCGCGCGGCGCGAGATCACCCGCGGGGCCGACGCACGACGGGCAGCCTTGTTCGCAGGCGCATCCCGTGATCAGTTCGCGCGTTTTCATGACGAGCAATTCGTGGGCGCGGAAGAGCGGCTCGGAAAAACCGATGCCGCCTGGGTACGCGTCGAAAAGATACAGGTTCGGTTCAAAAAATTCTTTGGCGTTCGCAGCGATTGCGTCTTCCATGCGCACGGAGACCAATTCGTCGCTCTCTTCCCCCGGCGTTGGTGGGCGTTCGCCGATGGCCGTTCCGAGATCGCGGCGGTCGCACATCAGGAGCAGCGTGGCCACCGATTCGAGCGCTTGCAGCAGGCCGAACATGCCGCTCTGCCTCTCGCTGATGGTGAACGGCAGCGACTCCAGCAAAGGTCTTTCCAACGTAATCCAGTAGGAAGTCGTGTGCATTTCGTTTTCAGGCAGTTGCAGTTCCCCCGCCCCAATATTTTCGTTGGTGAAAAATTTGATTTTCTTGAAGCCGACCACTTGCGAGCGCACCAACACATCGCCGTGGGAACGCGCGGCAGCGATTTCGGGATTTGACTCGCTTGCGCGCGCCTGCTCCGCGATTTCGAGTACGCGCACCTGCGTGTAGCGGATTGCGTCGGTGTAATAGTCAACGTCTACCTGCTTCACGTACGCTTTGCGCTCTTTGAAGTCGAGATGCTCGACGTGGTACTGCTGCGCTCCGTGCAGGTAGATGGCTTTCTCGTGCACGGTCGTCAAGGCGCTGGAGAAATCGACCTCGCCGATCACTTCCGGCTGGCCGGTAATATCGATGATGATGAAATTGTCGCTGGTGACCGAGCGGAGGCTGACGGTGTCCGCGGGATACGCTTCCTGCGTCCAGTGAAAATGCTCGCCGGCGCGATGCAGATAGCCCGCTTCCGCGAGGCGCGCGCATAGGTCGGGTACATCGACATCACCGAACGCTTCGCCCGGCCCGATCGGCAGCTCGAATGCCGCGCATTTCAGGTGATTGATCAAAATTTCCAGATTGTCCGGCTGAATGAAGGCATGCTCGGGCGTATTGCCGAAGAAATAGTCGGGGTGGCGCACGATAAATTGATCGAGAGGCGCGGACGACGCGACCATCACCGCGCACGAACTGCCGCTGCGGCGCCCGGCACGGCCCGCGCGCTGCCATGTTCCGGCAATCGTGCCGGGGTAACCGGCCATGACCACGGTGTCCAACGAGCCGATATCGATGCCCAGTTCGAGCGCGCTGGTGGAGACGACGCCACGAATGCGGCCGTCACGCAGCCCGCGCTCGATCTCGCGGCGCTCGCCGGGGAGATAGCCGCCGCGATAGCCGCGAATCGTTTCCGGCTTGCCCGGAGGGTGCGGATTGGCCTTCTGCAAATACGTTAGCAGGAGTTCGGTGTGCAGCCGGGAGTTGGCGAAGACCATGGTCTGCAAATTGTGCTTCAGGAATTCCTGCGCTACTCGCGACGATTCGTTCAGATAGCTTCGGCGGATGCCCAGCGCGCGGCTCACTACCGGCGGATTGTAGAAGACGAATGTCTTCTCCGCCGAAGGAGAACCATTGGCGCTTAGAACGTCCACCTCGGCTTCGATCAGGCGCGAAGCCAGATCGCCGGGATTCGCGATCGTCGCCGAGCAGCACACGAACTGCGGTTCGCGTCCGTAAAAGCGTGCGATACGCCGCAGGCGTCGAAGCACGTTGCACAAGTGGCTGCCGAAAACGCCGCGATAGGCGTGCAACTCATCGATCACGATGTAGCGCAGATTCTCGAACAGCCGCGTCCAGCGCGCATGATGCGGAAGGATGCCGGTGTGCAGCATGTCGGGATTGGTCAGAACAAGGTGACCCTTTTCGCGGATGGCTTTGCGGGCGTCGCTGGGCGTGTCGCCGTCGTAAGTGAAAACGCCGAAGCGATTGTCCAGGCGCTGATTGACGTCGTGCAATTCAGCAAGCTGGTCCTGCGCCAGCGCCTTGGTGGGGAAAAGATAGAGCGCGCGTGTGTCGGCATCTTCCAGAATGGCGTTCAGAATCGGCAAGTTGTAGCAGAGCGTCTTCCCGGACGCGGTTGGCGTGACGATGACCACGTTCTTTCCCGCATGTACGGCCTCTGCCGCTTCCGCCTGGTGCGTGTAGGGGCGGCGAATGCCTTTCCCGGCGTACGCAGCGACCAGGTCGGGGTGCGTCCAGCCAGGGAAGTCGGCCCACTGCGCTTCCTTAGCCGGGAAGCGGCGAACTGCGGTGATGATCTCGCCGGTAGGGTCGCGCTCCAGGAAGGCATTGACCACGCCGAAAGCGCGCGCGGCGGATGTCGTCGAATCGGGCGCTCGGGAAACGGCGATTGAGTTCGGCATGGTCCTCCTCGGTGATTCGCTTTTTGTTCGCTAACCTAGCATGTGGGGAAAGCAGGCGCAAGGCGGAAGTGAAGTCCTCAGAAATGGTGAGGACAAATCGCCAACACCGGAGACGCCCAGGAGACGGAATAGGACGATGGGGCTGCCGTTGAGGGATGTGTAAAGGAGCCGGACCGGCTAGTGGCGCAACCGCAGGATCATCAGCGCGCCGACAAAAAAGAGCACCGCCGAAGTTCCGAACGCCGCTTGCACCGAAAACGCGCTCCACAAGAATCCAACCATCACGCTGGATAAGAAGTCGCCCCCAGCATTGACGGCGGCGAGGGTCCCAAACGCCATGCCATGTTGATCCTTGGGCACGAGTTCAGCCGCGACGGAGTCTTCCAGGGCTTCTTCCGTCCCAATGTAAAGACCAGCCAGGATGGAAATCACGACAAGGAACGTGAGCGACTGCGTCCCGGTACAGAGTAGAAGAGCCGTCACGACCCCTAACCCGTAACCTGCTGCCAGCACGAATTTCCGGCGCCGCACATGATCGCTTACCCAGCCACTCAAGTACGCCGAGCCCGCGTAAAAAGCGTTGTGCAGCGTGTACAGAGCCACGGCAATACTGGCCGCCCGCGCCGCGCCGTGCACCGGCGCAAGAGCGCGCGACGCGTACAGAATCAGCATCGTGTGAGAAAAATCGCCCGCGCCAAATATTCCCACGCCCACCAGGAATCGCCGGAAGGGAACGGGCAACAAGCGCAATCCGGTGGCAAACGACCGCTGCGGTCGCGCCGCCATCGGACGCTCGCGCACCAGCAGCCAAAACGCCGCCACCGCCACGAGACCCGGCAGCAGCGTCCATAGAAAAACCGTGCGATACGAATGATGCGTGTGCTGCATCAACCACAGCGCCGTCAGCGGCCCGGCAATCGCGCCCACGGTATCCATCAACCGCTCGAATCCAAACGCGCGGCCGTAAGCCCCCGGCGGAACATCGGCGGCAAGCAGTGCTTTTTTCGCAGGCGATCGCACCCCGCGCCCCAGCCAAGCCACGACGCGGCCGAAGAGCACGTGATACGCCTGGGTCGCGAACGCAAACGAAGCAGTGGCCAATGCGGTAATCGCATAGCCAAACACCGCGAGCGGTTTGCGGCGTTTCAGGCGGTCGGTGTAGTGCCCCGCGCCGAGCTTGGTGAAGCCCGAAAGCCCGTCAGCAATACCCTCGATCGCACCCAGCCAGACGGGTCCCGCACCGATCGCGGCAAGAAACGCAGGCAAGACCGCGGTCGCGGTTTCATGGCTCCAGTCGCTGAATAGGCTGGTTAGTCCAACGCCCAGAACCGTTCGGTTGAGCCAGGATTTGTGTTGGGTAGTTTCCGGCATGGTCGGATAAGTTCGGCGTCCTTGAGATCGTCCCGGCGCCACTAATTTAGCTAGAATCGTCGGTGCCAGCTTCCGAATCCTAAACGCAAAGAGTGCGGGAGGCAAAATGCGAGTCGCCATCGTATCGGACATTCACGGCAATCGCCGCGCGTTCCAGGCGGTGCTCGCCGATCTGCGGCAAGTCGCGCCGGACCTGGTTGTCCACGGCGGCGATCTGGCCGCCGGCGGTGCGAATCCCGCGGACATCATCGATCAAGTCCGCTCACTCGGCTGGCCCGGAGTCCGCGGAAACACAGATGAGATGCTTTGGGCCCCGGAACGCTTGACGGAATTCGCCGCCACGCAACCACAGCTAACGAAAATCTTTGCGATGGTCCAGGAGACGATTCCGCCAACGGTCGCGAGCATCGGCGAAGAACGTTTGCGATGGCTGGAAGCACTTCCCGCTCGGTACCTGAACGAAAACTTCACTCTGGTTCACGCCAGCCCAGACGATCTCTGGCGCGCTCCCATGCCCAATGCCGGCGACGACGAACTACGCAACACCTACAGTTCTCTGGGTGCCCCGCTCGTGGTCTACGGCCACATTCATTGCCCGTACGTACGCCGGCTTCAGGACATGACCGTAGCGAATACAGGCAGCGTCAGCCAATCCTATGACGGAGACACCCGCGCATCGTACCTGGTAATTGATGGAGAGGAGCCCACGATTCGCCGCGTTGAGTATGATGTGCAAAGCGAAGCAGAAGATCTGTTGCGGTCGGGGCTGCCGCATGCCGGCTGGATGGCCCGAATCCTGCTCGCCGGAAAATACTGTCCGCCCAGCTAAAAAAGCCGTACTAGTTCTTCGATCATTTCCGAGAGAGCTAGTCGCGTTCTTGAGCGCATGTCGAGAGGCTTTCGAGGACGACGAGGACCCGCTGAAGAAACGCACTGAGGCAAGCCCTTTGCTCCGGGTCTTCCATCGCGAGGAGGCGCCGGACCGTGAGCACCAGCTCATCGAAGCGGTTCTGTACGTCATCCTGCGCCGCGCGAATTGCGCAAAGCATCGATTCTTCCCACTGCGATGTTAAGCGCGAAAGATTCTTGAACACTTCGTATTCAACTCTTCCGGCCAATCGCCGCTCGACCGCGCGGCGGAAAAGCCACATGGGGATCAGCGCGGAAATCAATTCCCAGTTATGGTCGAAAATCCTGCCAATGGCGATGTCTAGACGGCGTGGCGGCTGCCACTCGATTTCAGGCTCCGTGGTGCGAAGCGGCACGCCAAAAACATGCTGGACTTTTTCAGCCAGGCTGTCGCGGAAGGCTTGAAGTTCCCGCTGATACAAGCGTTGCACATCGCGGAGTGGCTCAAGAAACGCTTCACTCTCCGCTGTCGATATGTTCGATATTTCGACTGCCAGCTCAACCCGAAGCCATTGCTCGAATTGCGAAAGAGTTTTCGCGAAGCTGCCGCGCCAGGAGCATCGCTCGACTGCGAGACGTTCTGAAAGTCTAGTTTGAAGCGGAGCCAACGATTTCTTCCGCAGGTGACTTTCAATCACTGACCTGGTCTGAGCGCGGGCGTGGTCGGCGATCAATTGGAAGCGGAGTCTCTGGTCCGCAATCGCGCGTTCGGAGCCGAGCACCTGAGTACGTAGCTGCTGCCGGTCGGACTCCTCTCCTTTCGCTGATTTGAGCGAGAGGCGCAAGTAGTCCGCCGCCGAGAGCAGCAGCGTCTGCAGCTTTCTTGTTAGCGCCGCAGAGCGGGCCTGGTGGAACGAAGCCAGCGCCTTGGACAAGTATTCCCGCTGGAATCGCAATCGCAGATCTTCGTAACCTGTTCGGGTGGAATAGGGAAGCACCGGCACCCGGCCCGTCACGCGCGCCTGGAGTTGCGACTCCACATAGGCCAACACTTCCTTCTGATCCGTCGCGTCGATCGTGTCCACCTTCGTTAGCAGCACACAAACGTTCGGCGTGAACCGCTGCAGCCGTTCAATCAGGGCCACATCGTGCTGGCTGAGTGGAGGATCGACGCCCACAGCGACCAGCGCGAGGTCAACCCTCGGACTCCACGATAGGGACGCTTCCGTACTGTGAGCAAAGACCGTTTCAAGGCCCGGCGTATCCACTAGCTTCAGCGTGTCGAAACACTGGTCAAGCGGAAGAGTGATGCTTACGATTTGGACGCCCTTCCGATTTTCGGGATTCTCCGATTCGGTCACATAGCGTGAGACCTCGCCGATGGGAATGACCCGCGGCGCGTCGCCATTTTTGAAAGTGACAACGACGCGCTCTTCGAGACCTGAAGAAATCTCCGTCACCACGGAGGTAACCGGAGTAACTCCCACGGGAAGCACCGCCCGCCCGATGAGTTGATTCAGAAAGCTGCTTTTGCCGGCTTTGAAGCGGCCGAAAACAGCGAGATTCAACTCCTGTTTTTCGACGGAAATCTCGGCGGCTTTCAACAGTGGCTGGAGATCGGTGAGTTCAAACCGCCCAATGACGGTGCGAGCCAGAGAAAGGGCTTCGTCGCCGCTCTGCGTCGCAGCCTCCATCACAGAGTCCGGTGGCTCACGCATGGAGGGCTGCTCGTTCAGTGGTACGGCGCTGCTGGAGCATAAAATCTATGGCCAGAGTGTGCAGCTTGAGGCGGCCACTAGAGTGGTACGCCGCGTCTGATGCCAATTCGCACAGGCGCACGATTCCGCTGGGGAATCGTGCGCTCTGCTCCAGAACAAAGCTGCGGAAATCGCCGTCAGCGAAGCTCGCGAGCTGAAACCGCGCTATCGCGTGCTCGAGTAAGATCTCCGCGGAGGCCGGAGCGAGAGGGCCAAGAGTCAAGCGAAGGCCGTCGTGCCAGTAGAGCCTCGAAGCCTTACCAAGCTCCGTTTGCGTCGCGCCACGAGCCAACAAGACAACGGGTGTGCGCCGGGACCAAACCCATTCCTGAAGCAGGCGGTAGACCCCATCGGGCAAAGGGTCTTTGGCGTCGAGAAAGATCGAGTATTCGCGGGAACGAGCCGCGCGACGGAGAATGCCGCGCAGCCGCAAACTGGTTTGCGCCTTGATCCAGCGGCCAAGGTGCGCGCGAGAGCCTGCTTCGCGTTCTGCGCGGACAAGCACATCCGGATCGCCTGCTGCGCCCAGCGCCAGCACTAAATGCTGCCAAATGGTGTTGGGCGGGCCCTCCACCGAGCAGAAAATCAATCTTCCGCGAATGCTTGCAGCCAGGGAAGAAAGCACTTCTTCAAGCAATGCGGACTTGCCCGAACCCGCCGGGCCCGAAACCAGCAAACTCCTGCGATCACAGACCGCTTCGTATAGCTTTGCTCGCTCTTGTTCCCGGCCGATCAGCATCGGAGAATCGCCTCGCTCAGTCCAACTGCGCCCGCATGGTCAAGACTTGCCCAACCAGGCTTTCGACCGTTTCTTCCAGCGTTGTCCGGGCGTCGGGCGCAAATTCCTTCCCGTAGCCCTTCAGGCGAGCGGGACGGCAATTCTCGAACAGAACCCATAAGGTCGAAATCTCCGCATCCAGTACGCGCCGGATGTCCAGGGGATGCGGATTGAGTGAGAAGGATTTCGCCATCAAGCCCAGCGTCGCTTGCAATGCGTGCAGCTGTGACAACAGAGCGTCGCGGGATTTCAGCGACAGCGTATTTTCTATCTTGAACACAACGCCGTCCTGCCCGCTATTGATCAAAAGGTCTTGCATCCGATGAATTGCTTCATCGGCGCGGCTGAGAGTGGCTTCGAGACTGCGAGCGTGATACTCGTGCAGTCTCACGCGGCACCCCGTGTGATTTTGCGTCCAGCAATCCTGCTCATCCTTTGCAGGCAGTCGAGCAGGCGAACGAATTTGGCGTCAAGGGCGGCTTCGACTTCCGGAGGCAGCGTCCCGTACCCGCGGAGTCCCGGCGTGAGGACTTCCTGGATCTCGACTTGCGTGAGCGACACGGTCGCCGATACAGCGCGTGCGCGCGACTGCACCGAAGGATCGACCACGATTTCCTCCTCGACGCGACGGGTTTCCTCGCGCAGGTCACTTACCAGCGCGCGCAGTTCGTCTATCTGGCTCGGGACAAGGTCTTCCTTGAACTGAAGGAGATCCCCGCCAGGACGCTCGATCCATTCGAGAATCTCGCCGCACGTGGACTCCACGCGGCGGAGGACTGCGGAAACCACGCGGCGGTGGCTTTCACCAAGGAGCAGCTTTTGAGGATCGTTTGACAAGGCAGGCCTCCTAGCGGACCACCATCACCGGACAATGCGCGTAGCGCAACACGCGTTCCGAGATCGATCCGAGGATCCACTTTTCAAACCTCGACATTCCCCGGTGACCAAGAAGAATGAGGTCGATGTGGTCCGCCTCCGCCCGGCGAATGATCTGTTCCGCGGGATGACCGACGACGATTTCCGTTTCGAGCTCAACCTCGCGTTGTTGCGCCTTGGCGCGGAGCTTAATGAAATCCTGTTCGTAGTGCTCGCGCGCATCGTCGAGCATCGCGCTCAGCTCAACAGACGTGGCTGGCTCCGCCGGGCGCGCGACCGCCAGCAGAATGACGCGCGCGTCCATCACTTGTGCCAGCGAAAAAGCGGTCGCGGCAGCCTTTTCGGCCTGCGCGGAGCCGTCGAAGCCAACCAGTATTTTTCGGAATGGGGACCCTTGCCTTCGTCCACGCATAATTCCTCCTCAGTTCGCGTCCGCCGTTCTGACTTCAACGAGGACCGGGTCGGCCTCCGGTTTCGGGAGCAGGTGACGCGGCAGGAAGAAAGCATTGGCAATCATCGTGGGCACGACGGCGCTTCCGATTACCGTCGCCACCAGGTGCGAGTATTGCACCTGAGTGATGATCCCGTGGCTCAACCCGAACAGCGCGGAGATGGTGCCAAACGTCAGGCCTGTGGACATCATCAGCGTGAAATACAATCCTTCTTGCCGCTCATACTTGAAGGCCTTCACCGTGGGCCAGAGGCCGATCATTTTGGAGCCCATCTTGGCGAGAAACAGGACTCCGAAAACGAGTGGAGCCGCCGCCAGCGCGGGCACAGAAACAAACGAGCCCGCACGAATGAAATAAAAGGGCGTCAGAAGTCCGAACGTGAGCGTGCGGAGACGCCGGACCAACACATGATCCTTTCCTACTGTGCCGGCGAGTACCATGCCGATCATATAGGCGGGCAAAACCGCTTCGCTGCCGGACCATACCGCCAGCCCGCCCATCCCAAAAAGAAGGAAAAGAATATATTTTGCCTCGAGTTCGGAGACGCGGCCTCCGTAGCGGCGAAAGAATCGAGGGGTGAGAAAGGGCAATACGAAGAAAATCACGACGCTCGCGACTACGAAAATCACCGTTTTCCGCGTAAAGGGAGAAAAGATCAGGCCCAGCGCGATTACCGTTCCCAGATCATTGATGAAACAGGCGGCGAGAATGCCTTTACCGAAGTCGGTCACGTTAAAGCCGAGCTCCAGCATGACCGCGTATACGACGGCCACCGAGGTCGTCGAAAGCGCCACACCTGCGAGCCAACTCGAAGTGACGCTCCAATGCAACACATAGTGCGCGATGGCCGTGCAGCCCAGGAAGGGGCAGAAAAATCCAACCAGGCCGATGACCGTGGCCTCTTTCCATTTTGCGCGGAAGCTTACTGGGTCCAATTCGGCGCCGGCCAGGAAGGTCAGGACGATGGCTCCGGTGCCGGCGAGAAACGTGATCCAATCGGTTTTCGCGCCCAGCCCTTTCGGACCCACGATGGCTCCGATCGCCAGTTGGGCCACGGTACCCACCACGATTTCCGTCAGCGCGGTGGAGATTCTTAGCCAGATTGCGAGCAGGGTCGCGACCAGCGCCAAACCAACCCAGATGGAAGCTAGCGCCCAGACATTTTCCATGGCCTCGGTTTCCTTGTCTGGATGCTTGCCGGGATATGACTCCGCGACAAGTACCCTTGTCAGGAGTCATCATCTGTTCCGGCGTACGGAGGAACAGCGGTTAGAGGCGAACTCCTTCGCCCTAGATTTCCAAAGTAATCATCGCCGCGCGCAAAGTCAACCAGGAAGTAGGGAAGATTGGCGTGGACGCGGGTCGCTACGTCTTACCCGCCCGATACAGAATGACGCGAACCTTCTCCAAGGTGATGAGCCCGCCGTCCAGCATCTCGTCGAGGCGCGGCAAAATCTTTTCGATACGCTCGGTAAATTCGACAACTTCGACGATCAAGGGCAAGTCTTGCGAGAGGCGCAAGAGCTTGTCGGTGTGATAGATGCTGGAACCGCCGTAGCCTGCAACACCACGCAGCACGGTCGCGCCCGAGAAGCCTTCCTTGCGCAGCATCTCGACGATGGCTTGGTACAACGCCTTGCCGTGCCACTTGTCGGACTCCCCGATGTGGATGCGCATCAGCGTGCGCTCGCCTTCAAACTTCTCGTGTGTCATGCTTTGCTCCTAGAATCTGTTTGCCAGGCGAATGCCGGCAACCGAGAGAAACAGACCCACTACGACACTGGCGGCAACATAGGATGTGGCCGAGAGCCATTCACCGTCTTCCAGCATCTTTGCAGTTTCCCATCCGAAGCTGGAAAAGGTGGTGTAGCCGCCGAAAAAACCAACGGTGATGGCAACGCGCCAGTCCGGCGAGATCACGATGCGATTCAGCGTGAACTGGCCGATGAGGCCGAGAAAAAAGCATCCTGTGAGGTTGATAAGCAGGGTGCCGTACGGGAACGTGCCGCTCACACGCACTTGAGCGAAGCCCTGTAGTCCATAACGCAGCAGCGTTCCGATGGCTCCGAAGATTGCGATTAATGTCAGGCGCAAGTTTGCTCCGATCCTTAGCTTCGTCCGGCAGCGACACAGTGCCGAGGCGAGCGGTAAGAATTCTGCGCGACGCGCCGAAACAAAAAACTCCTGGCGCCGCTTGGCAGCCAGGAGTCATTAGTTCCGGCGATTTCTCCAGAACGGTTAAGGCGAACCCCATCGCCTCGAAGATGGTATTTCGGCGACAGTTTAGCCGCGATGTTTCCGCTTCACAATAGCGGCTCGCCGGTGATGTGCGGAGTCCGTAATCGAGCCTCCGCTCCGATCCCGGACAGTCGTCTTTATGGAGAACGTCGGCGGTGCGCGCCGTAGGACTCCGCCGCCGACTACCTAGGAAAGTTGTGGAGTTCGTAAGGGCCGCTTCGGGAGGTGCGAGTGCCAGCCGTATCTTGACTTGAGGCTAAGCGCATCGCAGACTTTCCATATGGCCCACACGTATATGCTGTTCGATTTTGGCACCGACGAAGAGAAAGCCCAGCAGGCACGCCACAAGCTCGAGGGATGGAAGCAGGCGTTTCGTCTCGATAAAAAACTGCAGGTAAAGTTCGACCGCGGCGAAGACCTTGGCGCGGAAGCGACGGAAGTAGAAGAGCCGCCGAAAAAAGCGGAAAAGGCGAAGGCCAAATCGAAAGCGAGGACGGCGAAGGCCTCCGGCGCGGCGGATGCCAAGAACGGCTCCGTGAAGCTGCTGGTGCGCCTCTATTTCTCCGCTCACGAAAAACTGTCCGAGCAGCAATGGCTCGACCGCATCCCCGCCGACGAGCTTTTTAAGGGCGCGGCGCCGAAGGTTGTTCGTGAGGGCGAGCCGGCGTTTCCGGAGGTTCTCAAGCAATTCGACTCTCTCGAATAGCCTTTAGCCTATGGAACCAGCCCGCCCCCGATTCGCACAATCGAAAGCGTTTCCGGTATAATTGGGTTTCCGCGGCCTATCGACACCACTTCATGACTTGGGTTCAAGACGAGGGTAACTGAATGGCAGTACAAACTCGCGTCAGAGTGGCAAAACTGGACACCGTCCGATTTCGCGGCCTCGACCGCGACACTCTGGTTCGTCTGTACCGCACGATGTTTCTCTCCCGCCGGTTGGATGACCGCGAAATCCAGCTGAAACGCCAGAACCGGATCTACTTCCAAATCTCCAGCGCCGGCCATGAAGCTGTTACGGCCGCAATGGGGTTGCTTCTTCGTCCCGGCGTCGATTGGGTTTATCCCTACTATCGCGACCGCGCGCTATGCCTGATGCTCGGTGTTACGCCATTGGAGATGTTGCTGCAAGCGGTCGGCGCCAAAGACGACCCGGCCTCGGGTGGCCGGCAGATGCCCTCGCACTGGGGGCACAACAAATGGAACATCGTCAGCCGCTCGTCGTGCACCGGGACGCAGTTCGTGCAAGCGGTGGGCTCGGCGGAAGCCACGCTTTACTACGAGCATCGTCAAAAAGCGCTGGCGCAGGCCAAGAAGGCCCCGCTGGGCGAGTACGTGCACCACGACAGCGATGAAATCGTGTACGTCTCGGCCGGCGACGGGGCGACCAGCGAAGGTGAGTTCTGGGAATCGCTGAACGCGGCCTGCGCGAAGAAGCTTCCGCTGCTGTACGTCATCGAAGACAACGGCTACGCCATTTCGGTTCCCGTTGAAGTGCAGACCGCAGGTGGCAGCATTTCCCGGTTGGTCCGCAGCTTCCCGGGTTTGCACGTCGCCGAGTGCGATGGTACCGATCCGCTTGAAAGCTATGCCGCCGGCAAAGAAGCTGTCGAGTATTGCCGGCAGCGCCGCGGCCCAGCGCTGATCCACGCGCACGTCATTCGCCACTACTCCCATTCGCTGTCCGACGACGAAAAACTCTATAAGACCGCCGAAGAGCGTGAGGAAGAAGCGCACCGCGACCCGCTGTCGAAATTCTCACTTTTCCTGGTACGCGAGGGGCTGCTCGATCAGAAACAAATCGAGGCACTGGAAGCCGAAGTCGATCGGGAAGTCCGCGAAGCCGGCGATCAGGCTCTCGCCGCCGAGCAACCCTCGATCGATTCGATTCGCGTCAACGTCTATTCGCCTGACGTCGATCCAACGTCTTCCAGTTTTGCCGCCGAGCCGCAACTTCACGGCGCGCCCAAGACCATGGTTGAGATGGTCGCGGCCACTCTTTCCGACGAAATGTCGCGCGACGAACGGATCACAGTTTTCGGCGAAGACGTCGCGGACGCCAGCCGCGAAGAAAACCTCAAGCAGGTAAAAGGGAAGGGCGGGGTCTTCAAGGCCACGTCCGGCTTGCAGAGAAAATACGGCGCGGATCGCGTCTTCAACACGCCCCTTGCTGAAGCCAGTATCGTCGGCCGGGCGATCGGTATGGCCGTTCGCGGACTCAAACCCGTCGCGGAGATTCAATTCTTTGATTACATCTGGCCGGCGATGATGCAAATTCGCGACGAGCTGTGCGTCTTCCGGTGGCGCTCCAATGGGAATTTCAAGTCGCCGGCGGTGCTGCGCGTGGCGATCGGCGGTTATCTGACCGGTGGCGGTGTTTATCACAGCCAGAGCGGTGAATCGATTTTCGCACATTGCCCGGGGTTGCGCGTGGTCATGCCGTCCACGGCGCTGGACGTCGCGGGACTGTTGCGCACCGCCATTCGCTGCGACGACCCGGTGATGTTCCTCGAACACAAGCATCTCTACCGGCAGCCGTACAATCGCTCCGAATATCCCGGCTCGGATTACACCGTGCCATTCGGCAAGGCTCGCCTGGTAAAGGAAGGCAGCGACGTAAGCATCGTGACCTACGGCGCCATTGTGCACCGCGCGGAAGTGGCGGCGGCGCAGCTGCAGCGCGAAGGCATTTCCGTCGAGATCATCGATCTTCGTTCCTTGTCGCCTTACGATTGGGAAGCGATTGCCGCGACGGTGCGCAAGAATCATCGCGTGATCGTCGCGTACGAAGACATGCTGAGCTTCGGTTATGGCGCGGAAATCGCCGCGCGCATCGCGCAAGAGCTGTTCGAGGAATTGGACGCGCCGGTCACGCGGGTAGCCGCCATGGACACCTTCTGCGCCTACCAGCCAAAGTTGGAAGACGTGATCCTGCCGCAAACGGATCACTTGACCGCCGCAGTTAAGCAACTTCTCGAGTACTAGGTCCGAGAGGTAGACGCCTGAGCGGTCCGGAAACTTTTTTCTCCCCCAAATCGTATCCAATGGTAGAACTAGCGAAGCAAGGCTCTGTGGAGGTGCAGCGATGATCTGCGTCAACTGTCAAAAGCGCATCACGGACGGATCCAACTTTTGCTACAACTGCGGCGCCAAGCAGCCCGCGTCTCCTTCGTTTGGAGCGGATTGGGATGCCGGCGGGAAAAAGCGGCTAGTGCGTTCGAGCACGGACAAGAAGATTGCCGGAGTCTGCGGCGGCTTGGCCGACTACTTCGATGTAGATGCAACGATTATAAGGATTTGCTGGTTGCTGGCGTTCTTGTGCGCCGGGACTGGCCTGCTGGCCTACGTCATTTTGTGGATCGCGCTGCCCATCGCTCCCACGGGGATAGCCCCAGTGTCCCCGGCTCCCGTCACATCACAACCTATTACGCGCTAGGACGCCCGACAGGCAACTCATACGCTTAATGAAGCATGGACGGACGCGTCCGTCCATGCTTCGTTTCCCGAAGTATCCGTAAGACTATGAAAACACATGGATTACTGACGGCTTGGTGCGTCTAAAGCTGCTTGTAAGTACATGAAAAGGCGCGACATATATTTGCCTCGGAGTGATGCTGAGAAAGCGAAGGTTGGAACCGGAAGAGTTCTGACGCAGCTTTCAATGAGAGGTATGTTACCAAAAAGGTATACGCTTGTCAAGGGAAATTTTGCGGGTGCAGCCAGAGCGCTTTCCCAATTCGGGATGGCTTACGGCACCACGGGCAGACCTGCGGAAAAATGGGTGGCGCCGCTGGCAGGCTGCTGGGGTTGACGCCGGGCAGGGCGGGCCCAGCCGGTACAAGGTCAGGCCTTCGCGGCTCTTGGGGGACGGGGTCTTCCTCCGCTGCGTTCGAAAATTGGATGATCCAGGGAGACGAGACCTGCTCCGAGTGTTGCCAGCGCGAAGCACGCCGCCGCTAGCGCGAGGGGAAACTCGTAGTCATGCACGGCCATGTATCCGTGGAGGCTGTGCACCTTCCAGATCGCCACGCACATTTCCATAGCCAGCAACAACGCCGCCGGGCGTGTGAACAGTCCCAGCAATAACAACCCGCCGCCGAAAGTCTCCAGCATGCCTGAGACATAGACGAAATATGCCGGCAGGCCGTGCTCGACGAAAACGGCTTGCAGGTTTCCGTGCGTGTGGGTGAGTTTCGGATAGCCGTGGTACAGGTAAATGATCCCGAGGACGATGCGCAGAACGAGTAGCGAGAGAGGTTGCAGTTTATCCAGGAATTTCACCAACGATCTCCGGGGCAAATCATCACAAATTAAGCGAACGTCGCGGATTGTAGCAGAAAACTCCTTAACGATCGGTGGACCGGCGTCGCAAGAGAATCAGTTACAATCGTAAGCGACGCGGAATCGCTGGGGGAAACACCTTTCACAAACCTGTGCCGCCGATGTGTGTGACCGACGCGCGGCGAGAGATCCGCAGAACGGAGCAAAATAGATCGTGGGAATCGTACGGGCCCTTCCCGGAAGTTTCGGTAATCCGGCATGAAGCGAAAGCTGCTGATCGCGGTGCCGCTGTTGATCCTGGTCGCGGTAGTTGCCTGGCTTCTGCGGCCGAAGCACGAATTGGTTGGCGAAGGCTATATCAGCGAGCGCAGCATCACGCTTTGGAGCAGCGTTGCGCAAGTGCGCGAGCCGGTGGAGACCCTTCACTATGGCGACCGCGTAGACGTGATGGGCCGCCGCAATGACAGCGTTAAAGTGCGCACTGCCGCCGGGACGGTGGGTTGGATCGATGGGCGGCAACTACTGGAGCCGGCGCTCTGGGAGCGCAGCATCAAGCTGTTGCAAGAGGCGCAGGCCATTCCGGTCCAGGCGCACGGGCGCACCAAAGTTCAAACCAATCTCCGCGTGCAGCCGGGCCGCACCGAGCCTCGGCTGTATCAGTTCGGGCGCGGCGTGCCCGTTGAAGTTGTCGGCCGTGCGGTTGCCGACTGGGCCCAGGTGACCGACGAAAAGGAATCCGCCAGCGAATCCGGCAACAAGAAAGAAGACTGGTACCTGGTTCGCGCCGTAGCCACCCGTCCTCCCGGAGAAGCAGCTGCTCGCACGGCGGAGACCAATATGACCACGCAGCCCGGCGATCAAAGCGTACCCATCGCCGGCTGGGTCGTGGCGCGCTTCGTCGAACTCGACCTCCCCGATGCCGTTCGCGAGGGGATCGCGTCGGCCAACGTACGCGCCGTGGCCTGGTTCGAGCTCAACCGCATTGCCGACGCTTCCGGCGGCAAGCCGCAATATCTGGTGGCCGGAGCGAAAGGCCCGGACGGCCAGCCTTGCGATTTCACGACCCTGCGCGTGTATACCTGGGACGCCAAGAAAACCCGCTACGAGACCGCCTTCATTGAAAACAATCTTTGCGGCCAGATGCCCATTCGCCTTGGGAAGGGGCCGAAGGACGAGCCTGAGTTTCGTTTTCGTGAGAT
>JBEKWY010000069.1:0-25421 GCA_049512575.1 Candidatus Acidiferrum sp.
GTGCGGGCTCCGGCAGCGAGAACCGGAGCGATGCCCTGCTCGATGCGGCGAAAGGTATCTTCGATCGAGAGCGGATTTACCGGGAGATCGCCGAAGTCAGCGATGCGGTATTTTTCGAAGGGATTCACGTTCAGGACTGGATTCCACGGACGAATGATCGCGGATTGCACTCGGACGTAACGCGGGCCGAAGCGCGGCCCGGGACGATAGGTGGTGCCGCCGTCGAAGGGCACGCCGATGATGGCGATGTCGAGTTCTTCGGGCTGCGTGATGTGCGGGAGGCGCATGAACGTAGGAATGCCGGTGAAGCGGGCGTATTCGAGGGCGTCAACGGGTTGCGGATGCGGCAAACGGAAGGTACGACTGGCTCTGGGTTTCAGATTGGGCATGAAGCGGGCATCTTAGGTTCGGGATAGAGCGAAGTCAACGCGCGCCGTGGCCGTCTGGCGTTCACATCCCTTTCACGCGGGAGTAACACGAGAGGAGTATTTCTAGCGCTGGGGATTTTTTGTTCTGTTGATGATTCCAAACACTTTGCAGCTGAAATTGCCGGCGTTGCTGGGTATGTGCGTCTTCTGCATGCTTGGAGCAGTTCGCGTTTCCGGGCAGGAGTCGCCGAAGCGGGTAGCAACTGGCGCAACGTCGAATGCAGGTTGTTTTCGCGGAACGGAGGGCGCTGAGGTTCCAGAGCCTGAGGACTTGCGCAGCGTGGATGGCGTGTTGAAGGTGGATCTGGCGTTTCGGGGTTACGTGGACTCGGGCGGGAACGCCCGATATTGCTACGTTACCGCGGATGGGGCAGTTTCTCCGACGCTGCGAGTGAAGCCGGGCGACACACTTATTTTGAATTTGAAGAATGAGGCGCGGGCCACGGATTCGGCGAGCCGCGGAACGGCGGGAGCTTCGCAAAACCACGGTGCAATGAAGATGGATGTGAACGGCGATGAGGGCAACGAAGCAAGCGGGAACGCGCGGGATGCGTGCTCGGGCGGAGCGATGGTTGTGTCGGCGACGAACTTGCATTTTCATGGGCTGGCGATACCCGCGGCGTGCCACGCGGATGAAACGCTGAAGACGCTGGTCGAGCCATCGGACCCGGCGTTTGAATATCGCTTTCAGATTCCAGAGAGCCAACCGCCGGGATTGTATTGGTATCACCCCCATGTGCACGGGATGAGCAGGTTCCAGATTTTGGGTGGCGCTTCGGGGGCGCTGATTGTCGAGGGAATCGAGCGGGTGAACCGCCAGCTCGCCGGGCTGCACGAACGCGTGTTTGTGATTCGCGACGAGAGCCTGGTGCATCCGGAAGCGGAGCCGCCGGGACTGAGCATGGCTACGCAGGTCAGGATGCGCGATCCCGAAGGCGACATGTTGAATACCGGAACTGGCGAGGGGAAACCGGCGAAGGATTTGTCGATCAATTACGTACCGGTGCCCTATCCGAAGTATCCGCCTGCGGTGATACGGATGAAGCCGTCGCAGAAAGAGTTGTGGCGTGTGGTGAACGCTTCCGCGATTACCTATCTGAATTTGCAGGTGTTGTTCAACAGCGTGCCGCAGCCGCTCGGGGTTGTGGGGTTGGACGGCGCACCGCTGGCGGAAGGCGGCGAGCCGGCGCGCGCGATGCTGAAGGTGAGTCACTTGGTCGTGCCACCTGGCGGGCGCGTGGAATTTGTGGTGAACGGACCGGGCGATGGCGTGGCGGGGAGTCTGGTGACGCGCGGAGTGGATACCGGGCCGCTGGGCGAGAACGATCCGCTGCGGGCGCTCGCTACGATCGCGGTTTCGCCGGACGCTCCCGAGCCGCGAGCGGCATTGGCGGCGAATCCTGCTCCATTGGCTGCGGCGAAAGAAGGGTGGCTGGGGGACGTGGCGCCGGTGCGCGAGAGGAAGCTCTATTTTTCGGAGAAGCAGGAAAACCCGAACGATCCGAACAGCCCGACGACGTTTTTCGTGACCGTGGAGGGGCAGACGCCGAAGGCATTCGATCCGAATTCGGCGCTGCCGAACATGGTGGCGCAGCAAGGAACCGTCGAAGATTGGACGATCGAGAACCGGACGCAGGAGTTTCATGCGTTTCACATTCACCTGATTCATTTTCTGATGATTGAGTGGAACGGCCGCAAGGTGGATGAACCGTTTTTACGCGACACGGTGAACCTCGAGTATTGGGACGGAAAGAGCGCCACCTATCCGAGTATCAAGCTGCGGATGGATTTCCGCGACCCGAATGCCGTGGGGATCCTGCCGTACCACTGCCATCTGTTGGAGCACCAAGACGGCGGAATGATGGGGATTTTGCGAGTCGAGCCTGCCGCGTCGCAGGGTGTCGCGGCGAAGTGAACGGGCGACCTTGAAATCATGGGTCACGAAGTGCAGAACGTTTGCCCTCCAGCAAAATGCGAAAAAACATTTCTTCCGGGGCTAAGGCCCTTTGAAAGGGTGCCTTCATGTCGGAGCTAAAGCTCCGACCCCTGATTGATGGGCGGCGGATTTTTTACAATGTGCCATCAGGTTTTGATTCTGTATTCATCTGGCGCTAACAAAGACAGATTACAAGTCTGAGCGCGGGAAAGTGGCCCGCGACGCTTTGGGACGTGCGCCGACCCGTCTTCACGTCTCACCCCAAATCTAGAGTGATTTCGAAAAACTGCGGATCCATCAAAGGAGCAAGTAGATGAAGAATCGGAAGCACCCTAAGCACGTTTGTGCCTTGGCCGCGATCGCGTCGCTATCGCTTCTGGCGCCGGCGGGAATTCAGGCGCAGACTCCCCCGACGAATACGCCGATCAAGCACGTGGTCGTTATTTTTCAAGAGAACCAATCGTTCGACCATTACTTCGGGACTTACCCGTACGCCATGAATCCGAACGGAGAGACCCCTTTTCAAGCGAGGAGCGGGACTCCGACGGTGAACAATTTGCTGGCGGCGGGCCTGATCACGAATAACCCGAATTCGACAAACCCATTCCGCCTGTCACCGGCCGATGCGGTCACCTGCGACCAGGATCACGACTACGGCGACGAGCAGAAGGCGTTTGATGCCGGCTTGATGGACAAGTTTCCGGAAGCGGTAGGCACCGGCGGTCCGGGTTGCAACGACGTCGGAATGGGAACCGGAGTGGTGATGGGCTACTACGACGGCAACACCGTGACCGGCATGTGGAATTATGCGCAACACTTTTCGATGAATGACAACTCCTTCGGCACGGACTTCGGCCCTTCCGCCGTTGGAGCGATCAACCTGATCTCGGGAAACACCTTCCAAGCGACA
Source organism: Candidatus Acidiferrum sp. (assembly GCA_049512575.1). Classification (GTDB taxonomy): domain Bacteria; phylum Acidobacteriota; class Terriglobia; order Acidiferrales; family UBA7541; genus Acidiferrum. Next base: position 3,275 of record JBEKWY010000069.1, read on the forward strand.
CTCGTGCCGTTGACCGCGAGCGGTAAAACCGCAAGTGCCGTCGGCAGTATCGCAGGTGGAGCAACGACCGGTGCGCTGATCGGCGATGCGCGTCCGCAATTGGATGATTGCACACAGACGACGCCGGGGCTGGCAGGCGCGACGCAGGTCACGATGACCGGCAAGAACATCGGCGACTTGCTCAACGCGCAGGGCTTGACCTGGGGCTGGTTCCAAGGCGGGTTCACGCCGACGAGCACCTTGAACGGCCTCGCAGTTTGCGGCGCACACCACGTTGGCCTGGCAGGAGACGACGCCACGACACAATCGAGCGACGGAGACTACATCCCTCACCACTCGCCCTTCCAATACTACGCGCAGACGGCGAATCCGCATCACTTGCCGCCGACCTCGGCAGCCGCGGTGGGCACCACGGATCAGGCGAATCACAACTACGACCTGACCAGCTTCTGGGCCGCTGTTAAGGCCGGAAATCTGCCGGCGGTCAGCTTCCTGAAAGCAGCAGCTTATCAGGACGGACACCCCGGATACTCTGACCCGATCGATGAGCAAAACTTCGTCGTAAGCACGATCAACGAACTGGAGAACACGCCATTCTGGAGTTCGACAGCGGTGATTATCCTCTACGACGACTCAGACGGCTGGTACGACCACCAGTTAGGCCCGATCATCGGGCAATCAAACGTAACCGACGACAATCTCACCGCGCCCGGAAGCTGCGGAGTGGCGAAAGCCATCAATGCGCAAGGAACCATTCAAAACGGGCGTTGCGGGTATGGTCCGCGGCAACCGCTGCTGGTGATTTCTCCGTACGCGAAGATCAATTTCGTGGATCATTCGACGACCGATCAGTCTTCCGTAATTCGCTTCATCGAGGATAACTGGGGTCTGCCGCGAATCGGCAACGGATCGCGCGACGCGGTCGCGGGATCGTTGTTGAACATGTTTGACTTCTCGCAGCCTGGGACGCACAAGGCGTTCCTCAATCCTGAAACAGGTGTGGTCACAAAGCTCGAGTAGGCCGCAGCCGCCCTATATCTGTAAAGAGTGGCTGATAGTCACTTGAAGGCCCGTTCCGCGGTGCGGAGCGGGCCTTTTTCTTGGGCTGAACAGCAAAGTGTCGATGCAAACAGCAAGGGCAGAGGCCTTTCGGTTCTTATTCTTCACCTCAAGACAACCCTGCGATGGATTAAGCCATCCGTGTAGCGTGTAGTCATCCTCCTTGGTGCGAGGAGAGATGGGCACACGCCAGGTCATGGTAACGACGTTTGTGGTGTCGCTGCTTGCAGCGGTGGCACACGCGACTGAGACAGAAGATCCTCCGCGGGTGGAGGAGTTTGCCCACCCGTCGATTGAGAACGCCGACGCTCCCGTCGTCGACGAGATCGCGTGTACCGGGCTTCGTCGAATCTCTCCTCAAACGGTAACAATGCAAATCGCGAGTCGCGCAGGCGAGCGATTTGACGACCGCTTAGTTACGCGCGACGTTCGCAGCCTCGCGAAATTGGGATGGTTTGCGTCGATTCGCGTGAATGTTGAAAGTGTGGGCCCGACACCAGAAGTTTCCGCAGGAAGCGGGCGGCACGTGCGCCTGCGGTTCGAGCTGCAGGAAAATCCTTTTCTTACCGAGGTTGCATACGCGGGTTCACGACTGCTCTCGGCTCACCAGATCGACAAGCTGCTGGAAGATAAGAAATTCGGACCCAAGTTGGGAGAACCGGAGAATCCGTTGGTCCTACACGAGATCGCCGGCGTGATTGAGGAAGCTCTCGCCAGCTTGGGGCATCCAGAAGCCCGCGTGGAAATACATCGAGCCGAGATAGCGAATGCAACGGTTCGCGTGCGTTTTGAGATTGCCGACGGCCCGCATCTCGTCGTGGGACGAGTGCGGTTTGACGGCAATTCCGAGGTCTCGGCGAAAGTTTTGCGGGGGCAAATGCGGGAGATACATCCGGGCGGGCTGTTCGGGAGTCTGCGCGGGAAGAACACGTACACCCGGGGAGCATTTGAAGACGACCGCGAACGGCTGCTTGCCTATTACCAGAATCATGGTTATCCGGAAGCACGCATTGGAAACGCGCAAGTCTCGAGATACCAAGAGTCTTCTCGCCGATGGGTTCCATGGCGGCGAAAGGTGATTGAGACGCGGCTCGATGTCGGAATCCCAGTTGAAGCCGGTCCCTTGTACCGAGTCGCATCCGTCGGGACTGGTGAAGAACTTGCCCGAGGGGTGACGCGTCGCAACAAATCGCTGGTCGCTCTTACCGAGGCACCCTTGGGACATCCTTACTCTGCGCGAGAGATTGAGAACCTTCGCCGGGCGTGGCAGGCGCACGTGCAGCCAAAACCGCGGCGAAGTGAAGGGACATCTTTTTTTAACGTCGAGGCATTTCGCACACTGGAGTCGGAGCCTGGCACCGTGCGAATCGTGCTCGATCGGAGCCTCACGCCGCCTTATACGGTGCGCCGCCTGGAATTCCGGGGGATTCAGCACTTCCCCGACCGCTATTTCCGCAGCCGCATTCTCCTGAAAGAGGGAGCGCCGTTCGACGATCGTTTGCTGGAAGCAGGATTGGCGCGCCTGGCGCGAACCGGTTATTTCAAGCCGATCAAGAAAGAAGATATTCATGTGGACACAAACGAAGATGCTCATACGGCGGACGTAACGATCCGGGTGGAGGAACTTGGGCAACAACGCGCGTTTTTGACCGGAGGCCACGGCCAGTTCGGCAGCACGCTGGGAATCGCGTATACATTGTTCAACCTGCTCGACCACGAAGAACTTCTTTCCTCACACATCGAGGGAGGGCCGGAGAGTTTGCAGTTGGCGATTGGATTTGCCAAGGAGGGTTTTCTGGGATCGCGCGGGGCGCTCGCGCTTTCTGTGTTCAACACATTTCTCCGCCCACGTCTGTCGGGGAGCGTGCAAGGTCCATTCTTCAAGCAGGAGAGCGAGGGCGTCGATGCGGCGTGGAACTACGCGCTGACGAACGCGGACTCGATCAGCGTGAAATACGATTTGTCGCTGGCCAAAACGCAATACTCGCCTGCGCTGCCTGCGGGTCTCACGGGAGTTACGGTCAGCGATGCGCCTGCCGAAACGTCAAGCCGCTCGGCTGGACTCGGATGGACACACAATACCGGCGACGAACGAATCACGGTGGCGGACTCTGTTTCTGGAGGCTGGCTGGGCGGCAGCGAGAACCTCGTGCGTTCCAGGGAGGAGTATGGGCGTATCCTGCCTGACCCAATCTTCAATCGCCAGAATTCCTGGGCATTTCGAACGAGTTTCACCGGCGTAGGGAGTTATTCCGGCGACTTGCCATTCTACGCACGCCTGTTTGCGGGCGATGATTTCGTAAGGGGACTGCGCCCGGGTGAGTTGGGGCCGGACGCGGTCGTTTCTTCGGTTTCGCCGGCCGGTGCAACGACGTACTCGGCAACTCCCGCGGGGGCCAATCTAGTCGGCGCCGCAAACGCGGAATACCGCGCAAAACTTTCTGACAGCACGGAAGCAGCGGGCTTTTTCGATTTGGGCTCGGGCACGTTGCTGATGAATTGGCCGGGCCCGGCGCGACCGACGCTCGCGGATGCGACGAATGGAATTCTACATGCGTCGACGGGCATCCAACTGCAGTGGACAGTGCCCGGAGTCGGCGTACCCGTGAGAATCTACTACGCGTTTAACGTGTTGCGGCTGGACCGTTGGCTGCCAATGCCGGATGGATCTTTGTTTCACGCGCGCGACCCGTTCTCCGCCTTTGGCTGGGCGATCGGCTCGCTGTTCTGACCCACACGGCTGTACTACACTGCAGCTTATGAAAGAGCGCAAACTCATCGCGGAAGCAACCCGCCTTGCCGAGCCCTACTGCATCACGAAAGGCAGCAAATTCCGGCTCAAAGACTTCGACCCGGCCGACACGAATGGAGTGAAATCCAAGAAGCACGCCGAGAAGCTGCTCGAACAAAGCAGTGCCATGGCCAGCGAGATGCAAGAAAAGCTTTACGCGCAGGATCGCTGGGCGCTGCTGCTGATTTTTCAGGGAATGGATGCGGCCGGCAAAGACGGCGCCATCAAGCACGTGATGTCAGGCGTGAATCCACAAGGCTGCGACGTTCACCCGTTTAAGACGCCCACCAACGAAGAACTGGACCATGATTTTCTATGGCGCTGCCAGAAGGTGCTGCCCGAGCGCGGGAAGATCGGGATTTTCAATCGCTCGTATTATGAGGAAGTGCTGGTCGTGCGCGTGCACCCGACGATATTGAAAAATGAGCGGCTGCCAGACCCGCTGGTGACAAAGCACATCTGGAACGAAAGGTACGAGGATATCAATGCGTTCGAGCGGTATTTGACCCGGAACGGTGTAATGATCCGCAAGTTCTTTTTTCATATCTCGAAGGAAGAACAGAAGAAAAGGTTCCTGGAGCGGCTGGAGGATTCGAACAAGAACTGGAAATTTTCCATGGATGACATCAAGGAGCGTGGCTTCTGGAAAGACTACCAGGAAGCGTATGAGGAGATGGTTCAGAACACGGCTACGAAGTATGCGCCGTGGTACGTCGTTCCCGCCGACAATAAATGGTTTACGAGATTGATCGTGGCGTCGGCGATCGTCGAGGCCCTCAGTCAATTGGATCTCGCGTTTCCGGACGTCGACAAGGCGAAGAAGAAGGAACTCGCCGCAATAAACGATTCCCTGCTTGCGGAAAAGGACTAATTCCCTGACCGCGATCGAAGCTGCAAACCGAAACGCCGGTCAATTTGGTGAATAGTGATAGCGGAGGTCGAGCGGAAGACGATCGGACCGCTGCCTGGTGTTGTAGTCCAACTGATATCGTTGATGGTCGGGGTCGGCGGGATAGTCCTTGCCCGCGGGATACGGATAGGAAAGCAATGAATGGCGGGGCAGTGGCTCGACGGTGAAAGCGTGCGCGGCGTAGAAGTCGAGATCCTTCTCGAAGCCGTCGGCATAAAAGAAGTAGTCGCGGACCCAGCCGGAAGGCAATGCGGGCAGCTTGGCAGGATCGAAGTCTAGCTTCACGCCCTCTCCGGAGCTGAACACCACAAAGCGATCGTCGGACCGCGTCAGGAGATCGCGCACATCGCCGAAGCGGGTGTAGTTGCCCGCGGCGTGCGCGTAGGGACCCGTCATGCTGCGTTGTGAGTAGGAGTAGGTCGTGTCGCTGGCGGGCGTCAGGCGTATTTCGCGCGGGTAGCCGAGATAGTCGAGCGCGGCGTTTGCAAGCGGGATCTCCGAGACACGGATGTCGTGCGCGTCGGGGGTCTGGTCGATGCGGACCGCATCCCAATAAATTTTCAGATTGTTGACAATGCGGATGCGCCGCGTGCCCGGCGGGAGCTTGCCTGTCAAGTCGCTCACCATGGTTCGTGCGAGACCCGCGGGGAAACCCATGTCGTCAACGACGCGGATCCATTTGCCGTGCGCGTCTTGCGCTTCGACGTACGGCGCGATCACTTTAATGCCGGCTTGATCCGCGGAATACATCGAGGTGGCGGTGAAATAGTCGGTGTAGCCATCGAGGATCAAGCGAAGCGGCTTGTTCGCGTCCCAGGCGCCAAGGTCGAGCTCCAGATAGTGGAGCTTGGCGAAACCGGCGAAGGGCAGCCCTTCGAAGCTGGTGACGTACTTGCGATCGTGCTTGGAGATCAGGGGCAGCACGTCGTTGCCGAGATCGTCCCACGCGCCAACCGGCACGTGCGAGTCCTTGCTGTCGCTGGCGATCACGCGGAACTCCGGAAACGGCGGCGCGCTGACGAATCTTTCGTTCGGATACACGTCGTAGGCGGCGGGATGATCGATGGCCAGCAAACGCACCTGATCGAGATAAACGGTTTCCTCCATCGGCTCCATGAAGCGAAAACTCAGGAGACCATCACGAGGGCGGACGCTGCGGGCCGCAACTTTCAGGTACTCGTCCGGATCGGGCACATCGCGCTCGCCGGGCGCAACCCAGTGGCCGACCACGCCGGGGCCGATCATGTCGGCGATAAATTCGTATTCGCGACCGTTCCAGGAGAATAGAACCGGGCAGGAGCTGCCGCGGCGATCGAGCTCGGCAATGTTCTGCACTTTTTTCGCGGCGAGATTGATTTCGTCCTGCGGCACGCCGGTGGGCCAGAGCAGGCGCACGACTTCGGCGTTTTTCTCCGTGTCCAGGCCGGCGAGAATTGCAGGAGCGTTTTGACCGAGGTAGCCGGAAGCGCCGGCGACTTCCCACTTTTGATAGATTGCGCCGGCATAGAGTTCCACTTTCGTGCCGATGGCGCTTTTGTTGTCGTTGAGGGCTTTGAGGTCGATGCTCATCCACGTGTGTTGATTGGCGCCTTCGCTGAGCAAGAAAACTGGCCCCGCGCCCAACTGCGTGAGGACGAGATCGGAATTGCCGTCACCATTGATGTCGGCAACGGCGATGGCGCGGGGTTGCGTCAGCTTCACAGCGTCGAGATGCACGTTTTTGGTTACGTCGGCCCAACCGCTGGTACCGAGATTGCGGAACAAACGCAATTCACCGCCGCTGGAGGTTTCTCCGGCGGCGACCAGATCGAGCCAGCCGTCATTGTCGTAGTCGAGGGCCGCAATTCCCCAGCCGCGCTCCCAGGAAACATCCGGCAGCTTCACCCGCTCGAGCCGCTTGCCCTCGACGTTGCGCCAGAGGCTGATCCCCGGCGCCCCTGCGTGTGTGAACGCGAGGTCCATCCAGCCGTCTTTGTCGAAATCGAAAGCAACGACACCGAGGGCAGGAGGTAGATTCTCTTTCTTGAAGTCGATCGCGGTTGAAGGCGTGAATTTGCCTTCGCGCGGATTCAAATAGATTGAGGCGCCCGCCGTGCCTCCCGCGAAAACGAAATCGATAGCACGATCATTGTTGAAATCGGTAGTTACGACGCCCGCGCCGGTGGCGTCGAAATTAAGCGCGGTTTCCTCAGAGACGTCGGTGAAGGTGCTGTTGCCGTTGTTGCGCCAGAGAACATTGTGAGCGCTGGTTTGGGACGAAGGGGACGCGGCGGGCTGATTGGTCACGTACAAGTCGAGATCGCCGTCGTGATCGTAGTCAACGAAGGTGACGCCAACGCAACCAGTTTCGCGGCGGATACCGACGGCTTCGGTAACATCCTCGAACTTGCCGTTTCCTTTGTTGTGCAGCAGGTGGACGCCATCGCTTAGACAGACGGCAAGATCGGTGTGGCCATCGTTGTCGAAATCTCCAGCCGCGCAGCCCAGCCCGCTGCCGGTGAGCGCGATCCCTGCGGCGTGCGTGACATCGGCGAAATGTCCGCCGCCGAGATTGTGAAGCAGACGACTCGCTCCGTCGGAGACGGCGCTCACCAGGAAGAGATCGGGTTTGCCGTCGCCATCATAGTCAAGGAAGCAGGCACCGGTGCTCGCTGGCAAAGCGGTGCTGGCGCTGGTTGCGGCCGCAACGACCGGTTGCTCTTTGAAGGTGACTTTGATGGCGGCCGGAGCCGCGGCTGCCGGGCTGCGCGCAAGTTCCGCGAGGGAGTAGCGCCCTTGGTCGCCATAGCCTGCGCCGAACGGCGTACCCAAGTGTTCGGCGGTGATTTTCTGGAAGCGCGCCAGGTGCTCGCGTGCCGCGGCGGCGTCACCCTTGCGTTGGTACGCGCGCGCCAGGCCAAATTCAGCGGAGGCGTGAAATGGGTAAGCGGCAAGCGCTTTCTGGAAAGCGGCAATGGCCTCATCGTAGTGCTGCGCCTGCGATTGCAAATAGCCTACAAAATAGAAGCCGTCAGCTTCCGGTGTGATTTCCGTGACGTGTTGGAATGCGGCGATTCCCTTTTCCGTTTCGCTCGAGTCCTTATAGACAAGCCCGAGGTTGTACCAGGCGTAGGGATCTTGCGGCAGTTGGTGGGCGGCCTCCTCGAGGGCCGTGCGGGCCGCATCAAGTTTTTGTTGGCTGAGGAGCGCGACGCCCAGATTGAGGCGCGCAACAGCAAATTTCGGGTCGGCGGCCAACGCCTGCTCAAATTTTTTCTGCGCGTCGGCGAACTTCTGCTGGTTCATGTACGCGACGCCCAGCGTGTTAAAGCGCAAGGCGTCCGTCGCGCCGGCAGCGTTGTTCTGTGCGCCGGGACCAGGTTCAGACGCCGCACGTTTATCCTCGGCGCGCGCGGATCGGGAACGCACGGAAAAGGTGGCGACGGCACATATTGCCAGAGCGCCGGCAATCACGAACGAAGCTGTGCGCGCATTCAATCTTGGCATCAAGGATTTCTTTCTTTAACTCGCGAACTCGGCGCCACACGACCCTCAGCGAAGAGTATCTGCTTTGATTCTCCCGGCTCGCTTCGGCATCGTCAATCGTTTTCACTGGCGGCTTCTCTGCGCAACCTGTTGGCCTTGACCCGCCAACGGCTGCCGCGTACGCTCACGGGACAAATTTATGAGCTTTCCCATCTATTCCACGATCGCGGAAGTTACCACCAGCATCAAGTCGCGCAAGATTTCACCGACGGAGGTCGTTGACGTAACGCTGGAGCGAATTGCGAAGTGCGAGCCGCAACTGCATTGCTTCGCGCATTTGGATGCCGAAGGCGCTCGCAAACAAGCGCGTGCTGCCGACCTAGCGATAACGCGCGGCGATGAGTTGGGTCCGCTGCACGGCGTGCCGCTCACGATTAAGAGCAATATCGACGTGGCGGGGTGGCCCTGCACAGCAGGGTCGCTGCTTCGAAAAGACTATGTGGCGGGGAGCGACGCTCCATTAGTCGCACGCCTGCGATCCGCCGGCGCCATTATTCTCGGCAATACGAATACCCCCGAAATGCTAATGGCGTACGAAAGCAACAACCTGCTGACGGGAAAATCCAGCAATCCGTGGGATCTTTCGCGGACGCCGGGCGGCTCGAGCGGCGGCGAGGCAGCCGCGATCGCTTCCGGTTGCTCGTTCGGCGGCGTGGGAAGCGACGGCGGCGGTTCGATTCGCGTCCCCGCCCATTTTTCGGGAATCTGTGGACTGAAACCTACTCCTGGAAGGGTGCCGTCCACGGGACATTTCCCTCCCGGTGCCGGAGTACTTTCGTGGCTCGGCGTCGTAGGGCCGATGGCGCGAACGATCGCGGATGTTTACACCTTATTCGAGGTCATGGCTGGGCCTGATCCTGGAGATGCGCTGTCGGCTCCGGTGCCGATACGAGACATCGCGAACGATGAACAGATGAAGGGATTCCGGATCGGCCTGCTGGAGAGCAGTGCGCTCGGCAAGGCTTCCTCAGAAACGAAATCCGTGGTGCAAAAAGCGGCGACGCTTCTCGCGGGACAAGGATTCGCGATCGAACCCGTGCAACTCTCTGGACTCGACCGCGCGCTCGATCTGTGGTGGTTTTTCTTCGCCCCGGTGGTTGCGCACCTGCTTAAGCCGACCGTAAGCGGCCATGAGGATCAACTTAGCCCCATACTACGAGACTATTTTTTCTACACGGCCTCCGAGAGTCCCGTAACACTCGACGCGCTTTTGTCGGCCTGCGCTCAGCGCGATATCGTGCGCGCCGAAATTCTTGCTCAGCTGCACGATGTTCCTATCCTGTTGTCCCCTGTTTCCTCGGCGCCCGCGTTCCGTCATGGCGAAGGCACCTATCGACCTGGCGCCGAACATTGTTATCGCGACACCATGCGTTATTCGCAATGGCTTAACCTCACCGGATTTCCAGGCGCCTCCGTTCCCGTCGGCCTATCCTCCGAAGGCTTGCCGATCGGCGTTCAGGTGATCGGACGTCCGCACGAAGAAGAACTCGTCCTGGCCGTCGCGGAGCGCATCGAGCAAGCCCGCGGCCCGTGGCAACCACCCCCGCTGTAGACGGCAGAATTTTCGCGGCGGGCCGGCCAGCCGACCCCCAAAAAAGCCTCGTTATTGGGGGGGCTGCGCCAGCTCGGGATTCCGTACGCGGTCCTCGTCCATCGCGCCGGGCTCTTTTTCTTTGTCGTGCGACGTATCGATCAGTGTCTTGGCACTAGCCATTTCCTTCTGCGCCTCTTCGCGGCGTCCCAGCTTCAGCAGAATGCGCCCGCGCATGAAGTGCAGGTTCTGGCTCTCCGGCGCGAGGCGCACCGCTCGATCGATCTCCGGCAACGCCTGTTGGTACTTATCCTGGCGGACATGAATTTTAGCCAATCCGAAAAGCGACGCCGGCATTCTCGGGTTACGCCGCAGCGCCTCGTCAAATTCCTTTTCGGCTTCCTCGTCCTTTCCGATCTTCAAATAAAATTCGCCAAGCTGTTCGTAAATGTCGGCCGAACCCGGGTCGACCGCGACCTCTTTGCGAAATTCCGCTTCCGCGAGGTCGTTGTTGTTGGTGCGCATGTACGCGATCCCGAGTCCGAAATGCAGGAACGGCATGTCTGGATTCGCACTCTCGGCGCGCTGTAACTCCACGAGGGCTTTTTCGGGTTCTTCGCGGTTCAGGTAGGCCTTCCCCAGAATCAGATGGAATTCCGGGTTGTCGCCGCCCACGTCCACCAGGCGCGCCAGCGCCTTCTCGTCGAGTTCCTTCTTGCCGGCATTGTGCGCGGCGATTCCCAGAGCGTAAAGGTACATAAAATTATCGGATGCCTGCGGCCACAGGGGCTCCAAGACGGAAACCGCGTCGGCATAATGCACGGTGAAGACGTAGCAGAGCCCAAGCAAATAGCGCGCCTGGAACGAATTGGGTTGGTCGCGAACCACGGACGCCAGCGGCGCCACGGCTGCCGGATAGTCGCCACGACGATAGTTCACCAGCCCGATGTTCAATCGTATTCCGGGCAGGGCGGGATCGAGTTTTTCCGCCTTGCGCAACAAGGTCAGGGCGTGATCCCAGTCTTTGCGGCGGATGGCGATTACTCCAAGATTCGAATAGGCCGCCGCTGCCTGTGGGTCAACCGTCAACACTTCCCGAAACGCGGCTTCCGCGCTTTCCAGATCGCCTTGCTGCAGCGCAACCTGGCCCTTCGCGAACGAAGCCTTTGCGTCGATTCGAGCGCTCGCTGTGGCCGGTGCCGCCTGCGCCAGTTCCGCCGACTCCGATCGAGCGGACGCGCGGAGTTCCTCGCTGGCGAAGTTACCCCCGAGCCAAAACAGGCAGAGACCAGCCGCGATTGCTCTAACAACCATCGACATCCTGGGATCCAGCATGGGATGTAGTGTCCAGTCGCAGCACCGCGAATTCAAGCTCCGCGTCGGCCACATCGTTATTCCTTGGCCGTCAGACTTCCCTCCACCTTCAGCCCCCGTAATCTTAATCGAACACATGCGAAAATCCTTCTTGACACCAACGCAATAATGCCATATTAACTCGTTTTAATAACCGGTTGGTGCCTGGTTCCCGTCGAGCGGTGGGGGCGTTTGAAGTGAATTGTGTCCTGCGAGTGGCGAAGCACTATCTCGTTCGCGCAACCGCGGAACCAGTATCCCTCACAGTCCGTGCTTTCAATCTAAGACTCTCCGGAGGTACTAAAGTGAAGGGACATTCTTCTCCCCGCAATGCTGACGACTTTCTATATTCCCTCAGCGGCGCGACGCTTCTCAAGATTCTGTTTAGCGCGATGCTGGTTTTGTCTCTGCCGTTTCTCGCAAGCGCGCAAGACACCGGCTCCCTCAGCGGCACGGTAACGGACAAGAGCGGCGCAGCCGTGGCAGGCGCCGAAATCGTGATCAGCAGCACTGCGGGCGGCCTGACCCGCGCGACCACCAGCAACGCGGACGGCGCTTACGTCGCCGCCGGCTTGCCAGGTGCCACCTATGACCTCAGCGTCACCGCAAAAGGATTTCAGCACTACACCGCCCACGGAGTGGTGGTAGACGTGGCACAGAAAATCCGTGTGGACGTGCAATTGACGGTAGGCTCGGTCTCCGAAGAAGTGGTCGTCACCGGTGAGAGCGTGGCGCAGGTCGAGACCGCATCTTCGGAGCTCAGCACCACGATCAGCGGCAAACAAGTCAACGAGTTGGAGCTGAATGGCCGCAATTTCACGCAGCTCGTGACGCTCACCCCGGGCGTCGTAAGCCAAACCAACCAGGACGAAGGCACCGTCGGTGTGAATGGCAACGTCGCCTACAGCATGAACGGTGGCCGTACCGAGTATAACAACTGGGAGTTGGACGGCGGCGACAACATGGACAACGGCAGCAATTCCACGTTGAACGTCTATCCCAACATCGAAGCCATTGCCGAATTCAAGGTTTTGACCTCCACCTACGGCGCGCAATACGGCCGAAACGGCTCCGGCACCATCGAAGTCGAAACCAAGTCAGGAGGCAGTTCCTTCCACGGCAGCGCTTTCGAGTACCTGCGCAACGACTTCTTTAACGCCAAGCCATGGGAATCGGGCGGCGAACCGGGTGACCCGAATCCACCTTACAAAAAGCATGACTTCGGCTACACCATCGGCGGTCCCGTCTACATCCCCCACCACTACAACGCCGACAAGAAAAAGACCTTCTTCTTCTTTTCTCAGGAATGGCGCAGAGAGAAAGATCCAAATGCGATCGAGCAAAACGTTCCTTCCGTTGCCGAACGCAGCGGGAATTTTTCGGACCTGTGTCCCGGCCCAGACTGTCCTAACGTTCCCAATCCCGCAGCGGTGCCGATTAGCCCGGTTGGTCAAGCCCTCGAGTCGCTCATTCCGGTTCCCAACACCACCGACGCCGGCTTCCCTGCCTTCGCCCAGACCGTCTCGCTTCCCACCACCTGGCGCGAAGAACTGGTCCGCCTCGACCACAACATCAACGACAAGTATCGCTTGACCTTCCGCTACATTCACGATTCTTGGTCAACAATCAATCCCAATCCTCTTTGGGGTATTGGAACTTCCAGCTTCAACAATATCAATACCAACTTCGTTGGCCCAGGAACGAGCTTCGTCGCGCGTCTCACTGCAAATGTGACGCCCTCCCTGCTGAACGAATTCGTGGCCAGCTACACCGCCGATCACATTTTCCTGACAGCCGTCAATCTCCCGCCGGTTCCCACCGGGTTTGCGATGGGCTCGCTCTTCGACAACGATTTCGGCGGAAAGCTGCCGGCTATTCAACTGCAAAGCAACCTCGCCTACGGAGGCAGCTTCGGCCAGGACACCGGATACTTCCCCTGGAACAACGCCAATCCCACCTACACCTATCGCGACAACGTGACCAAGATCGTCGGCACCCACACGTTCCAGTTCGGCGCCTATTTCGCGGCCGCGCAAAAGAACGAAGACAGTACCGCAAACGTCCAGGGGCTTCTGACCTTCGACACCTCGTCGCCCGTCAGCACGGGAAATGCATTTGCCGATTTGTTGGAAGGCAATATCGCGAGCTACAAACAGTGGAACGCCACGGTGAAGTATTACAATCGCTACAAAATCCTCGAGCCGTATTTCCAGGATGACTGGCGCCTCACCAAGAAATTCACTCTGAACCTCGGCTTGCGTGTCAGCCTCTTTGGAACCTATCGCGAGAAATACCAGGACGCCTTTAACTTCGAACCCACCGCCTTCGTTGCCGGCGCTTCTCCCAGCATCGACAACGCGGGAATCGTCACCGGCAGCGCGGGGGCTCTCGAACCGGGCACCGGCAACCCACTCAACGGCATTATCCAGTGCGGCGGCAAGGGAGGGACCTACGCCGTTCCTGGCTTCGCGACCGCCACCGTCGGCCCGTCTTCGTACGCCGGCTGCTTGAAGGGTCACCTATTCAATCCCGCTCCGCGCATTGGCTTCGCCTGGGATCCCAAAGGCGACGGCAAAATGGCCATTCGCGGCGGCTACGGCATCTTCTTCGAGCACACCAACGGCAACGAAGCCAACACCGAATCCCTGGAAGGTTCCCCACCGGGCGCCCTCACTTCATCGCAGTTCAACGTCGTGGGATACAACAACATCGGCGGCGGGGGACTTCTCTTTCCTCTGTCGGTCAATTCCATACCCAATCGGGCTATCTGGCCCTACATGCAGCAATGGAACTTGAACGTTCAGAAAGAACTCCCCGCTCATATCGTGATGTCCGTCGCTTACGTGGGCAGCAAAGGTACGCACTTGACCCTGGTGGACGACTCAAACCAGTTGCTCCCGGTGTCCGCGGCAAACAATCCGTACGCGGCAGGAACGCCCATTGTGGCTGCCGATTGCGGAAACTTTGTAACCAACGCCAACGGCCTCCCCACTTCCGCTACGCTCGGTAACGGCACGCCCGTGCCAACCGCGGCATTGCCAAATCTGTGGGTCGCTTGCGGCAACAACCCGGATCCGCTCCGCACCGCTTACCCGGGCTTCAGCAACATCACCCAACTGGAAGACCAGGCCAACTCCATCTACAACGCTCTCCAGGTCGCCGCGCAACGCACCGTGGGCGATCTGACGTTGAGCATGGCTTATACGTACAGCCACTCCATCGACGACTCGTCCGACCGCGGCGACACCGCTTTCGTAAATTCGTACGACATAGCGGCGAACCGGGCAAGCTCCACCTTCGACATGCGGCATAACCTGTCTCTCAGCTACGTCTACGGCTTGCCCTTCTTTAAAGGATCGGGCCTGACGCACACGCTACTCGGCGGCTGGCAGATTTCTGGAATCACCGTCGCTCAGTCGGGCCTTCCCTTCAGCGTGACCAACGGCACCACCTACGCCGACAACGCCGGCGTCGGCAATGGTGTCGGCACCGGTTCGCGTCCCGACTTGGTCGGCAATCCTTACGCCAGCTTGCCGCAGACCGAGTTTCCCGATGTCCGCGGGCCGGTCATTTACAACCCCGCGGCTTTCGGCCTTCCCACCGGCCTCACCTTTGGCAATGTCGGGCGCGACACTTTGAACTACCCCGGCCGCTTGAACTTTGACGCTGGCGCTTTCAAGCGTTTCGCGATCAAGGAAAAAATGGGCTTCGAATTCCGTTGGGAAATTTTCAACCTGTTCAACCACACCCAGTTCGATCAGATTGACAACCAAGCCCAGGGTACGAATGCCATTCCGCTGGACACTGCCGATCCCGGCGCGAACCTCGACAGCTCCAGCTTCCTGCATCTGACCGGCGCGCACGCGCCGCGCCGTATGCAGCTTGGCTTGCGCTTCTACTTCTAACCCACTTGTAGCGCCGGCTTGCCCTGAGTTGCGAAGGGCATCCGGCCGGCTCCGGGCGGCGCTTTTTTCTCAAGCGCCGCCCGATTTTTTTGTATACTCCCTCCGCCGCTTAGAAGCGCCTACAAGAAGGAGTACGTAACTCCATGAACCGACGAACTTTCATCGAATCATCGATCGCCACCGCCGTGGTCACCGCCACCGCGAATTCCGCGTGGGGCGCCGCCTCCGTTCACCACATCGATCGTGTAGGACTCCAGCTCTACACCGTACGCGAGCTCATGAAACATGACTTCGACGGGACCGTCGCCGGCGTCGCGAAAATCGGCTACAAAGAAGTCGAATTCGCGGGATATTTCGGCAAGACTCCGCAAGAAGTTCGCGCCCTCCTCGACTCGAACGGCCTCACTTCGCCTTCCGCGCATCACCCAATGCAGCCGGTGCCTAACGCCATAGCCAAGGTGTCGACGCTCGAGACCAATTTGCAGGAGATCATCGACGGCGCGCACATCATCGGTCAGAAATTCCTGGTCTGCCCGTATCTCGATGCCAAATCGCGCACCGCCGATGGCTACAAGCGCCTGGCGGAATCCTGCAACCGCGTAGGCGAACAGACGAAAAAAGCCGGAATTCAGTTCTGCTACCACAATCACTCATTTGAATTTGAAAAAGTCGATGGCCTCGACAAACTCCCCTTCGACTACATCCTTTCGGAGACCGATCCCAAGAACGTGAAAGTGGAAATGGATCTCTGCTGGATCACGGTCGGGGGCCAGGATCCCATCGCCTACTTCAACAAATATCCCGGACGCTTCCCGCTCGTTCACGTAAAGGACTGGAGCAAGGAAGGCTCCGATCCGGGCGGCAACGAGGGCGCGGTAGGCCACGCGGTCGCCGGCCATATCGCCAACGTGGGCAGCGGCTCCATCGACTGGAAAAATATTTTCGCCCACTCCGGCAAAGCCGGCATCGAACACTACTTCGTCGAAAACGACGAAGCCAAATCCCTGGCCGACCCCCAAGCCAGCTACGAGTACCTGTCCAAGCTCCAGTTCTAATTCAGTCGCCAAAATCTCGCCACGCTCTTATAGGGGCGCAGCACCGATGCGCCCCAAACGCCCAGACTCCAAATGCGCAGCCTCTCTCCTCTAATTCCTCTATCTCCTTTACCTCCTCTACTTCCTTCCCTCCTCCCGCTTCTCCATATGAATCACCGGCAAAACTTCCCCATTCCCCAAAGCCACATCAATCCGTTTCACGGCAACATATCCCTTCACCCCAAATAGCTTTGCCCCCGTCAATGTCGCCCCCATCTCAAACCGCGAAAACCCCGCCGCCCGCGCCGCCGTCTCACAAGCATCCAAAATCAAAGTCCCCACCCCGCGCCTCGCCCAAGCCGGATGCACAAAAAACGCCCGAATCTTCGCCGCATCCCGCAACGGATCCAAAAGTGAATCCTCCCGCTGCGTCCACCGGTCACCACCGTACAAAGTCTTCCGTTTACTCCACCCGCCACATCCGGCAATCCGAGGTAGCACAGCCACTCCTGCCTGCCCTGAGCTTCGAAGGGGCTGTGTCCCCGCAATCCTCACGGAAGCCTCAACCGCAGTGCTACGCACTCCGCCGCCATCCGCCTCAGCCACCAAATAAGTCCCATCCGCAATCAACTGGCTGTCCACGCCAAACACCGTCCGCAACGCCCCATCGATCTGCGCCGCCGTATAATCCCCCGCCTGCAGTTCGCGCACAGACGCGTCAATCAATCCCCGCAACACCGGGACATCTTCCGTCGTAGCCACACGAATTCGAATGCTCATCTCGAAGCCCTTTTCGCCCGAAGAGCGTCCATAATAAGGCGCCCCACAGCCTCTCGTCGTCTTTTTCAGATTGGAAAAATCAAGCTGGCCTACTACTATGGTGCGCCCCCAGCGAGCCGCGCCACGAACTGGTAGCGCCGGCATCCTTGCCGACTCGGAGCGTCGGTAGCACCGCCCCAGCGCAAGCCGGGTCGAAATGCGGTCGCGCGACTGAGAAGGGCGCAGCGCTAGCATCTCAACGAAAGGTGTCCATGAACATCAAGCCAGCCCTCTACACGACCGCTCTCCTGCTACTTTTCGTCGCCCCAGCCCTTCCGCAAACAACAAGCGCACCCGAACTACCGTATTCCCCCAGCCTGAATCTCTCGTCCATGGATAAGTCCATCGACCCTTGCGTAAATCTCTACCAACACTCTTGCGGCCGCTGGCAGCAGCAAAATCCCATCCCACCCGACCAAACTTCCTGGAGCGTCTACGCCAAGCTGTACCAAGACAATCTCAATTTCCTGCGCGGCATCCTCGAGCAAGCGGCCACCAATACCGCACAACGCGATGCCGTCACCCAAAAAATTGGCGACTTCTACGCCGCCTGCATCGACGAATCCGCCATCGAAGCCCGTGGCGTCGATGCCATCCGCCCGCAACTGCAAGCCATCGCCGGACTGAAATCGGTGCGTGCCTTGGCGCCGCTGGTCGCCCACCTGCAACTCTATTACAATCGATCTTTCCTCTTTGGCAGCGGCTCCGATCAAGACCCCGACAACTCCGAACAGATTATCGCTTCGCTCGATCAGGGCGGCCTCGGACTTCCCGACCGCGATTACTACACCAAAGACGACGCCAAATCTAAAGAGACGCGCGAGCGCTACGTCCAACACGTCCAGAAAATATTCGAACTGCTGGGCGACAGCCCGGAAACCGCTAAGAACAACGCGCAAACCCTGATGCGCATCGAAACCGCGCTGGCCAAAGCTTCCCTGACGCGCGTCGAGCAGCGCGACCCCTACAAACTCAAAAATAAAATGAACCTTCCCGCGCTGGAGAAACTGACGCCCAATTTCGACTGGCAAACCTACTACACGCAGTTGCAGTACCCCAAGATCGCCATCCTCAACGTCACCGCGCCCGCCTTCTTCAAACAGGTCAATACCGAACTCTCCAGCGAGCCCTTGGAAAACTGGAAGACGTATCTGCGCTTCCACGTCGCGGATTCCTCGTCGCCCTATCTTTCCGCGACCTTCGTCCAGGAAAACTTTGACTTCTATCGCAAGTATCTCCGCGGCGCCAAGGAATTGCAGCCGCGATGGAAGCGCTGCGTCCAATACACCGATCGCAATCTGGGCGAAGCGCTCGGCCAGGCCTACGTGCGCCAGGTTTTCTCGCCCGAGTTGAAGCAAAGCACGCTGGACATGGTTCAGCGCATCGAAGTCGCCATGGAGCAACGCATCCGCAATCTCGATTGGATGAGCCCCGAGACCAAGCAGCAGGCCCTCGTCAAGCTCCACGGCATTCGCAACAAGATCGGCTACCCCGACAAATGGCGCGACTACAGCTCCGTCACCATCGTCCGCAACGACTTCCTCTCCGACGTTCAAAACGCCGCCGAGTTCGAGCATCGCCGCCAAATCGCCAAAATCGGCAAGCCCGTGGACCACGGCGAATGGGACATCACTCCGCCCACCGTAGACGCCTACTACAACCCCCAAATGAATGACATCAACTTTCCCGCCGGCGTGCTCCAGCCTCCTCTCTACGACGCCAAAATGGACGACGCCCCCAACTACGGCGATACCGGCGGCACCGTCGGCCATGAACTGACCCATGGCTTCGACGATGAAGGCAGCCAGTTCGACGCCCAAGGCAATCTAAAAAATTGGTGGACCAAAGCAGATCGTGAAAAATTCGACGAGCGCACCAAATGCGTTCGCGATCAGTACGCCCAATACATCGTGGTGGACGATGTGCACATCAACAGCTCGCTAACCCTCGGCGAAGACGTCGCCGACCTCGGCGGCGAAATCCTCGCCTACATCGCCTGGAAGTCCGCCACCAAGGACAAAAACCTCCAACCCATCGACGGCCTCACACCCGAGCAGCGCTTCTTCATCGGCTTCGCCCAATGGGACTGCGCCAACGAACGCCCCGAAGACTTACGCATGCGCGCCCAGGTCGACCCCCACTCCCCCGCTCCCGACCGCATCAACGGAGTAGTGGTCAACATGCCCGAGTTTGCCCAGGCCTTCGGCTGCAAAGCCGGCCAACCCATGGTTAAGCCCACCGAAAAAGTCTGCCGCGTCTGGTAGCAGACTTTTTTCCGGCTTCCGAGGCCTGCCTGATCGGAACTGCTCTCATGGATAACTTGGCAGAATTACGGAACGGCTGAGCGATCTGAATCCGCGGCGGCGTTTCTTACCTCGCGCCGCGATACTGCTCCTCACTGACCTGTTCCATCCAGTCGACAACCTTGCCGTCCAGCTTTTCCTGAATGGCGATATGTGTCATCGCTGTGGTCGCTTTAGCCCCGTGCCAGTGTTTCTCGCCGGGTGAGAACCAGACCACATCACCCGGCCGGATTTCCTCGACCAGCCCGCCCCAACGTTGTGTCCAACCGCAGCCGGCCGTCACGATGAGAGTTTGACCGAGCGGATGCGTGTGCCATGCGGTCCGCGCACCCGGCTCGAACGTTACGCTGGCACCTTGAACGAATGCCGGGTCGGGCGCCTGAAATAACGGATCGATCCGCACCGTCCCGGTGAACCATTCCGATGGCCCCTTCGCAGAAGCTTGCGAGCCAATTCGTTTGATGTCCATCTTTATGGTTTCCTTTAGTTGATTTGTCCCTTGCCGGTCACTGTTATTCCCAACCCGCCGGTCACCGCACCTGGGCGACCACGGCAACATCGAGTTTCGAATAGTATTTCTTCACATCGCCAGCCCCGTACTTGGCGCGGAATTTCTCCACCACAGACGAAACCTGGGTTCGATCAGTAATAGGAACGCCCTGAAAATCAGCGCCTGCACCACGCACGTCAATGCGAATTGCCCGGTGTTTGAGTAAGTTCTTATACCACTGCGTGTCCGAGCCTCGCACCGGCAGAAGGTAAACCTTGTCGTCGTCCAATACGAACCAGACCGGCTGTGAGATGGTCCTTCCTGACTTTCTGCCAGTCACACTGAGGTCAATTTCACGATACCGGGAGAGGCGGTCTTTCATCGCATCATTCGTCGCTGGCATCTGCACTCCTTCTCAACGATCTCGCTCAGTTCCTCTTTCATGTAGCCGAAGCCCAGTGCTGAAACCTCGAGATCGTTTTTTCCGTTTGCGTTTTTGCATCGTTCCTCATCCCTTTCCATCAGAACTATGCGTGCGGCGACTTGCCGAGGCGTCCTAGTAGTGCTCCCAGGCAACCCTCCAGTGCTCCTCCGGGCGAGTCGACTTCACGATGAGCTGCTTGTCGGAAAACTCGAATGAGCGCGGCAAGTCTTTGCCGATAAAGGTTCGCGCCAGTGCGCCCTCAACGTGGAACGTGGAACGTGAAAGTGTGACTGCCTTCGTCGATCTCATAGCTGCCAAACGAAGCTTCGTACCCGCCTTGCGAATACTGCTCAGGCCCAGCAGCAGTCTGTGCCTGCGGGTTGCGTTCCATCACCTGGACCGACATATGGCCGTCGCGTGTGAAAACCAGCAGCCCGGTTGAGTCGGCCCTGTGAATCTTCCCGTCCGCACCTTCCGTTTCGACCGAGGCCAGCCGCCACGCTCCCACAAACCGCCCTCGGATGCCTTCATTTCCACCGCGATCCTGGCTCCCGGACAGCGTCATTGCGGTCATACCCATAAGCAAGAAGACAACGCCGAGCAAACGCGGTGTTTTCATGTTCGATTCCTCGTCACTCTTGTTTCCGTTCGCCGCCAGTTTTCTGGCGTCCCCAAGACCCGATATCTAGCTCACCGGAACCGCACCAATTTGCTGAAGCAAACCAAGCATATCGGGCTGGCCGCGTTCCTCCACGAATTGGCCGCCTGATAGACGGTAGAAGTTCATCGCTTGCACCTTAATTGGCTTGCCGGTTGGTGGGACGCCAAAGAAGGTGCCTCGGTGCGTGCCGTGCATCGTGAATCGTGCGGCGACCTTATCGCCTTCAGAAATCATCTCCTCCATCGTCCACCGAATGTCAGGGAAGCCGGCGCGCATCATCCCGATGATTGCGAGGTAGCCACCCGGGCCGCGCACCGGCTCAGAGCGTCCGGGAACATAGAAGACCGCATTCGAAGAAATCAGCTCTGCGGCAAGTTTCTCGCTAGCCGTATTGATGAACTCCACGAATCGGCCCATCGCTTGTTCGTTCGTGCCTGCCGTCATGTATTCGTATCTCCTGCATTGCTCGTTCAGCGGCCCACCAATTTTTGCAGTTGTTCGGGGTACCGGGCGCCTTGCGCTGGGACCTTTGAGACTGCCGTCTCCAGCTCGCGCACTTCGTCCGCCGAAAGTGTGACGTTCGCGGCTCCGATGTTTTCTTCCAGCCGATGCAGCTTGGTCGTCCCCGGGATCGGCACGATCCACGGTTTCTGCGCCAGCAGCCAGGCGATCGCGATCTGCGCAGGTGTCGCTTTCTTCTGTTGCGCAAATCTGCCCAGCAGATCCACGAATGCCTGATTCGCCTTCCGGTTTTCGGGCGTAAAGCGCGGAACGATGTTCCGGAAATCGCTTTTGTCGAACTGCGTATCTTCGCTGATCTTTCCGGTCAGGAAACCTTTGCCCAGCGGACTGAAGGGAACGAATCCGATCCCCAGTTCCTCCAAGGTCGGGATCACTTCCGCTTCCGGTTCTCGGAACCACAGTGAGTATTCGCTCTGCAGCGCGGCCACCGGCTGAACTTTGTGCGCCCGGCGTATCGTCTGCACTCCTGCTTCCGAGAGCCCGAAGTGCTTCACCTTCCCTTCCTGAATCAGCTCTTTCACCGCTCCGGCAACGTCTTCAATCGGTACGTTGGGGTCCACGCGGTGCTGGTAGAACAAATCGATGACATCGGTCCTGAGCCGCTTCAGCGAGGCCTCGGCGACTTCCTTGATATGTGCAGGCCGGCTGTCCAGCCCAGCCTGTTTCCCCGTGTTCGGGTCGAGCTTGAATCCGAACTTGGTCGCGATCACCACTTGTTCGCGGAAGGGAGCGAGCGCTTCGCCCACCAATTCTTCGTTCGTGCACGGGCCATAGACTTCCGCGGTATCGAAGAATGTCACGCCGCGTTCCACCGCCTCCC
>JBEKWY010000070.1:0-25195 GCA_049512575.1 Candidatus Acidiferrum sp.
GCGCTCATCGAGAGGGGTGGGAACGCAGATGATGATGGCGTCGACGTCTTTCAGCTTTTCGAAATCGGTGGTGGCGCCGAAATGCTTGGTGTTGACGAATTGCTGGATTTTGGTTTGCGGGATGTGCTCGATGTAGGACTTGCCCGCGTTGAGCATGGAAACTTTCTTCGGGTCGGTGTCAAACCCGGTGACCTTGTGGCCGGCTTCGGCGAAGCGCAGGCCCAGGGGGAGGCCGACGTATCCACAGCCAATGATGCCAACTTTGAGTTGGGTACCTTTGAAAAACTCGGGTTTTCGATCGATTGCCATGAGTTGCGTCGAGCTCCTAGAATATTTTTTGGGGGCACCACAGGCCAAAAGGCCGGTAACACGAGAACAATTTAATATAGCAGGGTTAGGAGCGAGCGCAAGGAAGCGGAGCAGCAAGTTTCCAAGTTAGCAGTCAGCGGAGAGCCCCACGGCTCTTTAGCGACGGGATTTTCAGAGACTTGCAAGTCGTTGATTCTTAAGCGTCGGGCCTGGATATTCCGAGAATGAAGAGCGCGCCGGCCAAGGGACACCGCCCGGTATATGGGTTAGAGTAAGAGAATATGGTTGACGTGCATTGCCACATCTTGCCGGGCCTCGACGACGGGGCGAGCGACGTAAAAGAATCCCTGGCAATGGCGCAATCCGCGATTTCTGACGGAATAACCCATGTGGTTGCCACGCCGCACTCCAGCACGGAATACAAGTTTGACTATCGCCGGGTGCGGGAGCTACACGGGCAGCTGCAGAGGCTTCTAGGTGACCGCCTGGTGCTGGCGACGGGGTGCGATTTCCATCTCAACCTGGAAAACCTGGAAGCGCTGCGCAAGGATCCGGCGAAGTTCTGCATCAACCAAGGCAATTACCTTCTGGTAGAATTCAGTGAATATTCGATTCCACCGACGACCGGGCACACGCTGCACGAGATGAAGTTGAAGGGTCTTAACCCGATCATCACGCACCCGGAGCGCAACGCGATCATCCAATCGCAGACGAACCTGCTGGCTTCCTGGGTGCGGCTGGGTTGCTACGTGCAGGTGACGGCCGGGTCGCTGACGGGGACGTTCGGACCGAAAGCGAAAGCGGATGCGTTGCGTTGGATCGGGATGGGTCTGGTACATTTCGTGGCCAGCGATGCGCATAACACGCGGGGCAGGCCGCTGCGTCTGCAGCCAGCGTACGAGATCGTGCGGGAACAATTTGGCGATTTCAAGGCGCGGGGGCTCTTTTTCGATAATCCCATGGCGGCGTTTGAAGGGCGCGAGTTGCCTTACGTGCCGGAGGTCGTTGCGGAAGGAAAGCCGGCGCGGAAAAGGAGATTTTTGTTTTTCTAGGGTCGGCGAAATCAGGGCCAGCGGGATAAGCTTTAGGAAGCCGAAATTTCAGGGGGATAAATGCGCGCGGTGATTACCGGCGGTGCGGGATTTCTCGGATCGCATCTTTGCGACCGGCTACTTGCGGAGGGATGGGAGGTTCTGGCGCTCGATAACCTGATTACCAGCGCAGAGTCGAACGTGAGCCACCTGGGAAAGAACCTGCGCTTCCAGCTGGAGCGCGTGGACGTTTCCGAGTGCGTGGAAGTGACCGGGCCAGTCGACTACGTTTTGCATTTCGCTTCGCCAGCGAGTCCGTTCGATTATCTGAAGTTTCCCATCGAAACGATGAAGGTAGGGTCGGTGGGAACGAACAACGCGTTGGGTCTGGCGCGGGCGAAGAAGGCGAAATTTTTGCTGGCGTCCACCAGCGAGTGCTATGGCGACCCAGAAGTTTCGCCACAGCCCGAGGAATATTGGGGCCGCGTCAATTCGATCGGGCCGCGCGCCGTCTACGATGAAGCGAAACGGTTTGCCGAGGCCATGACCATGGCTTATTACCGCTACTATGCGGTGGACACCCACATCGTGCGCATTTTCAATACGTATGGGCCGCGCATGCGGTTGAACGATGGGCGCGCATTGCCTAACTTCGTGCACCAGGCGCTCTCCGGTAAACCGATCACGGTGTACGGTGAAGGGAAGCAGACACGAAGTTTTTGTTATGTTGCCGATCTGATCGAAGGGATTTACCGGTTGATGCTTTCCGAGGAGCACCTGCCGACGAACATCGGGAATCCACAGGAAATCACCATTCTGCAGTTTGCGGAAAGGATTCGGGAGCACTTTGAAAATGCGCCGCCGATTATTTACGAGGCGCTGCCGCAGGACGACCCGAAGCAGCGTTGCCCGGACATCACCAAAGCGAAGAGGATTCTAGGCTGGGAGCCGAAGGTCGGGCTGAAAGAGGGATTGCAGGTGACGATGGCCTACTTCAAGGAACTGTTTGCGAAGAACACGCGGGTGGGCGTGGCGTAGCCGCACGCGTAACCCAATCCCGGGCCAGGGTTAGCGGCCGACTTCCATGCGGCCGCTGCGAACCAGTTCCCGTCCGAACGAGAAATACTCGAAATCGTGTTCGCGCATGAGCGCCGGGGAGCATAGGTTGCGTCCGTCGATTACCAGGCGGCGAGCCATCAGTTTGCCGACTCGCTCCCAATCGAGCTGACTAAACTCCTCCCACTCCGTGCAAATCAAGAGTGCTTCGGCATCGCGCACGGCGTCGTACGGGTCGTGGTGGTAGGTGATCTGCGGCAGGATGGCTTCCGCTCGCGAGATGGCCTCGGGATCGGTGGCGTGAACGTCCGCGCCTTCCGCGAGCATTCGCCGGGCAACGTCTAAAGCGGGGGAGAAACGAACGTCGTCGGTATTGGCTTTAAACGCGAGCCCTAAGATCGCCACACGCTTTCCCTTCACAACCCAAAGAGCCTGGTGAACTTTTTCGAGGAAGCGGTCGATGCGCTGTTTGTTGACGCGTTCGGCAGCCTTGAGGATGTCGAAATTAACGCCAACCGTGCCGGCGAGATGCACAAAGGCCTGAAGATCTTTGGGGAAACAGAAGCCGCCAAAGCCGAGGCCGGCGCGGAGGAATTGGCCGCCGATGCGCGGATCAAGTCCCATGGCGCGGGTCACTTCCTCCACATCCGCGCCGATTTTTTCGCAGAGGTCGGCGATGACATTGGCGTAGCTGATTTTCAGCGCGAGGAAGGAGTTGGAGGCATGCTTGATGAGTTCAGCGCTGTTGATGGTGGTGACCAGGAGCAGCGCCGCGGAGCTCACCGGGCAAGTGTCCTGATGGACCGGACAGCGAAAATTGCGTTCGAGAATGGGGCGGTAAATTTCACGCATAACGTCAGCGGAGGATTCATCTTCCACTCCCACAACGATACGATCGGGATGGAAGAAATCTTCGACGGCGGTGCCCTCGCGAAGGAACTCCGGGTTGGAGACGACGTGAAATATCAGTTCGTTGTTGCGCGAATAGGCGTTCAGAGCGCGGCGCAGCTCAAGACCGGTGCGAGCGGGAACAGTGCTTTTTTCGATGACTAGTTTGGAAGAGCGCGCTTCGATGGCGATCTGGCGTGCGACGTTATCGATGGCGGAAAGGTCCGCCTCGCCGTTTTCTTTTGGCGGCGTGCCTACACAGATGAAAATCGCATCGCTGGCGCGAATCGCGTCGCCGGCGTTTGTGGTGTAGGAAATTTTGCCGGACTGGCGGGCGGATTCCAGAATCTTGTCCAGGTGGAGCTCGTAAATGGGCACGATGCCGGATTGGAGCTGCGCGATGCGCTCGGCGTCGACGTCCGTGCAGATGACATCATGCCCCGCCTCGGCGAGACACGCGCCGGTTACCAGGCCAACATAGCCACAACCAATTACCGCGAGATTCAAGGTGTTTCTCCTGAAAATTCACCTGGGACGGGTGCCGGAGGTCTGGATAAGACGAGACCCCGAAGCACTATTGTGACGGATTTAGCCGCGCTGGGAAAGCGGGGATTAACAGTGTGGGGCTAGGCGGAAGCAGGCCGGGACGAGGTGTTTCTTCCCAGCAGTAGTCCGCGAAGGCCCAGCAGGGCCAAGCGGGGTTGCCGGCGAAGAACGTTCCACAGCAGGCGAGCTGCTTCATCACGGGTGATCTCGCTCAGCGTGTCGCGCGTTGAGATGTTCAAAAGATCGACGAGGTGCGAATAGTCTTTCTGCTGGAAATGATGCATGGTGCGGCGAATCAGCCAGTGGGTATCGAGTTCGCGGCGGAGCGCTTTCAATTCGCGGCTGCGGCCGTTGCGCAGAATGGATTGCGCCACTCCGAGCGCGCCGCGAAAACCGGTGACGATGCCGCCGACGGTGGTGACCTTGACCTGGGCCGCTGCGTCGCCGACCAGATAGACGTCGCCGTTGCCGACGCGGCGTTTTACGGGCACCCAGCGGCGATAGACCGGAATCTGGGCGCCTTGCCATTCCAGAGGCTCCATCTGTTTTTTTTCGAGGAAACGCGTCAGGCGCTTGGCGGTGTCATGGCCCTCGCCGATGATGCCCAAGGCGGCACGCTCGGGTGATTCGGGAATCAGCCAGTAGAAATAGGGTGTGTCGTCAGGAACGAACCAGACGCGCGTGGTGTCGGGCGGGCAATCCTTAGGCAGGCGGACGATGGCTTGCACGAGAGGCACGGTTTCGATCGGCGGCCATCCCGCGGTGCGAGCTACGCGGCTGGTGGCGCCGTCGGCGCCGATCACGCTTGCGGCGTGTAATTCTTCGCGCTGTCCGGCGGATTCGATTTCGAGATGCAGGCCGCGCGAATTGGGAGAGAGGCTGAGAAAGCGCGACTGGAACGACACCTGCGCGCCGGCGTCTTGCGCTTCGCGCGCCAGAGTAGGGATCAACTTCGCGCGTTCGATGATAAGATCCGGCTTGGATAGCGCGATCTGAGCGGAACGTCCGTCGGTGAAGAGCTCGAAGCGGCGAATTTCGTTGAGGATGCTTGCGTTTGCCGACGGGCCAAGTTGATTGCGGAAGTGATCGGTAACAATCAGCGTGCGGGGATCGGGCTCGAACCCGGATTTCGATTCGAGGACGCGTACGCGACGTCCGCCGCGGGCAAGCTCGGCTGCGGTGTACAGTCCGGCGGCCGACCCGCCAACGATTACAATTTCATCTTTATCCCGGTGAAACCGGGAATGTTCCTGGCTGTGTGGCACGGTCTCCGTTGGCCCCGGCTGCCGAGAGCAATGGACTTGAAAGGCCGCCGCGTTTGCGATTTCTAAAGGACTGTTCGACGACTGAACCGTTCAGGTTGACTCGTCAATGCTAGGGACTTTAGCTGTCCAAGTATAACGAATCCAAAAGGGCCAGCAAACTTTCCGAGGACCAGGCAATTGAAAGTGAAGTTATCTCGCGTTTTTTAGACGCGAGCGGCAGACTTGCGACCCTGGGGTTCGTACGGCGCTCTTTCCAGCAATGCAACGCCCATCAGCACCAGAGCTGCGGCGATCACAGCCGCAATTAAGGCCCCAAGCGAGGACAGATAGGCCACGAGAATGGCCGCGCCCCCGCTGAGTGCGCCGAGAGAATAGAGCGCAAGCACTGCGCCGCGCTGTCCCCAGCCCAGATTGGCCAAACGATGGGCGGTGTGGTCCTTGCCGGGTGTAGTGAACGGCAGCAGGCCGCGCCGCGATCGGGAAATCGTCACCAGGGTGGTGTCGAAAATGGTGACTCCTAGGATCAGCAGCGGCGCCAGCCATCCGGAGAGATGGTTGGCGTGGTCGAGCCGCAGCTTAAGTCCAAGCGTCGCCATCAGAAAGCCGAGAAACATCGCGCCGCCATCCCCCATGAAGATTTTTGCGGGCTTAAAATTCCAGCGCAGAAAGCCGGTTGCACCGCCGAGCACGGCGGCCGCAAGAGTGGTGACCAGCGTCTGACCGTTTAGGTAGGCGAGCATCGCGAAGAAAATGGACGCCATTGCCGCGATGCCCGCGCACAGGCCATCCATGTGATCCAAGATGCTGAATGATGCGGTGATGCCCACGACCCAGAAAACGGTGAGCGCCGCGTCCAGCAAATAGCCGATGTGTCCCTGCAGGAGAAGCTCGAACACTTGGGCGTGAATGCCGCTGGCTAGAAGGACGCCCGCGGCGATCGGCATGGCGACGAAGAGCTTGATCTGATGATGCAGCCAGCCGCGATCATCCAGAAAACCAACGGCGGCGACCAAGGTTGCTCCCGTTACGATGCCGGCGCTCTGCGCGCGGGCGGGGCCGTCGAAGGCGAACAGAACCGCCAGCATGATCCCGCCATACATTGCGAGGCCGCCCAGCAACGGAATGGGTTGAAGATGAACCTTGCGCGGTCCGGGAAGATCGACCATGCCGACGCGCAACGCGAGAGCGCGGACGGGTACGGTCAGCATCAACGATGCAAAAAGAGCAATAACAAAGGCCAGCACGCCTGCGGGCATGAAAAACCTCGTTTTGATTGTGATCATCCCGGCGAGGGCAAGGCTGCGGAGCCGGTTTCTCACATGAATGCGCCGGATTGGGGGTCCGGAATCCCAAGTTCTTATAGTAACGTTAAAGTAAACACGCGTTGCCCCACGCAACCTCAACACCATACTCTGTTCGGAATCGCGGTTCCAGAAAAAATGAACGGGTCATGCGTTAGGGTAAACGTACCCCGCGGATCGATATGGCGCGGCGGGGAAAGGCGTCGCGGGTGGGGCAGCGAGGCGATAAATGGCCAATCCGTAGGCTCCTAGCGCTCGGTCAACATTCTGGCGAAGATGCGTTTCACTTCTTCGCGATCTCGGTCGGCGTAATACCAATCGATGGTGCGCTTCAAGCCGTCGCGGAAGGCGACTTTCGGTTCCCAGCCGAGTAGACGCTTCGCCAATGCATTGTCGGCGACGCGATTCAACGGGCCGGTGGGCATTTCGGGGCGCTTCTTGATCTCGGCCTTGTGGCCCGTAAATTCGCAGACCATTTTCGCGCAGTCGAGCACCGTGATGCGCTCCATGGTTCCGAGATTGATCGCCGTGCCGTCGCTGATTTTCTCTCCCGCGAGGATGGTTCCTTCGACGATGTCGTCGATGTATGTCCAATTGCGGATCTGCGTGCCATCGCCCCATACTTCGAAGGGATTCTGTCCGAGAAAGGCGCGCGCGATCATCGCGATGACCGCGTGATTTTCGACTCCGCGCGGACCGTATACCGTGAAATAGCGGCACGATGCGGCGCCCATGCCGTGTTCTTTGGCATAAGCCTTCAGTGTGAACTCGCCCATGAGCTTCGCCCAGCCGTAAGTATTGTCCGCGTCGTTCGGGCCATTGGTGAGATCTTCGGTTAGGTAAACTACCTTGTTGATGTCGGACTGCAGGAAATTCGGATAGACGCATCCTGACGAGGCGAAGACTACTTTCTTGACTTTCGCCCGGAGCGCTTCCGCAAACACCAAGCCGTCGAGGAAAAAGTTTGAGGCTGGACCCGCCTGATGCAAGTCCACGTAACCGCGGCCGCCATGATCGGCGGCCAGATGAAACACCGTGTCCACACCTTGCATTGCCGCGCGCGCAACGCCAGGCTCGCGCAAATCAGATTGCAGAAAATCGACTCTGCCGCCACCGAGGTGCTGCCGGATATTCCCTAGATGTCCGCTGGACAAATCATCGACAATCCGCACCTTCGCGCCCCTGCCCAGAAGCTGGTCGGTCAGCGTTGATCCGATGAACGAAGTGCCGCCGGTGACCAGGACGAGCTTGCCGGTCCAAAATGTTTCTGCGGATGTCACGGTTGACTCGCCCCCTCGAGAGTTTGGATAAATTTTAGACTTTCCTTCACTCTAGCATATCGAGGTGCAGAGACTCGCGCGGCCAATCCCATCGCCGCGAGTCGCGCGGGATCAGCCAGCAGCGCGCGCACAACCGCCACCACCTCCGCCGGTTTGTCAGGATCGGCGGCTACGCCGAAGCCATCCCGCGCCCCCAGCGAGGCTGCGTCCGTTTGTTGCGGCGCTACCGCGATGATCGGACGCCCGGCCGCGAGAATTCCGTACATTTTACTGGGTACGACGACGCCTTCCAGGCCTCGCTTGATCGTCACGACATGTGCGTCTGCCGCCGCGAGCACCGAGGCAATTCTGTTTGCTGGGAAAAAAGGGAGAAACCGGACATTCGGGGAGCCGGCGGAGGCCGCTTCCAGGTGAACGCGCTGCGCTCCATCGCCGACGAAAACCAGCCCTACACCGTCGCCTTCCAGTTCGCGTGCCGCCGCAAGCAACGTTTCCCACGCGCCATAAAATCCCAGATTTCCCGCATGCAAAAGCACAAAGCGAAATCCCGCACGAATTGCAACGATCACTTCGTCGTCGAATTCGGCCACAGCCGACGAATCTGCGCCGGGAGCGGTGTCCACGCCGTCGCGCACAATCGCCACGCGTTCGGGACGCACACCTTTTGCGACGATTCGCGCTTTCATGTCTTCGCCCAGGACGATCACGCGCGTGGCACGGTGCAGCGCCCAGCGGTGCAGTCTCTCCCACACGCGCGCCAGCAAGCCAGGCTGGACGATCGATCCTCCCAGTGCCATGTCCGGATACAGGTCGCGGATGTTGTAGACGAACGGTTTGCGCTTCAACATCGAGACGAACGCGCCCACGATTCCTTCGAATGGAGGATCGGTCATGGCCAGCACCATGTCGCATGGCACGAACAGCGCCCGCGGAATGCTCAGCGCTACGTAGCTCAAATAATTCAGCACGCGCCGCGTCATCTGCGTCCGCGGATAATCGGTCGAGCCCACGCGGATGATGGTCACGCCGTTCCGTCGCTCTGTCTGCCACAGCCGCCAGGCGCGCCGCTCGGTGGGATCGTAGGAAGGCCGGCCGCAAACGAGAATGACATCATGTTTTGCGGCGAGTGGTCCCAGGAAAGCGGCCGCCATCTTGGCCGTCGCCGAGGTATCCGGCGGATAGTAAAGATTCAACACCAGAATCTTCATCGACTCGAGCCGTGCGTCGCAGCGCTCATTTTTTGGTAATCAGGAAATCGCCGAGCACCAATGCATCCATTTGCGTCCGCAAAAAGCAATCAAGCGCTTCTCGCGGCCGGCAAACGATCGGCTCGTTGTCGTTGAACGACGTGTTCAGCACCATGGGCACGCCGGTGGCTTGTTCGAAGGCTTTGATGAGCCGCCAGTAGCGCGGGTTCGCGTCGCGCGTCACCGTTTGCAGTCGCCCGGTGCCGTCCACATGCGTCGGCGCGGGAATCCGTTCGCGTTGTTTCGGGCGAACCGCGTACGCCATGGTCATAAAAGGAGAAGGCTGCGACTTCTCGAACCACTCCCCTGTAGCGTCGGCCAGGATCGACGGCGCAAAGGGGCGAAATATTTCGCGGTGCTTGATCCGCCGGTTCAAAGTTTCTTTCATGTCGGGCCGTCGCGGATCTGCCACGATGCTCCGGTTGCCCAGCGCCCGCGGCCCCCATTCGGCACGGCCCTGGAACCAGCCCAGAATTTTGCCGTCCATGATCATCCCCGCGGCGCGTTTGTTCAATGCGTCTTCGTGGAGTTCCTCGACGGCATACCCGTTTTGCCCCGCGCCACTGGCATCAATCGCCGAGCGAATTTCCTCATGCGAAAACTCCGGGCCCCAATAGGAATGCTCCATCACAAAGGAGCGGGGCTTCCCCAACTTTTGATGCCACACATAATAGGCGGCGCCAATGGCAAGACCCGCGTCGCCCGCCGCCGGCTGCACGAAAACTTGTTCGAATGGAGTGCTATCGAAAATCTTTCCGTTCGCGACACAGTTGAACGCCACGCCTCCCGCGAGGCATACCGCTTTCAATCCGGTGCGCTCACCAAGTTTTTTCAGCATCCCGAGATAGACCTCTTCCAGCCGCGCCTGCAGGGAGGAAGCAAGATTGCGATGCCGCTGCTCGAGCGGCTCCTCCGGCGCCCGGGCATGACCCAACCGCCGTGGCATTTCTTCGGAAAATAGTTTTCCCAGCAGGGGGGTCTTCCCGGCATCGGCCCAGCTCATTTCCGGCCCGGTGCGATGATGGATGAAGTACTCGAGGCCCAAGCGAAAGCCATTGCCGTTGCCATTGGCATTAAAGCGCACGATGTCGCGAAATGCGTCCAGGTATTCCGGCCGGCCGTAGGCGGCAAGCCCCATCACTTTGTATTCGTCGCCGAATTTTGGGAAACCCAGATACTGCGTCACGCCGCTGTAGTAGAGCCCGAGCGAATGCGGAAACGTGATGGCGTCCGCAATCTTCATGCGGTTCCCGGCGCCAGTACCCCACATGGTGCTTGCGAAGTCTCCCAGGCCGTCCGCGGAAAGCAACGCCGCGCGTTCGAACGGCGAAACGAAGAACGCGCTGGCGAGATGAGCCTGGTGATGTTCGATGCGATGAAACTTTGCCGTCAATTTCGCAGGGTCGCTGTCGAACGCCGCCGCGAGCGCCTCGCGAATTCCCGTAAACTTCACCAGTACCTTGGCGCGATCCCGCGCGAACGACGGCATCTGCAACGCATAAAACAATTTTGTAGGGATGCGCGCATACGGATTTCGCGGCACCGCAACGTGATCGATCTCTTGCAGCCTCAGCCCGGCCGTTTTTAGACAATACTGAATTGCCTGAGCCGGAAACCCGGCAGCATACTTCACTCGATTGAAGCGCTCCTCTTCCACCGCGGCGACAAGCCGCCCATCGCAGACGATGGCTGCCGACGCGTTGCCGTGATATGCGTTGATCCCGAGTATATTCATATAGTAAATATAACGTAACGGATCATAACATGGCCTGGGCGAATGGGGCGTAGCACTGCTGGGCCCCTACAAATGATGCCGGCACCATTCGTTCAGCACGAACAGCGACCAGGGCCTCGACCAGGAAGTCTTCCCCGCGAGGAACGCGCTCCACACGCCCCGCACCCCATCCGTGTGCACGTGCGCGACGAACGCCGGCGCTGGATCGCCGAAACTTCGCTCCAGCCGCGCACGCAACGGACCTCGCAGCCATTCCTCCCACGGCAAAGTAAACGTGCGTTTCCGCTGCGACAGAATTTCTGCCGGCAAAATATCCGACAGCGACTCCACAAGCAGCGCCTTTTGCGTTCCAGCGCGTTGCCGCGCGGCATCGGGCAGGGATCCCATAAACTCCACCAGCGGCGTATCCAGCAGCGGTACGCGCACCTCCAGTGATTGCGCCATGCTCACCGAATCTGTGTCGCGCAAAAGCGTGCTGGCCATGTACGACCGCATCTCCAGCCAAGATACGGCGCCCACAGGCTCCAGTTTGCGCGCAGCGTCCGCCGAACGCTCGAGCCAGCCCAGCCACGTCGGCTCCAGCGTCACTCCGTCTGCATTCACGGTGCTTGGACGAAAGCGAGGCTCGGTCAGTCGAGATAAGTACGATACGGGAAACAATGTGCGGGTAAAGAAGTAAGGATGCGGCAACGCGTCCGGTGACAGCCAAGCGTCCAGGGCCTTGCGTGCTCCGTCGGAACCGCTTTTTTGCGCTAGCAGACCGCGCAAGACCGGCGCTACGGCGCGCCGCAACGGTGCGGGCGCGAACCACGCCAGCCGCATGAGGCGCGCCAGCTTTGGCGTGTTCGCGAAGGTGCGATACCCCGCGAACAGTTCGTCTCCGCCGAGTCCCGACAGTGCCACCTTCAATCCGACTTCGCGTGCCGCCCACGAAACGAAATGGGTATTGATGCCATCCATCGTGGGCTGATCGAGCGCGGCCAGCGCTTCGTCGAGTCGCTCCAAAACCGCGCCGGCATCCAGCGGAACCTCGCGATGCCGCGTCCCACACTTTTCCGCCACGGCGCGGGCGAGCGGGCCTTCATCGTAGGGTGTTCCAGGAAAAGCGAGCGTGAAACTGCAGATGTGAGGCTGCGCTCGCGCCGCGAGAGCTGCGATCCCGCTTGAGTCCAGACCGCTGGAGAGGAATAGTCCGACCGGCACGTCGGCAATCAAGTGCGCTTGCACCGCGTCTTCCAGCAACGGACGCAATCGTTTCGCCGCGGAGACAAAATCCTGCGGTTTTTTGGGGTCGCGCGCCGCCGGACTTTGTTGTGGGTCCCACCACGGCCGCGCGCGCGGTGTGCGCCGGCGCTCTGGCACGTATAGCAACATGCGATGGCCTGGCGGCAGCGAAAACACGCCTTCGAGCAACGTGACCGGTTCAGACACGCTCCCGAACAGCAGGTACGACGTTAGAGCATCCGGGGAAAGCTGCTTTCCCGCCACTCCGCCCTGCAGCAGAGCGCGCACTTCCGACGCGAATGCGAAACCGTCGGGCGTCTGCGTGTAATACAGCGGCTTGATGCCCAGCGGATCGCGCGCTAGAAACAGGAGCGGAGAAGTGGCGTAGCGTTTGCGGAGATCGAGCAGCGCAAAGGCAAACATCCCGCGCAATTCGGTGAGGCACTCCTCGCCCCATTCTTCCCAGCCGTGCACGAGAATTTCGGTGTCGGATTGCGTGGCGAAGCGGTGTCCCAGCGAGGTCAGGCGTGCGCGCAGCTCGCGATAGTTGTAGATTTCGCCGTTAAAAATGACCGCGACGTCTTTCGCTTCGTTCCATGCCGGCTGATGGCCGCCCGGCAGATCAATGATGCTAAGGCGGCGCATCCCCAGCGCAAGGCCAGGGGCGCGAGGCTCGTTGACGAGGAATCCTTCTTCATCGGGGCCGCGATGCTGCAGTGCCGCCGACATCGCTCGCACGCGCGCCTCGGCTTCGGAGGTGCTGTTGACGAATGCGGTCCCGCAGATACCACACACGCTCTTACTTGATCTCCGTTGTCGTGAGGAACGCGGCGTGCGACTGCGGCTTGAAGTCTAAGTGTTTTCTGCAGAACACGAGAAAACCTCGGGAATGCGATTATGACACGCGGCTTTCCGCGCCGACAAGCTGGCGATACAACAACTCCATTTCTTGCGCGGGTTCTTCCCAGCCGAGCCGCGACGTTACTTCCTTGCAGCCCGCGGCGAGCCCCGCGTGTAGATCGGGCTCGGTCAGTAGCCGCTCGATGGCGCGCGCAACTGCCTCCGCTTCGTGCCAAACCACCAAGCCGGCGATGCCTGCCAGCAGGGGCGCGATGCCGCAACCTTCGGTGACGACCACCGGCGTGCCAGCTGCTGCGGCCTCCGCGGCGGTATTTCCGAAATTTTCATTTTGCGATGGCAAGACGAAGACGTCGGCGTCGCGATACGCTTCCCACTTGGCCGCGTCAAACAGCGGTTTGCAAAACAGCACGCGCGGCGTAACACCGAGCCGCTCCGCCATTTGCGAAAGCCGCACCCTCATGCCGCTTTCATCCGGGCCGGCAAAGACGAGCCGCAAGTCGTCGCCCACCCCCGATGCCGGCAGCATCGAGAACGCTTCCAGGAGCAGGTCGGGACTTTTCTTGGTTGATAAGCGGCCGAGAAACAAAACTAACTTTGCGTCCAGCGGGATGCCTTGGCTCGCTCGGAATTTGCCGCGCTCCGGAAGGATCGCCGGAGCGTCAACGCCGTTGCGGCGAAGGAAAATCCTTTCGCGGTTTATGCCCGCGGTCGCTAATTCATCGCACTCCTGCTGCGATGTTGCGATCAGAAAACGCGCGCCCGCAACCATCGCGCGGCCAAGCATCCGGTGGTACATGCGCTTCAGCCAGGTATTTCTAACGATAGGCAGGAACATCCCGATCGGCTCAACGACGTAGGGAAGTTTGCGGCGCCGGCATTCATGGGCGATCGTGGGTCCCAGAAAATCGTAAAGGCCAAAAATATGAACGGCGTCGAAGTTCTGCAGTCGCGCCCGCGCGAAACGTTTCGCGGCAGGATTCCAGCTCAGCGCTCGATAGCGAAACCAGCTCGGCAGGTAGATTGCCTGCACTCCGTTTTCCTCGCGGCGCCAACCGAACGGCGAACGCGTGGTTCCCTCGGGCGCACCGCCGTCTGGAAAACGCGATTCCAGGCCCCAGTCCGCGGTTAGTACCGTCACTTCGTGGCCGCGCTTTGCCAGTGCCTCGGAGAGCGCGCGAACCTTTACAGGCGGGCCGCCAAACTCCAGGAAAGGAGCGTAGGTCTGCGTGACGTTCAGGATTCGCATAGCTCGCGGAGGGTTTTTTTGAACGATTTTGCGAAGACGCTGAACTTGAAATCGCGATGGACGCGTTCGCGGCCGCGTGCCCCCATCTCGCGCGCCAGCTCCGGATTCGCAAGCAGCGTTTCGATCGACGTCGCCAGCTGCGGCGCGTCGCCGTGATGCACCAAATAGCCGGTGCGTCCATCGTCGATCACTTCCGGTGCGCCGCCGTGTGCGCCGCCGATCACCGGCTTGCCGCGCGCCATCGCTTCGAGATACACCAAGCCAAACCCTTCGCCGCGACTTGGCAACGCGAAGATTTCGCAAGCCGAATAGCATGCGGCGAGCTCGGGATAGCTGAGGCCGCTGAAAAAATGCACGTGTCGCCGGACTCCACAGCCTTCCGCCAGTTGCTCGAGCCAGGCCCGATCGTCGCCTTCCCCAACGGCGACCAACTGCAGGTCGGTCCACTCGTGCAGCAGGCGCGGAAGCGCGGTGATCAGCGTGTCCATTCCTTTATAGCGCTCGTTCGCTTGCCAGCGGCCGACCGTCAGAATCACGCGTCCCTCGGGGAAATTTGTAGGCAGCGCAGATTGCGACGTCGCTGCCGCTAGCGCGTCGAAGTCAGGATCGAGCGCCCACGGCAACACGCGAATGCGGTCACGCGGAACCTGCTGTTGCGTCGCTATGTGGTCGGCGGTGTCATGCGTGGGCGTGAGAATCAAATTCGAACTCCGCAGCGCCCGACGCCGGAGCGCCGAAAGCGGCTCCCACACTTCGATACCGTGCGCAACGACAATCGATTTCATTCGAGGCGCCGCAAGACGCATCGCTTGCACGACGGGCGCGAGATAGGGATGCGCGGCCACTACGAGCGTACGAGAATCGGTCTTCGATTTCGTACGCCGTCGTGCCGTGCGCATCGCGGTCGCGGTGAAGCGGCCTTTGGCGCGCTCGCTCCCGGTGAAAACAAATTCGCGACCCGCGACCGACATGCGATGCAACTCCGGTGTGTCGTTCAGGCTGAGCAGGCGGCATTCCATGCCGCGGCCCGCGGCGAATTCCGTCATCACCGCTGCCAGATGACGGCCTACTCGCTGGATCCCGCCGGCAGATTCCAGTTCAGGGAAGAGACCAATAATCACGCGCAGAGTCTGCCAACTGCAGCAGCGGAAGGCAAGTTGTCGTTGTCGCGACCCGTTCGGCGCAGCCTGCTGGTTCATGGCCTGTGACGAGCGGGACGATTGCTTCGGAGATGCAACCTCGCTCGAAGGATACGCCGGGCGGAGCAAGCCCCGCCCCTACAAACGCTCGAGTTCGTTGGCTACCGTGGCGCTTCGCCGTTAGCCGCTGCGCGCATCAATGGTCACCCGACTAGCTGCAGGACGTCGCCGATTTTCTCGAGATAAATGTCCGCGGGATGTCGGGTGCGATCGTGCACGCCGAACCCGTAGTTCACGGTCGCGGCCATCGTGCCCGCGTTGCGCGCGGTTTGCACGTCCACTTCGGAATCCCCGACGACCATAGCTTCACTCGGCGCAGTACCGAACTCCTCGAGAATTTTGCTGGCCCCGAACGGGTCTGGCTTCTTTGTTTCAAAGCTGTTGCCACCGTAGATCGCACGAAAGTAGTTTGCCAAGCCCAGCGCTTCCAGGATGCGGACACTGATGCGCACCGGCTTGTTTGTAAGGACGGCCATCGGCAATTGTTTCCGGCTGAGTTCCGCCATTGTTTCCGCCACTCCCGGATACGCGCACGTCGTATCCAGCTTGTGTTCTTCGTAGTAGGCCAGGAAAAATTGCAGCGCGCGTCGCAGCTCTTCCTCTTTTGCGTCAGCGCCCAGGGCCCGCGAAACCAGCAGCGGGGCGCCGTGCCCGATGTAGCCTGAAATGGTTTCTTCGTTCAGTTTCTCGCGGCCCATTTCAACGAGCATGGCGTTGACGGAATGGATCAGGTCGCGTTGCGAGTCGATCAGCGTGCCGTCCAAATCGAAGATGAGAGCGCGGACCGGGAGAAGTTTTTGGGCGGTCATGAAACAACCATTCTAATATGTCCGCCCTTCTGCGACAGTCGCGAATCGAAGGTCCCCGCGAAACATGGGAAATTCCCAGTTCCGAGAAAGAGGCCATTTTTGGACTTCTGGCTGAGGTCAATCTCGCGAAATCGTTTTGCTTAGCGGGTTTGCCGTTGCCTGCTTTTGGGAATTCCTTTATCGTTAGGGATTCGCTTGCCGGCAAAATGCGCAGCGTGTGGCCGCGATCCGAAGCGATAACGGAGACCGACGTGAAAAAGAAGATTCGCGCCATCCAGTACGGCGTAGGGCCTATCGGCGCCTCGATTGCGCGATTGATGCGGGAAAAGCAAGCCATCGAGATTTGCGGGGCCATCGATACCGATCCAGCAAAGGTGGGCCGGGATTTGGGCCAGGTGGTGGGCGCGTCCGACGCGCCGTGGGGCGTGAAAATTTCCGCGGATGCGAAGGAAGTTTTGGACCAGGCGGCGGACGTAGTGATCCACTCGACGTCGTCTTCGCTGCCGAAGGTGATGGACCAACTGCTGGCATGTCTGGAAGCGGAATCCTGCGTCGTTTCCACCTGCGAAGAGCTTTCGTACCCGTATCGCACGCATCCGGAGTTGGCGGCGAAACTCGATGCGGCGGCGAAGGATTGGGGCGTGGCGCTGGTGGGAACCGGCGTGAATCCGGGTTTCGTGATGGACAAGCTGGTAGTGACGCTGGCGGCGGTGTCGCAGCGGATCGAACACGCGAAGGCGCTGCGCGTCGTGGACGCGTCGAAGCGCAGGCTGCCTTTGCAGAAAAAGATTGGCGCGGGGATGACCGTGGACGAATTTCGCGCGCAAGTCGCTGCGGGCGTGATCAAGCATGTTGGTCTGCCTGAGTCGGTAGCCATGGTGGCGGACAGCTTGAATCTGCCGGTGGAAGAGATCACCGAGACGATTGAGCCGATGGTGGCGAGCGGGCCGGTGCAGACGGAGTTCCTGACCGTGGAAGCGGGGCAAGCCGCGGGAGTCCACCAGATCGCGCGAGGAGTCGGCGGCGGGAAAGAGTTGGTGTACCTGGAGTTGCAGATGTACGTGGGCGCAAAGGATCCGGCGGACACAATTGAATTGAAGGGGCATCCGAACATTAGCTTGATCATCCCAGGCGGATCGCACGGGGATATTGCCACGGCGTCCGTGGTGGTGAATTCGATTCCGGTGATTCTAGATGCGCCGGCGGGATTGCGGACGGCTCGCGATCTGCCGATTGGGTTTTTTTCACCGAACGCCCGGCCCTAAGCGGGCTGAGCACCGAAACTCAAAGCTTCAAAACTCGTATCTACGCTGACGCTGCTTTGGCTATGCCTTTTTCCAGGGATTGCCATTCCGTGTCGGTCAGCTTTAGTTCGGCGGCGGCTACGTTTTCTTCAAGGTGCTTTACCGAGGAGGTGCCGGGGATCGGTAGGGCCACCGGGGAATGGTGGAGGAGCCAGGCCAGGGCCAGTTGGGCCATCGAAGCTTTGTGGGATTTTGCATCCTGCTCGAGGACGCTGCCTGACCTGCTCAGCTTGCCTTGTTCTATGGGGAACCAGGGGATGAAGCCCAGGTGGTGCTTCTCGCAGAATTGCAGGACGGCTTCGTGGGTGCGATCGGCGATGTTGTATTTATTTTGCACGCTGACGATGGGGACGGTTTTCTGCGCGCGTTCGATTTCTCTTACGGACACTTCCGAGAGGCCGATGTGGCGAATCTTGCCTTCTTTCTGCATTTTCTTCAGTTCGCCGAGCGAATCCTCGACGGGAACTTCAGGGTCGATGCGGTGTAGTTGATACAGATCGATGCGCTCCCGCTTCAGGCGGCGCAGGCTCATTTCGACGCACTGGCGCAAGTACTCGGGGCGCCCTACGATGGTCCACTGATTGGGACCCTGACGGGTGAATCCGCCCTTTGTGGCGATTACCAGGCCGGCCGGATACGGGTGGAGGGCTTCGGCAATTAGATTTTCGCTGACCTCGGGTCCGTACGCGTCGGCGGTATCGATGAAGTTGACGCCCAAATCGGGCAGGCGCTTCAAAACGCGTTTGGCTTCGTCGCGATCTTTTGGCTCGCCCCAAATGCCGGCGCCGGTGATGCGCATGGCGCCGAAACCCAGGCGGTGGATGTGGA
This sequence comes from Candidatus Acidiferrum sp., assembly GCA_049512575.1. GTDB lineage: Bacteria > Acidobacteriota > Terriglobia > Acidiferrales > UBA7541 > Acidiferrum. The sequence goes on from JBEKWY010000070.1 coordinate 18,130, forward strand.
GGTCTTTTCCGAGGGTGAAGGTACCGCTGTTTGCTGCGTTGGGTGTGGACATGATAGCGATTAGATTCCGAGGGAGCGCAGCGGTTACCACGGATTCGGGAGGACCAGCGGGGTGCCGTTTGTTTACTTCCGGAGGTGGGATCGGTTGAGATCCTTCGGCCACCCTTGTCGGGTAGCCTAAGGATGACAGGCATTGCCCAAACGGCTGCTTCTCAAGTTTTCAAGTCGTTGCTCTTCAAATTTGGTACCCGCCGGTGGTCAGCTTTTTTACTCAGGGCTATTCCATTTTGCCAAATCGTTGGGAACTAACTTTGCTGATGAGGCGGTTTGCGCGGGTGTTGGGGGCACGCAAACGTTACCGGTAAGGAGGTAGCCCGGAATGGCGCAATAGAAGCGGTTTTTCAACTGGAGGTTCCGCGAGCCTTCGACGAGATGAATTCCGCTCAACGCCAGAGGCGCAAGTGGTGCACAGTGCCGAACTAATTTGTGCGGTGAGCGCCGCATGTTCTGATGCAAATACGTTGCGGCCATTCCTTCCAGGGAACCCGCTACGAGCATTCCTCGCCAAGTGGGCTTGGAACCCAAGAGAAAGTGCGAGAGGGGATCGACCTCAAGACACGTACTGCAATGATGTAAGAAATATCTGGTGGTGAATCCATCGTAGAGTTCGGAGGCGCTCTGAACGAAACCAAGTGCGATTGCAGCCCGATCCAATGCGAAGCGCGCGTGATGAACATCTCTTGGCGCCTGGATTTTCGGGGCGGGCGAGGGGTTACGGTAAGTTCCCGGAGTGAAATTTGCGGCGATTTCGAGAGATGGAAAGGAATGAACGTCTTCTAATGTTTCGAGCTTTGGCTCGGGCGAATCGATGAATTTCGCTTCCTGTCCCCGCACGGTGCGTTCCTGAAACGAAGCGAGAACAAGAAAGCCGCCAATCAGGCGGACGAGAAGTATGAGCGGGATCCTGGAACTAGCCGGCGACACGAGAGAATGAGAAGCAACTCTGCGTCCATCGAGTGAGGAGCCGCGGAGAGCTAAGTCGTGCGTTCAGAGGGCGAAACAGTTTTCACAAGAATCGGCTGATTTCCAAAAGAGGAAAGCGGTATTCATACGAGGATCGCTCCATCGCTGAGCCGTGCTTCGTAATACGACCCCAACTAGGGGACGCGCTCAGGCGCGCCCCTACATTTCAACGTGTATTCGGCCAGTTATGAGAATTTCGGCAGAAACATGCCAGTGTGTTGGGTGTGCTCGTTAAACCGAGTGCCAAATTCCTGCGCCAGGAACGATTCTTCGCGGCGCGCCTTAACGTAGAACGAGAGCCAGATGATGGCGAGTCCGATCAAGCCGCGCACTTCGCCCAGGGCCACGGCGTTGCCGAGGAACGCAAGAAGAATCCCCGTGTAGATCGGGTGACGAATGGTCCGGTAAGGTCCCGTGCGGATCAATTCGTGTCCTTCTTTGAGAGTGACGACGCCGCTCCAGTTGGCGCCCAGATGAAAGCGCGCCCAAAACGCGATCGCGACGCCCGAGGCCATGACCAGCACGGCAAGCCATTGCACCGTCGTGGTGTCCGGCACGAACCGCGCGAGCAGCCAGGGGTAGCGCAGCCCCTGGTGGTACAAAAGGTAGAACGCGACCACCAGCGGCAGCACGTAGGCCATCCGCTGCCCGGAGGATTCGCGGCGTTTCGTTTTTTTTCGGTTCAGCGCGGAGACCAGCCAGTACAGGCAAAACAGAATCCAGAGATCACTGATGACGCCAAGGGGCGTGGGGCCGAACCAGTGCCAGAGACTCTGCGTGATGGAATAAAAATTGTCTGCATTCATGCGTGACTCCTGTCTTAAACCTACGAGTTTCGCGGGGCCTTTGCTTCCCGATTGGCTTTGCGCGCCAGGCCGGCGATCCAGGCGCGCTCGGCGTGGGCCTGTTCGCCGAAAAAGCGCACCACTTCGCGGCCCCAGGTGTCGGCTTCTATCAGGGCGGAAATTTGCGCGAGCCGCTGCTGGCGCGAGGCCAGAAATGCGTCGCGGCTCGCCAGGATGCGCCGGCGGGTTTCCGCGTCGAGAACGGCGAACAGGCCGACGCGCAAGCGAAAGCCGTTGTCGGAGGCGGCTTCGGTCTCCGGGAAGTCGCGCAGGCGGCGCAGGAGTTCCTGTTTTCCCTTGGCGGTGAGAGCGTAGACTTCGCGGGTCTGGCCACGCTGTCCTGCGGATGTGCGCTTGCTGACCCAGGCATTTTCGACGAAGCGGCGGAGCAGAGGATAGACGAGATTGTTGTGCAGGTCGCGCTGGCCGGTGAGCAAGCCGACCTGTTTTTTCAAGGCGTAGCCGTGGGTGGGCCGGGGGAGAAGAGCGGCGAGGATAACTAGGTCATTCATGACTGTGTCAAGATTAGACGAATCAGTGATTGGTGTCAATTTGCCGCATTGGAACGCCGGGCTAAAGCCCGGCGCCTACATACCGCAAACAGTTCCAACGTCGGGAATCCGGCTGCGCCAATTTGGAGCTTGCCTCTTGGAGAAGAGCCGCCAGAATGGCGGTCATTATGAAGAGCAAAACCACACGAAAGCACTCGCAGAAAATGCCGGCTCGGAAACACGGCGCACAGACCGAGGCGATTCACGCCGGCGAGGGCGTGCGTCACGGCGTGGGCGGACCCGTGAGCGCGCCGATCTGCCGGACGTCTACGTTTACGTTTTCTTCCACGGCGGAAATGAAGCGGTGGGCGGAGGGGAAGAGCAAGGCCTACATCTACACGCGGTACGGCAATCCTTCGCTGGCGATTGCGGAAGGGAAGATTGCCGCGCTGGAGGGCGCCGAGGCGGCGGTGGTCACGGCTTCAGGGATGGCGGCGATTTCGCATGCGCTGCTGAGCGCGCTGAAGTCCGGCGATGAGGTGATTTCGACGGCGCAGGTGTATGGCGGTACGTATCGTTTGATGCGCGACGTGTTTCCTGGCCTGGGCATCACGGTACACCAGGCGGGGACCGACCTTGCCGGGATCGAAGCGCTGGTGACGCCACGGACGAAAGTATTGTACGTAGAGACCCCGACGAATCCGACGGTGCGGCTGGTGGACCTGCACAAAGCCATCGCCTTCGCGAAAAAACACCAGCTCGTTTCCATCATCGATAACACATTTGCCACGCCGGTTTTGCAGCAGCCGCTGGCGCTGGGGTTCGACATGGTGGTGCACAGCGCTACCAAGGCGCTGGCTGGGCATTCCGATGTGATTGCCGGCGTGGCGGCGGGCAGCAAGTTCTGGATGGATCGCGTCCAGCACATGGTGATTTACCTGGGCGGCTCGATGGATCCGGAGGCGGCGTTTTTGCTGAGCCGCGGGATCAAGACGCTGGCTCTGCGGGTGAAGCGGCAGGGAGAGAACGCCATTGCGGTGGCGAAATTCCTGGAGAAGCATCCCAAGGTGGCGCGCGTCCATTACCCGGGGCTGGCTTCGCATCCGGACCACAAATTGGCGAAGCGCCAGATGCGCGGGTTCGGGTCCATGCTGGCGTTTGATTTGAAGGGCGGTTTGGCCGCGGCGCGGAAGTTTTGCGATGGGGTGCAGCTGTTTATGCTGGCGGCCAGTTTGGGCGGCGTGGAGTCGCTGGTGGTTCTGCCGGCGTATACATCGCACTACAACATGACCGTGGAGGAGTTGGCGAAGGCGTACGTGAAGCCGGGGACGGTGCGAGTGTCGATCGGGATTGAGGATGCGCAGGATTTGATCGAGGATATGCGGCAGGCGTTGCGGTAGGATGCCTTCCACGAGACCGATCTGAAGATCGGCCACTACAGTCCGGACCACAAACATGAATATCTCATTGCACGGAAAAGTTGCGATCGTTACCGGTGCGTCGCGGGGGATCGGGCGGGCGATCGCGGAGTGCTTGGCCGGGGCCGGGGCGGCGGTCGTGGTGAATCATCGGGCCAGCGCGGGGCAGGCGGCGGAAACCGTGGCTTCGATTGAACGTGCGGGAGGGCGCGCCGCGGCGGTGCAGGCCGACGTGGGAGTGGTGGCTGAGATTGGGAGCATGGTCGATCGCGCGATCCAACTCTATGGCGGGCTGGACATTCTGGTGAACAATGCAGGCGTGGGGAAGCGTACGGCCATGGGGGATATGACCGAGAACGAGTTTGATTGGACGATGTCAGTGAACGCGCGAGGGCCGATGTTCGCGATTCAGGCGGCGGTGCCGCGGATGCGGGATGGCGGGCGGATCGTCAATATTTCGTCGTGTGGGACGCATGTCGCGCAGGTGACTGGTTTGCTCGCGGTGTACCAGATGTCGAAGGGGGCCTTGGAACAGTTGGCGCGCTGCCATGCGCGGGAGCTTGGCGCGCGGGGGATTACCATCAACAACGTTTTGCCCGGGTTTGTCGAGACCGAGTTGGCCAGCGATACGCCGGCGGAGTACAAGGATGCGCTGGTGAAACGGACGGCTTTGGGGCGATTGGGTACGCCGCAGGATATTGCTGAGGTGGTTTGTTTTTTGGCCAGCGATGCGGGGCGGTGGGTTACGGGGGAGACGATTTCGGTGAGTGGCGGCCTGGGCTAGCGGCCTGTATGACTGGTTAAAAAAAAATGGGCGGGGCGCTTTCGCGCTCCGCCCGGATGTGTTTTTGTGAAGTGGCTTAGAGGGGTTGGACGTTCGAGGCCTGCAGGCCCTTGGGGCCCTTGGTGACTTCGAATTCAACCGCTTGGCCGTCGTTCAACGATTTGTAGCCATCAGCCACGATCGCGGAGAAATGGACGAAAACGTCCTCACCGCTCTGGCGCTGGATGAATCCAAAGCCCTTGCTGGCGTTGAACCACTTCACTGTTCCTTGTTCTTTACTCACTGCGTTACTCTTTTCTGTTGACCGCGTTGCGATCATACTTTGAGCCCGGCCGGGTTAGGGGCCGATCTCGATTATTGAGCTATCTGGTGCCTCGACTCCGAACCCCTCAACAGAGTTACGGGCCGCGTCCGGGCGTAAAAAAAGGCCGCAAGTTTGAACCTTGCGACCGCTTCACACTGACGTACGCGATACAAGAGCAACAAACGCATCTGTAAGGTACCACAAGCGCCCGCGCTTGTCCAGCGATTTTTTGAATCGTTTTATATGCGTGCAATGGGGCTAAACCCCTCGCTGGGGGTCGCCCCGGACCCCCGAATCTGAGATACAGGGGCGTGATGGGTCATCTGGCTTGGCTACGAGCGCCCTTCCCGCAAAACACCTTCCAGGATGTCGAAGCAGCCGTTCCAGCCGCCATCGTGTTCCTTGCGCAGCTTCTCGTTTTTGAAGCCGCTGTGGGTCAGGATCAGTTCGGTTGTCGCACCCCGATCGAGGAATTCCACGGCCACTTCGGTTTGCTCGGCGCCGGGATGCATGTTCTCGCCCTCCGGCCGCTCCTTGGTCCAGCTCCAGGTAAAGCGCAGCTTCTCGGGCGGCGTCACTTCCAGGTACACGCCTTGCCCCCAATACACTTCGTTCTTGGCGGAGTCGCGGACCTCCATCAGGTAACGGCCGCCGGTGCGGATGTCCTGCCGGTGGTGAATGACCGTGTGCGCCGCGACGTCCCGGCACATCCACTTTTCTAGCTGTTCCTGCCGGGTCCACGCGGCGAAGACTTTTTCGCGCGGGGCCGCGAAGGTGCGCCGGATTTGGAGCGTGAAGTCGGGTCGGTTTTGGGGCGTGGCCATTTTGCATTCTCCTCTATCGTGTTTCTGGTGGATTTGCCGGATTTGTTGCCCGAAGGATTGCCCGGTATATGGATTGGTGCATGGATTGGTGCATGAGTCGGGGGATGGCCGGACGCCAAGTATTGCGCCAGGGCGTCGAACTGGGATTCCCAGAAGCTGCGATAGGTCTCGATCCAGGCGGCGGCATCCTTCATCGGCTGCGGCGCCAGGCGGCAGCGGTGGATGCGGCCGTCGATTTCGCGGCGGAGCAGCCCGGCGGATTCGAGGACGCGCAGGTGCTTGGAGACGGCGGGGAGCGAAACGTCGAAGGGCGCTGCGAGTTCGGTGACGGTGGCTTCGCCGAGGGCCAGGCGCATGAGGATAGCGCGGCGGGTGGGATCAGCGAGGGCCCCGAAGGTCGCGTCGAGGGGAGCATCGGCGGCGGCCGTCGAATAGTTAACCATATGGTTTAATATTACCGCGCTCCTCGCCGCTGTCAAGAAGAATTTGTAACCGCCGGATTGTGGCGGCCGCCGACCGTTTACCCTGAGACTCGAAGGGTGGCGGGCGCCTTGCTCTCCAGGCCGCGCCGTGAGTGTTTGCGCACCACCCGCACTTCCGGACCCCCACGGGTGTAGTCAGTCCGCCAACCCCCTGTCCTTGGAAAGCGTTGACCGGGGTCGTGCGGGCTCCTTACCATGTTAACGATGAACCGGAAACTTCAGGTCGCGTGCGGCGCGGCGGTGCTGGCAGCAGTTGTCAGCACGATGGCTGGATGCGACGACGCGGCCAAGCGGCCGGTACAGGCCCGCGTACCCGCGACGATTCCCGGCCCACAAACCGCCAAGGCTGCGGCCGCAGCTTCCGGACCCCTACAACTCCCGCGGTTGCCGTTGACTGCCGCATCGCATCCCCTGCTCTTGCTGCCCACGCAAATCGCCGGCGCCAAGGAGCAACTGATCGCCAAGGTGGAGGAGAAATTCGCTTCGGGCCAGCAAAACTACAAGGCCGGGCACTTGGAGGCGGCACGCAAGGATTTTGATGAGGCCATGGACCTGATGCTAGAGAGCGGGTACAACCCGTACACCGACCCGAAGTTGAGCGAGGTGTTTCACCGCGTGGTCGACACGGTGTACACCTACGAATTGCAGGCGTTCCGGGCGGGTGACGGGTTCCAGGAAGCTCCCGCGGTGCCGGCGCCCATTGATGAAGTGGCGGAGATGACCTTTCCGGTCGATCCGCGGCTGAAAGAGCGCGCCGAAGAGGCCGCCAAAAATATCTCGCACGATCTTCCGTTGACGGTAAACGATGAGGTGCTGTCGTTTCTGAATTTTTTCCAGACGCCGCGGGGCCGCGCCATCGTCGAAACTGGTTTGCAGCGCCGGGGCCGCTATCACG
>JBEKWY010000071.1:0-24918 GCA_049512575.1 Candidatus Acidiferrum sp.
CGAGCGTGCAAATCACATCCTATAATTCGCATTCGGCCTCCTTCGCTCCGAGCGCTGTAGGGTGAACACCGAACAGTCTACTCGGCTCGTCGTGAGGCCGACCTCGTTATGACATCAACCGGCGAAGTGGCATCTGCCGACGTTTTACTGAGCCTCCTTCTTAACACGCTCCCATGTAATCTGGTACCGACGCCGCTCGCCACCAGGCGGTGTTTCTTCGTCTGAAAGAATCAGGCGATCCTTTTCGAGCCGAAAATTGCGGTTCTGATCGGTTCCGATGTAGTGAGGCCAAGAGCCCATCTCTGGTCGATGAATTACTCGGTTCTCTTGCTCGCGCACCTCGTAAGTGCCGCAATACGCGAAAAATACGTCATACGAGCGGAGTTCCTCCGCATCGGTCGGTTTTTCCGGGTTTGCCCAATGCGGGTGATTGGGATTGGCGAGCGACACGCACATATGACCGGTGGGATCGTACATGAGGTAGCCAACAGGATGCGGACCATACTCTGGGTACGGCTCGAGTGCTCCATCGGGCCTAAATGTCCCGGCCGAAACCAGCCGCCAAGTCCCGGTTAGGCGGTCACGCGCGATCCTTGAATGTGGCTGAGGCTGCGAAAACGTTGGTCGCGAAACCTCTGATTTTGCCCCCGTGAGGGTTACGAGAAGAAAGGCACAAGTGACAATGCGAACGAAGTTCATGCCAACCTCCAGAATCGGCTCAACGGCGGCTGTGCGAGTCGCACTCGTCCGCCTTTTGTTACAGATAGGGCTTCAAGCAACCCGCACTAGAAAGCTCTGCTGATGGGATTAGCGCATTCTACTAGATAACAACGGTTTCAGAGCCGCGCCGAGCCATTCAATCGTCACCTTCGCCGCTGGGGGACGGCACACTCGGAAATAAATCCACACGCCTGATAAACGCTGCCAGCTCAACCGGAAACTGACCACTACCGAAAATCCGGCCCTCCAACCTCGATATCACCTAAAATAAAGTGCCCATTCGAACGCTCTAACCGCCCTGGAATGAACACTTGTGAAACTATGTCAAAACAAAGCACTTTAACTGCTTTTAGAATGAACACTTGCGAAAAAACCGGGGGAGGGGGGCTGACTACTTTCCAAACACAGAAACGCTGAAACGACCAGCCTGAAACGACCTATTTCATTACAAGAATCGGATAGCCATTCGGTATCGGCGGCGCCACTTGAGCTTCGGGTTCCGGCGCGATCGAGTAAAAACCCGCCTTGGCCATCCCATTCTTCGCGATGTCGTTTTTCATGAAATGTTCCCACACAAAACCGGTGCGCGCATTTTCCGCCATCAGCATCGTGATCCCAGCGTCGATTCCCAGCACGTCCTGGCTGTACCAGTTGGTCAGCGGATTGAACGCATCGACGAAGCCATAGCGGTGCCAGGCGCGTTCCTGGTACTTGGTGTAAATCGTCCGCAGCACCCGCAGCGTGGCTTCCGGCAGAAACGGCAAAGATCCCCCTGCCGCGCACGGCACGATGCTCCCGTCGATGTGCCCCATTGCCGGCGGCCCACCCCACACCGAATAGCCGCGCGCCGAATCCGACGCCGTGATTCCCCAGAGGTCTTCGGTGTAGTCGGGAAATTCGCGGGCCAGTTCCAGGCACCACAATTCGTGCACCTTTGTGGCAATCACCGAATTGACGAAGTAGTCCGCGTACTGGTCGCGCTTCCCGCGAAAATCAAACCACGCATGCGAATACTGGTGCACGAAGAGCGGCGCGTGCGATCCGATGTAACGAATGCCGTTGAACTCGAAATACGTGCGCGTCCACGCGTCCCAGTTGGTCTTGGACATGATGTTCGCCGGCGAACCCATGCCCAGCAGGTAGATCATCATCAGCTCGCTGTACGCGTCCCAGCGCGCCTTAATGTATCCGTGCTCGGGTGTCCAGCCCATCGACAATGTTTTTTCGCCGTGCAGCAGCCAGTTCCAATCCACGCGGTTGTACAGGGTGTTGGCGAGATCCTTGATTTCGGCGTCATCGAAATACGCACGGCATGTCAGTACGCCGCAAATGAACAAGCAGGTATCGATGGAAGAAACTTCCGATTGGAAAACGCGCTCGCCGTTCTGGAAATTCAGGAAATGGCAAAAAAATCCATGCGCCTGCGGCACGCGCGTGGCCACAAAGCTCAGCGTGTTGCGCACGCGTTCACGAATCTTTCGCCGGTCTTCCCAGCCGCGATGATCCGCGATGCACAAACCGGTCAGCCCGAATCCCGTAGCGGCGATGCTGGCGACGTTGCGAGAGTCCGTTCCGTTGGCCTGGCTGCGATCTTTCACGAGTCCGGTGTAAGGACTCGCCTCATCCCAAAAAAACTGAAAGCAAGCGCGTTCGATCTGCTCGAGAAATCGGTCTTCCTCCAGCGTGAAACGATATTTCGTGGGGTCGCTGCTGAACAGCGACGAGATGCCGCTGAGCGGCAGGGTATTCTGCGGCGGAAAAGCCGGCGCTGGACGTGGCCAGGCGCTGGCTGCAAACGCCTCCGATGCCGGTAAAACGCTTAGTGGAATGCCCATCGCGAGACGCGAGGTCTGCCGAAGCCAGTCACGTCGTGAACGCTTCCCACCGTTCACCACGCGCTCCGCTGGGCAGTTCTCGAGGCACATCTCGAGCGCCCGATGGAGGGACAGGACCGGGTTCTCCATTTCATACCGGGTCAGTTTACCGGAGACGTGAAGTCGCCGGGAATCCGATTTGCGGAGAAAATCGAAAGCAGCACTCTACTTGTTAGCTGGTTTGCGAAATAGGAACGCAACGCTGGTAGGCCGCGATCGCATTCTTCGCCGTCATCGTAAGATTGCAAGGAAGTTCGTCCATCCGGAACCAGCGCACCTCTTGAGTCTTCTCCGGCTCGCAATTTCGCGCTACGCCATCCAATATTCGCCCCAGGTAGGCCGGAGAAACCCAGTGCTGGCCTTCCTCCGGCAGCAAATGATCGGTGATGCAGAGCAAGCGGTCGATCGCAATGGTCAGTCCAACCTCTTCCAGCGCTTCACGAACCGCACAACCCTCAACCGTTTCCAGGAAATCTACTTTGCCGCCGATGATGCTCCAACATTCCGCTTCGGGAGGAAATCTTCGCAGCGTCAGCAATACGCGGGCGCTTTCATCGACCAGCAGAACGCCTGCTCCCACGCGCGGTTGCGAATGGATGCTTTCTGGTGCTCGCGCGGCTTTCATCGCTCTCGACTCGACACCCATTTTGCAACCGAAGGCAGCGGCGCGGTGTTCAGCCCGGACAAGAGATGCTCAACGCTGTCTTGCACGATGACCATTTCTTTGTGAGCCGGCCCCAGAAATCCTTCGCCGACGGCGTGCGCCGTCAACGCCAGGAGCGAGTCGTAGTAGCCCGCGATATTCAGAATTCCGCAGGGCTTGCGATGCATCCCCAGTTGCAACCAGGTGACGACCTCGCAAAATTCCTCCCAACTTCCGAATCCACCGGGCAAGAGCACGAAGGCATCCGCAAGGTCGGCCATGAGGGCCTTACGCTCGTGCATGGTTTCGACGATGTGCAGCTGCGTCAGCGAAGCGTGCGCAATTTCTTTTTCGGCCAGAGGCCGCGGCATCACGCCGATGACTTCGCCGCCGCTTTGCAGAATGGAATCCGCCAGCACGCCCATCAGACCTACGCGGCCTCCACCAAAAACAAGCGTAATGCCCGAGGCAGCGAGATGACGGCCTAATTGCTCCGCGGTATCTCGATAAACGGGACGGTTGCCCGCGCTCGATCCGCAGAAGACGCAAAGCTTCTTGATCACGCGCAAGGGATGGCTGGTGTCAACCGGCGCAGGAAGGCTCATAGAAAAACCAATACTACAGGAAAGTCTTCAGTGCATCAGCGTGAAGTTACTCGCACTGTGAAGGTCGCTTCGTTGCTGCGACGACCTGGCTGCTCCGGGGATTACTTGCGGAGCGACCAGCGAAAGACGATGCCGGCGCTGATCATGAGATTGTTCTGGTGATCGTTGGTGGCGTTCGCGAAGGTCGTCGGAAAGTAGTCGATCTGAATGGCGCGGATCGCGAAGCGAGAACTTACCGGCACATCAATCCCTCCGCCGACGCGAGCGGCAAATCCGTAGGACGCGTCGCCGACGCCGGCTTCGCCACCGCCTGCATGCGCCGCGCCTACGAGCACTTGCGCAAATGGCAGCGGCCGATGCCTGCGAATTCGACGCAGCCAGGGTTCCGGAAGCTGGAAACGTCCTCCTGCCAGGAACGATGTCAGGGTCAGAGAATTCCCCGTCGACGAAGCGCTCGAGGTGAATTCGCTGCTGGCATCCACTACCACGGACCATGGCCCATGAACGTTCCACGAGCCGGAGATGCCGCCGCCATTCAAGCCGAAGCAGCCGCACTGTCCCGGGCCGGCATTGGTGCGAACCCATTGGTACGTCGCGGCCGCGTCGCCGCTGTACGATTCCTGGGCCACGGCGACCGAAGCGCCTCCGAGTAACAGAAGGGTTGCGAGTAGTATCGATCTCATTTGCAATTCTCCTTACGCACTGACCTCAATTTGGCGGCACCGAAACAGTGGACGACACATTGCTGATGACGGCCTGCTCATACGAGCCACCGGTTGAGGCAGTGATGTAGAGATAAGCCACGGGCGGCGGCGTGACGGTTCCAGAGACCACCTGCACGCCATCCAGCGTCTCCACCAGTTGCCCCTGAATGAGGGACACGGTGTAGGTGTGCGTAATGGTCTGGCCGACGGCCACCAGCGTTGGAATACTTCCGTTGATGTAGTACCAGGGATTCTCCCACTGCGAAGTTTCACCCCCGCCGACACCGACGTAGGGGACGGCGTGCTCACCTGCGTTGTGGTAGGTGTCGAAACCGAACGCGAGGCCCGGTATTCCTTCGGCTCCCAAGCCCATGCCGGTCGCGCCCAGGCTGGTGAGTGTTGCTCCCTGCGAAGGATCACCCAACACGACGCAAAATCCATCCGCAGGAGTGGAGCTGGGGTTGCTGAGAGTCATCGTGAAGCTGAGCTGGATGTTTCCGGTAGAAATGAGCGTCGGCCAAACAAGCTCACCATGCTGGTTGTTGGTCGCCGAGGTTAATTGGAAGCTGCAACCCGCTTCGGCGATGGCATCGCCGAGAGGGGACCAATTGGTGTTGCAGAGATCCGGAACCGATGCCAGAGGACCTACGAAGAGTCCCGCGGAGCTGCTGGTCACCGACGTGGTGGTTCCGTTGCTCACCACGGCGTAGAAGACCGAGCCAGATTCCGCGGTGGTGGTGTTGTCGACGGTATAGGACGAGTTGGTGGCTCCGGCGATGGCCGTGAATGTGGCACTCCCCGGCGGCGCTTCGTACCACTGATAGGTCAGCGGAAGAGTGGAAGTCGCGGTGACTTGGTACGTCGCGGGCGCGCCCACGTCCACGTATTGGGTGACCGGCTGGCCAGTGATCTGGAGGAGGATGCCATTGCCGACAGCCAGAGTTGCGTTCTGGGAGATGGCTTGACCGGAAGTGTTGGAGACGAGGACGTAGTATTGATCCTGGTCGTTGGCCGTCGTGGTCGCCGACGCCGGCACGTTGTAGGTGGCGGAAGTGGCTCCTCCGATGGCGACGCCCGCCGTCTGTCCCGCGGGAATTCTGTACCACTGATACGAGAGAGTTGGAGTGCCTGTCGCGGTGACGCTAAACGATGTGGTCCCTCCCGCGGTAACGGTGACACCCACGGGCTGAACGATGATGGTCGGAGAAGTGGCGCCGGCGGTGACGCTAAGCGTGGCGGATGTGCTGTCCAATGGCGTTCCGGCACAAGAGTCGGTGACCGTCGCGTAATATTGGTTCCCGTTGTACGTCAGGTCCACGCTTGGCGTGGCGTAAGTGGGCGATGTTGCGCCGGAGATGGCCACGCCCGTGGTGCCACCCGACGGAATTTGATACCACTGGTAGGTAAACGGACTGAGACCCTGGGCCGCGACCGAGAACGTGCCGATCTGCGTGGGGCGAAGGGAAATGCTGTTCGGATTCAAGGTAATCGTCGAACCGACCGCCACCGCGGCTACGCTGGAGGTCACCGTTCCGATCGCATTCGTGACGGCAACCGAGTAGTTCCCGGCATTCGCCGAAGTAGCTCCAGTAACGGTGTAGGTCGGATTCGTGGCGCCGGGAATGGGCGATCCGTTGAAGCTCCATTGATAAGTGGCCGCATAACTGGCGCTTACGGACAGCGATATATTACCTCCGGTGCAGTCGTGCTGGCTCAGCGGCTGAGCCTGAATCACCGGACCGCTGACAATCGCCGTTGTGAACACCGACACTGCAGGGTTGTCCACGCTGGTGGCCGTTATGGTGTACGTCCCGACTGCATTCGGAGAAGTCCACAGGTTGCCAGCGAAGGTTCCGGAAGAGGCGCTCCAGGTCAGCTTATTGGTTACGCCGCCGGTGGCAGTGGCTGCGAAGTTGACTTGCCCGGGCGCTGCCGTCTGATTCGCGGGCGTAATCGGGGTGATGGCCACGCTGGTCGGCGTCACGATGCAGGTCGTCGAGACGACATCTCCCTTGGAGTCCGTGACCGTCAGCGTGTAGGTTTTTGCAGAGGTCAGTGCGGGGGTTGGATACGAGCCGCCGCTTACGGCGGAAGTTGTAATGTCGGAGCTTCCCACGCCCGTCGAGCCGATGACCGCGGTGCCACCGGAGAAAGTAGGCATCAGCGTTACGGGTGCGTTGTAGGGAGGCGTCGCGGTGCTGGGAACAATGCTTTTGGCCAGTGGAGCAGGGGTCTGGACGGTCAGGGTAGCAGGGCCGCTGGTTGCCGATCCGGTCGAGTTCGATACCGTCACCGTGAACACCGCACCGTTGTCACCTGCCACCGTAGGCGGAGTGGTGTAAGTGCTGGAAGTCGCGCCGCTTATGGCAACGCCATTCTTGTACCACTGGTAGGTCAAGGGGCCAGTGCCGCTGGCGGTGACGCTAAATGTCGCGGTTTGTCCGACCATGACGGTCTGGTTGGCCGGTTGCGTGACCGTTGGAGCCTCTGCGCCTAGGGCTTTGGAGTTGGCGCCCTGAAATCCGCCGGCGCACCCGGATATACCGAGAAGACCCAGAATAACAACGAGCCCGACAAGGCCAAAAAAGAGCGCGCGATCATTCAAAGTGGAACGATTTCGGGCGCGATCCACGCCGTGAGCTTCGTCAGGGCGCGATGCTGCGTTCCACCCCGGCAGAGAACACGTTAGAGAACAGACCAAGCCCTGAAAACGGTCGAGCCGTATCGGCCCGGAATCTTGGGGCACACGTAACATAGGTGAGAAACTCCTTACCAAAACTATAGACCGATCACTCCGGGCCGCCAGAACGACGACAAAGGGGGTTGCGCAAAGGGGTTATAGTACTTAGGTGTCCATCAAAAGGGGCGCTCAGGGTGGGAGAATCGCCTGGCCACCGTCCTCGACCGGAAGCCGGGCCACTTCGTAGCTCGTTCGTGGCGAGTAGGTCTCGAGGTGCGGTCCGGCCAAGGGCTGAAACGGGGCTTTCCCTGGGTCATCGGCAGGGCGCCTAAACTGACAGTTTCAGGTGTTGGTCCCAGCGAGAAAGTGCGTGCTGCATGAACCAAGGCGATTTGGCGGCGCGGGGTACAGTGGAAGGTCCCCAAATCACAGCATTCCAGTGCTTAGGTGGCCTCAAGAAGGCGCTTTCAGAAAAGAGTGGTGCCGGCGGAGGGAATCGAACCCACGGCCTAGGGATTATGAGACCCTCGCTCTACCACTGAGCTACGCCGGCACAACGCGACATGCAATGCTACGGAGTCTTCGTCAAGGCGTCAAGAGAAGTACGTGCAGCGGCAGCGCGATTTTGCTGGCCCTCGCTACCTACCGTTCAAGCGTCAGGCAAGCGCCAAGAAGCCACCGGAAGCGCTGAAGGATGCGGGGTGACGGATGATCCGACAGATTCGTAGGCGGGTTTTTCCGCGCCGGTAGGCATTGGCAGCGAGTAAAGTTCTAATCTTACTAGTACTCCTGTACCGTTGACCATGTACGTCCTGGGTTTTATTCTGCGTTCGGTCACAGATAGGTTCACCGAGCCGGTAGGCGAAAGTCTGGCGAAACTAGGTCGGTCCTAGGTGTGTACCGATTAGCTACAGGCCCATAGCGTCGCGCTACTTGACATTGGTTTAACTTAATATAGAGTCCCTCCCGGGTAGTTTTTCCTTCCCTGGGGAGGCTCTAGATGTCAGGTAGACTCGTTGTTCTGTTGCTGCCGATGCTTGTTCTGGTCGGAGCCATGGGCCTGAAAACAGCGGTTACCGCGCACGGCGACGGTTCGTTCATGATGGCGAACGGCGCTGCCCCGGTACCGCTGTTGCGAAACGGGCCTGATCCGGCTCCAGCACCTTGGAGAAACGGACCAGATCCAGCACCAGCGCCCTGGAGAAACGGACCAGATCCGGCACCAGCACCTTGGAAGTGAGCCGGAACGGTTAGTCTAGGCTGTCGAACGGGACAGCGGACCAGGGCCCATTGACAAGGGTGAGATGCCTGGATCCGCGAGCTACGCGATACTCCTACTAGGAACACTCCTAGAAGCCCTTGTGGTGGTGTGTGCCGTCCGCCGCAAAGTCCTGAAAAAATACTTCGTCCTCAATTTTTATATGCTGCTGTGTGTGTTCGTGAGCCTGGGCCGCTATCACATCCTGACTCACGACGGTGGCGTGAAGTCGATCACCTACCGCTACTTCTATTTCTACTCCGACGCCTTGTTAACGATCGTTCTCTACTTCGGCCTGATCAGCTTGTATATCTCGGTGTTCGAGGAAATGAAGGTCGAGCGCTACCTGCGGATGGGCGCAATCGTTCTGCTGGCGGGAACGTCCTGGTTTTCCTACGCGGTGGTGAGCCAATCGTCTCACCGCATGCTGACCTACTTCGCGTTCGAGCTTTCGCAGAACCTGTATTTCGTCGGCCTGATTCTGACCTACGTTCTGTGGGCCGCGGTTCTGAAAATGCGCCATACGCAAGCCTTGCTGGTCCAGCTGGTGCTTTCGCTGGGGATTTATTTCAGCGCCTACGCGGCTAGCTATTCCCTGTCGAACTTGCACCCCAACTTCTATTCCTACGTAGCGTACATGGTCCCGGTCATCGGCTGCTTGCTGCCGTTGTCATGGGCCTACGCATTCTGGCGCGTGCCGGAAGAAGCGCGTTTGTCGCCGCAGCGACTTGCGATGGCAGGTTCGCGATGATGGCCGCAATCATTCTCGTATGCTCGGTGGCCTTCTTCCTGCAATTCTTCGTGCCGTATTGCCGCTCTGTGATTGCAAGCTCCGCGGGGCACGTGCTCTCGCCGGAAGTTCAGGACGTGACGGGCATCAGCAAGCAGGCCGCGGGCGACGATTTCGCGCGCGTTATGCAGCTGTTGATGTTGTGTCCTGACCGGCCGGAAGATCGCGGCGAGATTCGGGCGATCGGAGTGTATTTCCGGCTGCTCAGCGTGATCAAAACGGCGGCGGCCCGCCTGGCGCCTTCGTTGCTAGTCTGGGCGGAAAAAGAGCGCGGGCGATGCACCTATTTCGCGGCCGTGGCGCTCGATCGCCGCGTGGCCTTCAGCCGCGATTTGCTGGCACAGCAGATTGAAGCTTAGTCCGGTTCGATTTTCATCGGAGCATGCTGCCGCCCGGTTCCGTGCCGTCAGTACTGCCTGATTCGCGACATTCCTTTCCAAATCCTTTCTTGACTTTCCGCATCGGTGGTACTCTCAAAACGTTCCCTCCTCACCGGAGTGGAAGCGTCCGCAGCGCAAAAACCACCGGTGACCAAGACATGCCCGCAGTGTGGCTGCGTACTGCCTTCGAGCATACAAGCCTGCAATTTTTGTGATTCCAATTTTCGCGTGGATTCGTCTTCGTATGACGATGCACGCGAATCTTCCGCTCCAAGAAAGACTGCCGTAAGCAGCGCGCAGGAGAACTGCGTCTCAACGACAAGCGCGGCTGCTGGGAAGCAGGATGTTGCGTGGCGCGGTGAACTTGGCCAACGACTCGAGGCCTATCGTGCCCGGCGCGGTAAATCGATGCCCGCGATAGCGCAGTCACAGCTTCCCTTCGGTGAGTCGGCCGAGGAGCAGCGGCGCAGCGTTGCTGTTGTCGATGCGCCGCCGGCCGCAGAGGACGATTTTTCCTTTACGATCGCGATCGGCCGGTACTCTCCGCCGAACGACAAACGCGATGGGCGGATGGTGATCGACGTTTCGGTGCCGCCGGGATCGGAACTGGAAGAATACGCTGAGGAGCGAGAAGGACGGTCGAAACACTACGGACTTTACCCGGTCGCTTCGCTGGAAGACCGGCGCATTGCGGCACTCATCGATGGAGCTTGCCTGTTTTTTGCTTACGGCGGATTTCTGGCATTGTTCAGCTCGCTGGGCGGGCAATTTACGCTCAGCAAACTGACCGCCGCGGTGTACCTGGCGACGTTCGCGATTGTCTATCTGCAGTACTTCGCGCTGTTCACGGTGTTTGGCGGCACTACGCCCGGGATGATGTTTCGTGGTTTGCAAGTAGCAAGTTTCAATGGAGCGCCACCGTCTCCGCGGCAATTGCTGCTGCGGAGTCTCGGATACGTGCTCTCTGCGAGCGCCTGTTTCACCGGCTTCCTCTGGGCGTGGTGGGATGAAGACGCGCTCACGTGGCACGATCGCATTTCACGCACGTATTTGACCTCGCCGGAAACGCGGGCGCACATGCACGCGGCTAGCGTCGCGCACGGGCGCTGATTCCCAGCTGCAACAGATTTAGCTTACATCTAGTTAGTTTTTGCGGTTGGCTTGAAGGCGTGACGCGAGATTCGTTCACTCGTGGCGTTTTGGGCGCAGCCCGCCTGCGGCAGGCAGTGCTTCGTGCCTGCAATTTTTTAGGCGCGTTCGCGGGCGATTCGTAGGATCGCGGCAAGACTTCGTTCGACATCGGCCTCCGTGGTGGCCCAGGACGAGACGCTGATGCGCATCGCGGTCTTGCCCTGCCACACGGTGGCCCCACACCAGCACGTGCCGTCTTCTTGAATACGGCGGATGACCTCGCGCGTAGTCTCCGGGCTGGCGAACGACACCAGCACTTGGTTGATAACGACGTCGTTTAGAACGTCGAACCCGGCGTGTCGAAATCCTTCCGCGAATTTTTGTGCATGCGCGCAAGTTCGCTCGATCAACGCGCTCAAGCCAGATTTTCCCAGCGATTTCAATCCGGCCCAAAGCTCCACGGCGCGCGCCCGACGCGAGGCCTCCGGCGTATGGATCATGGGCTCGCGAAGCGCTCCCGGCTCGAGATAGGCTGCGGAGGAAGTCATGGCCGCCCGCAGTGCGTTTCCGTCGCGCACGATGACAATGCCGCTGTCGTAGCCGACGTTGGGCCATTTGTGAGCGTCAGTGGCCCAGGAATCAGCTCGATCAAATCCGCGCGTCAGATGCCGATATTTCGGCGACGCGTTCGCCCACAAACCGAATGCGCCGTCGACGTGAACCCAGGCGCCTTGTTCCTTCGCCCGCGCGCAGATTTCTTCCGCGGGATCGAAGGCTCCGGTGTTCACGTTGCCCGCCTGAAGGCACACGATCGTGCGAGCGCTTACCTTAGGAAATTTGTCGGCGCGCATTCTGCCCTGGCCGTCCACTTCCACAACCGTTACGCGTTTTTTTCCAAAGCCTGCCAGATTCAGCGCTTTCAGGACCGAGCTGTGAACTTCCTTTCCCACGACGACTTCGATGGGCGGCGCGCCGAACATTCCGTCGTCGACAACGTTCCATCCGGATTTCGACAGCAACGAATAGCGCGCAGCGGCAAGCGCGGTGAAGTTGGCCATGGTGGCGCAGGTCACGAGGCCTCCGGCGCACTCGGGAGGCAACCCCAGGGCTTCGCAAACCCAGCGGAGGACCACTTCTTCCAATTCCGCGGCGACCGGCGACATCACGCGCAGCGCTACGTTCTGATCCCAGGCGCTGGCCAGCCAGCTTGCGGCCATCGCGGCGGGAAGCGTTCCGCCGATGACGAAACCGAAGTAGCGATTTCCCGTGGAAGCTACAGTCGCCGGCGAGCCGATCTTGTCGAGCATGGCGACGACTTCGGCGGGATCGGTCGAGCGTTCTGGAAATAGCTCGCGAAATTGAGAGAGAGCAGCGACTTCTTTTTCGCCGGGTGAGACACGGCGATCGGCAACGCCTTGGATATAGCGGCGCGATCTTTCTACCGCGACAGCGAGGGCGTCGTTAGCGGCCTGATTTGAGTGCAGGAGCGTTTCTGCTGGCATTGGGGCCCGCCTTTCCGATGCTAACTCGCTGTCCCACAGAAAACGCCGAGGAGATAGCTTCAGGGGCTAAAGCCCTTCCGATCTCGGCCTTATGTCGGAGCTGAAGCTCCGACCTCCTAAAGAGAAGGCCTTCCTCGTAACGTTTTTTCGATGACTATTTTCCGCAGACCGTAGCGTAGCGCGCGGCGACGCGAGTAAAAGAGCCGAATTGGTGCTTACTTCTTGACGGCTTGGTCGGAGGCGATTTTGCCGTCGCGGATGTGGATGATGCGGTGGGCGTGCTGGGCGATATCGTGTTCGTGCGTGACCAGAATGATGGTGTTGCCCTGGGAATGGAGATTGGCAAAAAGGGCCATGATTTCATCGCCCGTTTTGGAGTCGAGGTTTCCGGTGGGCTCGTCTGCCAGCACGATGGAAGGGGAATTCACCAGCGCCCGGGCTACGGCTACGCGCTGGCGTTGTCCGCCGGACAGTTCATTGGGCTTATGGTTCATGCGCTCGGACAAATCAACTTTTTCGAGGGCCTTTTTTGCGCGTTCAAGGCGCTCTTCGGAGGGCGTTCCGTTGTAGATGAGCGGTAGCTCGACGTTGTGGAGCGCGGTCGCGCGTGGAAGCAGGTTGAAGGTTTGAAAGACGAAGCCGATCTCTTTGTTTCGAATGTAGGCGAGCTCGTCGTCGTCGAGATCGCTGACGAGGCGGCCGGCGAGCCAGTATCTTCCGGAGCTGGGGGAGTCGAGGCAGCCGATCAGGTTCATCAGCGTGGACTTCCCAGAACCTGAGGGGCCCATGATCGCGACGTACTCGCCTTTGCGAATCTCGAGGTCAACGCCGTTCAGGGCGCGCACCTGCTCGGCGCCCATCTCGTACACCTTGGCGAGATCTTCGGTCTTGATTACGACGCCCGCGCTGACCAGATCTTCGCGGTACGATTCGGCGGACGTTGTCTCCAGGGGCATGCGGTCTCCACGCTACTCTCGGCTTTCGCGTTAATTGTTCTGATCTTCGGTCTTTTTCGGTGCGGTGTTGTCGACCTTGACGCTGGATTCGGGCTTCAGGGTGCGGAGAGCTTTGTAGCTTCCGACGACGATTTCATCACCTTTCTGAAGACCCTTGGTGACTTCAATGTCGGTGACACCAGAGATACCGGTTTCCACTGGGCGAAAGATCGCCTTTTTGCCGTTGACGACGAATACGCCCTGAATTTCGTCTTTCTTCGGATCGCCGGGCGCGGGCGGAGGAGGCGCGGCGAGGGTCACGCCGGAACTCGACTTCGCGTTCTTGGCGGCTTCTTCGAGATCCTTGCGGGTACGCACCGCGAGCGCTTGAATGGGAATGGCCAGGACATCTTTCTTTTCCGCGGTTCTGATTTTGGCCGTGGTGGAAAGGCCGGGGCGCAGATTTTCCGGCGGTTCGGCCAGCGTCACTACCACCTTGAAATCCTTGGCTTCCTGGTTGCTGGTGGTCGATTGCGTGGTCGCGAGACCGGAAGTGCGCAACACCGCCTGAGAGCCAATTTCGGTGACCCTGCCCTTGAAGGTCTTTCCGGGGATGGCGTCGATGGTGACATCGGCGTCCTGACCGATTCTGACGTTGACGATGTCGGTCTCGTCGACTTTCACTTCGGAAGTGACGATGGACATGTCCGACAGCGTCATCAGGAAGCTGCCATTCGAATTCTGAATGCCGGGAACGACGTAGTCGCCGACGCGCTCGGGCAAGTAGCTCACGATTCCGTTGATGGGGGACGTGTACGTGGTCTTGCGCAAGATGTCTTCCGTGTGTACGAGGACGGCGCGGCCCTGGCTGACCTGTGAGCGCATCTGGTCGAGACTGGCTTTCGACGAGAGCACGTGCGACCGAGCGGAATCCACGGCCGCGAACTGGGCGTCGTAGGTCGTTTTGCGTTGCTCGTAGTCCTGCTTGGGAATCAGGCCATCTTCGTAGAGTTGCTGGCCGCGATTCCAGTCGAGTTTGGCTTTTTCGAGGTTGGCCTGCGCCTGGAGCAGATCGGACTGAGCGGATTTGTAGCTCGCTTCGGAAGCTTGCACACCCGATTCGGCCGAGTTGATGGAGGCCGCTTGCGCTTGTACGTCCGCGTTCGCCTGGATGTTCTCCTGCGTCAACAGGACTTCACCTTTCTTGATGTGGTCGCCTTCCTTGACGACGATCGAGGTAATGCGGCCAAACCCTTGGGCAGTCACGTTGGTATAGGTCGTAGGCTTGATCTCTCCCGAGGCGGTCACCTGAGAGACCAAACTCTCTTGCGGGGCAACTTTGGCGGTTTGCACTGTGACGACACCCTTGTTGGCCTGGTTCACGCTAAAGAGCACAATTCCGCCCAGCACCGCCGCGGCGCCGACGCCGATTCCGACCTTCTGCCACGTCTTCATGGGGTTCCTCTTGGATTGCCGCGGCCAAATCACTCGCGCGGGGCTTCAGACTGTCTTGTCCTGTCCGTCGTCCGATACCTTACATACGGTCCGAGGGCAGGAAATGTTTCGCCCCGTAGGGTGCTGAACCTGCACGACCTAGCGTATTTTCGGTGCCTTCAGGCTAGCAGGGGCCGCCGCCGACCATATCCTTATTCCAATCCTAAGGGTCTCGGGCGATCTCAGGCCGTTAGACGGACTCGTTCCCGCCTTCGCTAACTCTAGTTTAGGCACAAATAAGGGCAAAGGAAAGGATTCCTGCGGGTAGGGAATGGATGCCAGTCAACAGTGGCCCTAGTCAGGTGGTCAAATATTTCACGTGCGACTTGTCCTTGTGAGAAGGAGTTACTTCCACCTCCGGTTGTAGTACCGGCACCAGGTAACTAGCGAAGCCGATGCCGACAAGGATCGTCCCAAAAGACTTTTGCGGTGTGTAGGTCCGAACGACCAGTTTTCCGAACTCGAGCCTGTAAAACCTTGTTTGATAGCGTCGCGCAAACAGCTGTTGCATCGCTTCCCGAAGATTGGCTTCCGCTTCTTCGAGCGACCCACTGCCGGCGTACTCGCACGCAAAACCTCCCAGGTAGAAACCATCGGAATTGCGATAGACCTTGGCCAAGAGTACGCCAGCGGTGATCCGCGTTCCTGGCTTATCGGTATGTTGAATCGCCATGATTCCCTCGAGAACGGAGCCATGATGGATATCCGGCAAATGCGGAAGCTCGATCGTCTCAGGTGGCAGCACGGAGGTGTACAGCATCACGTTGTAGTTCTCGATGCCGGCCATGTGTAGAGCGGCGTCGTATGATCCGGTCTCGATGCCGACATCGCTCTCTCCCCACCCAATCGTCCAGAAATATTCCTTGGGAATGCGGCAGCCAATTTCGGAATAGCGGGGAGGGAGATGCTTCGGCATTTTGCGATTACCCGTCGCAGCTTAGTGCGGTTCCGAGTGGGCGTCAAATAGATGCCAGCGTGCTGCTCGGGCAACACCTGGCGTGTGCACCCGCGCCGCAACGACGCGATTCCAACGGGCTTGCTTCCTCCTATTGAACGCCGGGTTGGCTTCGCCAGAAGGTCACCGGCATGCCCGACTTCACCCGGAACGCGTGGTATTTTTCGAGCCATCGGCTCGCTGCGAAGAGTTCTTCGTGAATTGAATTGTAATAAGCGATCTTGATCGTTCGCGGATTCGTGGAAAGCGAAGCGCGCATGTTTGCCAGAACGTCTCGCATCGTCGTGGGGCCGAAGGGATTGTACATGTAATAGATCGTGCCGCCAGACATGTCCGCCGTTGCTGCATCCTCGCATCGTATTTCAATTGGCGCGTGTCGGCCACGCAGGCAGCGGGCATTTTCCTGCGCGGCTTCGCAGAGTTGCGCCCGGAGTTCGATGCCCACACACTTGCGAACCTTTCTTCTCGCCGCCAAACAAAGGAATCGGCCCAGGCCGCAACCCAAATCGAAAACCACGTCTTTCGGACCCGGGCTCAGAACCTGCAGGACCTTGCGCATGTAGAAATAGTCTGGAACTTCATAACGGGCGCTGTCGTCGTGTCGAGGACGAGGGTCCGACTGCGTAACGGCAGGTTCTGCGGATTCCGTTGGCGATGATTGTGGGGGCGTCGTGCGTATGTTCAGCGCAAGTTCATTAAATAGCGTCCAGGTGGGCTGAATTACGCGGACAATCAGCGGTCGTCGGGCCATAGATGGTGCGCGTCTCCTCTGCCGGACGCCAAATGTGCGGCTTTGCGAATATTCTATAACGGCGAGCGGAGATCGCGATCAAAGGGATGATTCGTAAACGGAAGCTTTGCCGGGAGGCAGACTACGGCACGCCCACGAACCCAACCCTCTCGATCACGTGACGTGCAGGTTGGTTGGCCGCCGGCACTGCGGTGAAGATATGGCTTACCCTCGGATTTTGCACGAGATCATGCAGCATCTGCTGCAGCGCTGACCACCATAGATGGTGACGCCGCCACTTCGGATCGGTGTATGAACCGAACAAAACTGCCGCTCCAGGAGGAAATGCGAACTCTTGGCCGGTTTCCGGAAAGATGTTGGATTTTTGGTCTTCAATGAGCCAGCTGATGTGCAGCAACCGGCCATTCTCGACGCGCGTGTAGAAATGGTCCCCGGCTTCGATCCTTCTCAAGGCGGCGGCAATGAAACGCTGGCGCGTGAGCCAAGCTTCGGTCGGCTGGAACGCCAGCAGGTCGGCCAAATGATCTCTGGACATCTTCTGCTCGCCGTCGAGCGGAGGCACCTGCTTTGCCTCAAGCGCGTAGATTTTGAATTTCTTTTCAGCCAAAGGCTTCTTCAATAGCGCGAATGAGTTTCTAGCGAGAACGGAGGGCCAGGTCTTGATGGGCACGCGAGTGAAGCTCTGCAATTGTTCGAGCGCCGCGTGTGGTTCAATCCGGAGCGACCGCAGGGAGCGTCTGGCTATCGCCTGGCTCGCCTGTACGACCTGATGCCGGATGTGGTGCCGGAAGTAAACCGTAAGTGAGCAAACAGAGTCATAGCTCGCCACGAATCTCTCTTTGAACGGATCCATGGACGCGGTCAGATCAAACATGGAATAACCGTCCTGATGAAGTTTTTCCACCAGCATCAATACATGCACTTGCATAGGGGAATGAGCCGCATGGAAAGGAGAGATGATCGGCATTGCCCCGGAAAAGACCTTGCCGTCGCTTATTCCAAACTGCGCCGACAAGATTTCCCGACCGGCCCTCAGAACGGTGACGTGCAACAACCCGGGTGTCTTCAAAAGGGCCAGATGAAAGGGCTTCTTCGCCAAATCCTGTTGGAAAGCGAATTTTCCGTGCGCTCCCCCCTGCCGGATATCGTAAAAAGTAATCAGTTGATCGAAGATAGGTTGCAGTTGTTCCGCGTCGCGAATCTCCTCCAGCGTTAAATTCCCGATTCGCTTGAGCCGGTTGAAACTGTTTCGGACACTTTTCCCGCTCTTTTTCTTTTGCAAGTATTCCGTCACGGCGGCGGTATCGCCCACGGGTATAATCGGGCGCGGATGCCGCTGTAATTGGCATCGCCCGGATCTTTTTCCACATCGCGCGATCCAATCTGTGGGCGTTCCGGGCGGGAGATATCGGAAGGAAAGGGCGCTAACATCCGTTTTGCTTGCCAGCTCCGCTAACGCCGCTTCAATAAAGGAGCTACCGTTCGATGGCAAAGCCAACCAGGTTTTGTATTCGGCTTGGCGAGCGCCCGCGACCGTCAACTGTCCGGAGCTTTTGTCGGTCGCCAGAGAAATGAGCCCGATCAAATCTCCGGCCTGGGAATACTCACTGACGATAAATGGGCTGTAGCGGTCTCTATACGCCTCGTGCCACGCGGTCACGAAACCCGGGCTCTGGCAGGGACTGGCCCACGGACAAGTGCGATACAACTGCATCCATTGAGACAGGAAGTGTGGATCGCTCAGCAATTCCTCGGCTGCTGCATCTCGAATGAGGCCGATCGCCATTCGTACTCCAGACGGCAATGTGTGCCCTTGTATGGGGGCGCACCGATGCGCGACTCTTATTCCTTACTATTGCGTTCCAGGTTCCCTACCACTACGGACTAATAGACTGAAGGGCGGGGCCCAAAGTTACGGGGACGTTAACTCATTAGAGCGTCGAGAAAACATACAAGAGTTAAGCTTATATGTCCAGCCTCTCTTAGTTCTCCCGGTTTTGCCATACTCTTAACTCATTGATTCAGTTAAGGATAGCGTCGTTCGGTCAACCCGGATAGTTTTGATCGGTTGGGGGATGCATCCCTAGCTTCTAGCTCGGGGCGGATCCTGCGACAACCCCGATTTTGTTGCGGATTCCCGTGGAAACGAAAAAGGCTCAGCATTCCTTCGAAGCACACCTCATGATGGTTTACTTCCCCAAGCTCCCAAGTAGAATCGAAGTACTAATACTCGAGGACCGCCGGTGAAGATTCTGTTCCTGGCTCGACAATTGAATATCGGCGGAGCGGAGCGCCAACTCGTAACGTTGGCGAACGAGCTGGCCAATCGCGGACACGAGGTGGTCATTGCCTCGTACTATCCTGGCGGCGCTCTCTCGAAGAAGCTCGACTCTCAGCGCGTTCGTTTGATCTCTTTGGGCAAACGTTCCCGCTGGGATCTGCTGCACTTCTACCTGACCTTGGTGCGTTTCGTTCGGCAAGAGCGACCTGCGGTTCTCCACGGCTGGATGCACACGCAGAATGTCTTTGCCACGTTCGCCTGGATGCTTAATCGAAACGTGAAGCTCTTTTGGTCTGTGCGGAGCGCCAGGCTTTTCCCGCTCACTTTGGTTGCCAAGATAGAGGAGCGGCTTCGAACGCTCTTGTCTCGATTTCCCGATTGCATCGTGGTGAATTCCCTCGCGGGACTCGAGTACGCCGTCTCCCAAGGCATACCTCGCGCCAAGATGGTCTACATCCCCAACGGAATCGACACCACCTTGTTCCATCCCGACGCCGCGCTGGGCCAGCGCGTTCGTGCCGAGTGGGGCTTCCGCGATTCCGAGAGGGTCGTAGGCTATGTGGCGCGTTTCATCCCGCTCAAGAACCACACCTTGTTCCTGAAAGCAGGGGCGGCCATTGCTGCCGAGCGCCCCGAGGTGCGCTTTGTCTGCTGTGGCCACGGTGATTCGTCCTATTTGAAGGAACTGCAAGAGTTGTCGCGGACGTTAGGCATCGAAAGCAAGGTACGGTGGGTTCAAGCGCATCCCGACGTGACCGCTATGTATAACGCGTTCGATGTGTTCTGCTCATCCTCCCTTACCGAGGGTTTTCCCAATGTGATCGGAGAGGCGATGGCCTGTGGCCGCCACTGCGTGGTGACCGATGTTGGGGATTGCCGCAGCGTTGTGGGCGACACCGGCATTGTGGTGCCCTCGAACGACGTCGAGGCGCTCGCAGCGGGGTTGCGACAGGCGCTCGATGCCGGCTACAGCTTAAATCCGCGAGCCCGGCAACGCATTCTGGACAACTTCACTGTCGCACACGTCGCGGACAGAACCGAACAAGCGCTGATCCGTTCGATCACCCGCAAACCGTGAGCGCCTGCGCGGAAGACTATTTCATTTATCTCGTACGAATGAATATTCGTCGCAACCCGTTCCCAGCAATCCGATGCAGGGATATTCGACGAAGGGGCGCACCGGCCTGAATCCCAATTTCTTCATGTAGTTCATCGCTTCGGTCGGTGAAATAGATTCGTATGGGTAGCCGCCCAGCCAGTCGCGAGTGTCGTGGTACATGTCCATTCCGCGCTTTTTCCAGTATTCCTCGCGCCTCTTCTTCAGGCTCTCGCCCTTCAGCGCCAGGCGCAAGCGCACCACTTCGATGTACACGATCTCGATCATCTTCTGCACCCATTTTGGAGAGCGCGAGTAAATCCGCTTCTCCACGCGCCACAATCCGCAGAATGGCGTCTTGCTGTACAGCGCCAGGGTCAACATTCCGTCGGGGGCAACCATCTTCGATGCTTTCGCAATCGCGTCGTACATCGCACCCGTGTGATGAAGCACTCCCCAGGAGTACACCACGTCGAACGTTCCCAGTGTGGCGGGATCGAGATCGAACACGCTGATGTTCCGGCACTCCCAATTTGCGCTAGGCGCATGAGCGGACAGCACCCGCCGGGCTGTTTCCACGCTCTTCGGGTCCAGGTCGACGGCCAGGAGCTGTCGGCACCCGAGTCGCATCGCGGCAAGCGAAAACAGGCCCGATCCGCATCCGATGTCGAGAAACGTTCGCCCCTCGATCGCCTCGCGTCCCACCAACCGTTGCAACGATTTCTCCGCTTCCTCAATCCTTGCCTCGTTGATCTTTTCGGCGTATTGCGACCAATTCTCGCCAAACGAAAAATGGGTCTCGAGTTGAAGATCGTCCATCTGTTTTCCTTGCTGAGAGCCCATCAGATTCCTTTCGCAAGACGATTGTGGGTCACGTCACGTCGTCGGCTAAGTGGTCCGTGCTGAACCAGCCCGGAAGGCAAGAACTCGAAAGGCCTAACTGCCGAGCATCTCTTGCTCGAACGCCGCCATTGAGAATTTTGCCTGCATACAGCGGATGGCACAAGAGCGCTGGTGGGAACCCGTCACTCCCGACGGATAGCGTGAAATTGTAGGCGAGTCGTAAGGAGGTTGGAGTAAGAAGACGTTGTGCCAAAACTAGCCAGAGCAGCTAGTGGCTGCCGGACGTTCCCGACTCCGCGCCGCCGGCCAAGTGACGATAGAAACTCTCCTCATACCAAGACGGCCGAGCAGGCGCGTCCGCCACCCGCAACGCCAACTGGGCGATGAGTTGAGTGAACTGAGCTGCGGCCTCTTTATCCACCGGCTGATTGAGGTCGTCGGACGGCGAGTGGTATCGCGTGTGAATCCAATCATTGAAAATCTTTTGCTCGGCCGAATCGGGAAGCCAGCCGAACTTGAACGCCAGGCCCGGAATGCCCCGCCTTACAAAACTAGCCTGATCGCTGCGAATGAAGCGGTTCTCTGGCGGCTGTTTGTCGAATTGCACCTCGATGTCGTTCCGCTGCGCCACCGCCCGAATGTCGTTTCCCAACGTCGATTCGCCCAAACCCTGCACCTCCAGATAGCGCAGTGGGAACAGCGGCAGGTACATATCCATGTTGATCGCGGCTACGATGCTGCTCAGCGGCACTGTGGAATGCGCCACGAAATACTGCGAGCCCAGCATTCCTTCTTCTTCTCCGGTCCACGCGAGGAAAAGCACCGAGCGCTTTGGTTTTACGCCTCCGGCCGAGAGCGTTTTGGCGATCTCGATGAGCGAGGCCACCCCCGCAGCGTTGTCCATCGCACCGTTATAAATGCTGTCATTGTTGATCGGCTGCCCCACGCCGAGGTGATCGAGGTGCGCGGACAGCACCACGTACTCATGGCTCAGCTGGGGGTCGCTGCCGGGTAATACGCCGATGATATTTGGCGAGGTGATCTGCGGCAGCTTCTGGACACTGACTCGTGCACGGCACGTCGCGCCCAAGGGAAACTTCGGCAATGCCTGCCCCGCGTCGGCTAGCGCCAATAGTTCCGCGATGGTGTGACCCGAACCGTCGAGAAATTTGTCGGCATGTGCTGCGTTGATCGTGCCCCTGAACTTCAGCCCGGGGAATTCATCGAGCGCCGGGTCGGCGAGGGATATTAGTTCGCGAGGTTGGCTGGCAACCGCGCGCTCCCAAGGCAGCGAAATTTTCGGGTTGGCGATGGTCACCAGACCAATCGCGCCCCTTTTCCGCAGTGCCGCCCATCTTTCCGCTTCCGACTGGTAGTACGCGCTGATGGGCCCGGGGACCGCCACGGGTCTTCCGCCAATCGCCACCGCGATCTTGCCGCGCAAATCCAAGCCGGCGAATTCGTCGAAGGCTTTTTCGGGTGCGGCAAAACCATAGCCGACGAAGACCGCCTCGCCGTCCACGGCGCCACTCGAAACTCCGGTGGCGCGGATCACGGCTTCCGTGCCCAGTTGGACCGTGGTGCTCTGACCGTTGCGCTCCACTTCCCAGCTCGAAGCTGCGTTATCGAGTTTCACGACGTTGAACGCGACTTCTTGCTGGAACCCTGTGGTGCCGGCCGGCTTCAGGCCGCCCTCGCGAAATTGGCCTTCCACGTACGCTGCGGCGAGTTTGAATCCGGGACTCCCGGTGTGCCGGCCTTCGAGCTTGTCGTCAGCGAGATACTGCACGTGCGCCCACCAACTTTTCGCAGCGGTGTCCCAATCAACGTGCGTATCTGCCCCAACACCAACTCCGCTCGCCAGCAACACGACGCCCATCCATGACGCAACTTTCCAAACCCTCATAGCCGTACACCATTCCTTTTCTCTTTCAGTAGGACCACAATCGCAAGAGCGTCGCCGTCCCGGAAAAGAGCGCCTCGTGAGAGGCGCCCAATCCGGACCAAGCTCGCGAGCAAAGTGTTCTGCTAGAAGATAAACTTCGCGGTCAATTGAATCTGCCGGGGAGATGAGTCGCCTCCCAGGCCAGAACCGAGAACGCTTGTTGGAGCCGATACCGTACTAATGATCTGACCGAACTGCGGATTCGAAATGTCCGCTACCGGCTGATCGAAATTCGGGTGATTCAGGACGTTATAGAAACCTGCACCCACCACAAATTCCTGTCCTTCCGCCCACAGCTTGACCTTGGTGCTCTTCAGAATGCTCAGATCGGTGTTGAAGTAACCCGGTCCTCGGAATTGATTTCTCTGCTGCTGCCCAAACCCCGTCGCGGCGCTCGAGAAATCGGAAGCAATCAGGCACGCGCTGCTCGGACTGCTGCAACTCGGCTGCGCCCCGCCCAGGTAATTTGCAAACACCGTCCCTCCGTAATTCTGGCCGCCGAGAGCCGCGGTTGTCGCGTCGTCGACCACCGTGAACGGTAAGCCGGTCCGATAGAAGAAGGTGCCGGAGACCGACCATCCCGACCACAGCCGCCTTGGCCCGCGAGCGATCCAGGAATCGAACGCGGGTGTCCAGACGTAGCTTGCGCTGAACGCGTGCCGCACATCCGCGTCGTTGTTGCCGTAGTTGGCGTGAGGATCGGCCGGATTCTGCGGGTACTGGAGACTTGGCGCGGTGCCATATCCCCAAGCGGTGAATCCGTTGTCGGACACGTCATCGAGCGCGTGGCTGTGGGTGTAGGTAGCCATCGCTTGAAATCCGTGGCTGAAATTGTGTCGGGCGGACAAGACCAAGCCGTTGTAATTGGATGTCCCGTCGGTTTGCAGCTCGGTGACCGTCGAAAACCGCGGGTCGAGAGCCGTAGCCGGCAAACCCGCGAACGGAGTAGAACTGTACGCGTTCAGGCTGTTGTTGACGAACACCTCGTGGATACCGTGGTTTCCCACATAATTCGCGCTCACCGACGTGTTGCGGTCCAAAGAGTGTTCGACTTCCAAATTCCACTCCAGATACGTCGGGTTCACCGTCTTGTTCTGCGCTCCGTAGTACGCCGGCGGCGAAAAACCGGTGTCTGTGGCAACCAGGTCCGCGAGCGTTGCGCCCTGCGAGAAGCCACTGATGAACGCGGCATTGTAATTGGCGGCGTTGCTGAACACATTGTTTGCGGCGGCTGGAGACAGCGGCCCTCCCGGCACCGTAAAGGTGTTCACGTTCGGGGTGTTGAGCGCGAATCCCTGGAGTATTTGCTGCGGGAAAAAGTCGCGGAAATTTCCGATTCCGCCACGCACCACCGTTTTCGCGCTGCCGAAGGGCGACCATGCAAATCCGAAACGCGGCTCGAAGGCCAATCCCGTTGTGTCGTAGAGCGCCTGCGATTGGCCCGTCTGGATGGCCTGATTGTAAGGAATGTCGGGATCGTGCGAACTCGATTCAAACGGAGCGCTCAAGCGCGCAAAGCAATCGGTCCTGCACGTAATATTCGATTCCCTGTCGAAGCGCAGCGCGATGGTCAGCTTCAGGGTCGGGGTCACGGCCCAGTCATCGCCTACGTAGAATCCCAGGTCGTATGCGGCGAACGGTTGATTCAGGGCGTTTGGAAACGATTTGTTGAAATTCGTCACGTTTCCGTTGTAGAAATTCTCCAGCGAAGTTGTAGCCACTCCCGCGGTGTTGTTGCCGTAGAAAAACACGTTCAGATCGTCCCGCAGGAAATCCTCGCCGACTTTCAGTGTGTGCTTTCCGTACCGGATGGAGAAATCGTCGACGATTTGATACTGCGTGATGTGCCGCCCGACCGGATCGGCCTGGCTCTGCCCTAGCGTGTTGAAGCTCCCGCCGGAAAATTTCAGTTCCGTGGGAAATACCGCCAGCGTAGCGCTGGGACTCGCAGGCCCGAACAGAATCCCGGACCACTGGAATGCAGCGATAAACTGGTTTACCGCGCGGCCGCTGAAGGCATGAGTTTCGTTCACCTGGCCTTGCCACTCCGGTTGTGGGCTGGTGGCGTCGAACACTTGATTGATTACGTCCGTCGTCGTCGCCTGCACGCCGTGATCGGTGAAAACGTGCAGGAAGAGTTGATCTTTCTGGCTGATGATTTGGTCGATGCGCCACGAAAGCAGCCATTCGCCGGTAAAATTTCCAGGGATCGCTTGAAACTGCAACGCGCAAGGCGCTCCTCCCGGCAGCACGAACGTGCCGCAGCCTCCATTCGGCAAAATATTCTGCGCTCGCGAAGCTCCCGCCGCCCCGTTGTATAGGGAGAAAATC
>JBEKWY010000072.1:0-23306 GCA_049512575.1 Candidatus Acidiferrum sp.
CTGCACGCGGACCACGAGCAGAACTGTTCGGCGAACACGATTCGGGGAGTCGGCAGCTCGCACGTCGATCCTTATTCCGCCACCGCCGCGGCGATTGCCGCGCTTTACGGCCCGTTGCATGGGGGCGCCAACGAAGAAGTGGTACGGATGCTGATGGAAATCGGGTCGGTGCAGAAGGTTCCGGAGTTTATCAAGCGGGTAAAAGCGGGCGAAACCAAGCTCATGGGGTTCGGTCACCGCGTTTACAAGAATTACGATCCTCGCGCGCGGATCATCAAGAAGGTCGCCTACGAAGTGTTCGATCTGATGGGGAAAAATCCTTTGCTGGAGATCGCACTGGAATGCGAGCGCATCGCCCTGGAAGATGATTACTTCGTGAAGCGCAAGTTGTATCCCAATGTGGATTTCTACACCGGACTGATCTACCAGTCGATGGGATTCCCCGCGACTATGTTCCCCGTCTTGTTCGCCATCCCGCGCACGTCGGGCTGGATCGCGCAGTGGGAGGAGATGCTACTCGATCCGGAGCAGAAAATCGCCCGGCCACGCCAGATCTACCTCGGCCACGATACGCGGCACTACGTACCGATGGACCAGCGCGGCCAAGCCTAGGTCCACGAGACACCACCGTTATCATATTTGGATACGCTTGTACCCGAGTCGCTCGACATTGCCGCCCGCCGGGGTATAGTTGAGCCAGTGAGGTTGGAATGGCTCAAAGCACGAATACGAGCGTAAGTACAGGGGCGCGACGCCGGAGTCAGCGAGTGCTGATGCAGGTCGCCGTGCGCATTCGCGGCACCGATGCGCAGGGGAAAACAATCGAGGAAGAGACCGAAACCTTGGCGATTAACGCCCACGGGGCGCTGGTTTTGTTGGAGTCGCGGCTCACGAGCGGCAGCAAAGTCCAATTGCAGCACAAGAAAACGCAAGAAGAGCACGAGTGTCACGTAGCGTTTCTGGGCCCGGTACGTTCGGGCAAAGCGGAAATCGGTCTTGAGTTCTCAACACCGCATCCGACGTTCTGGCGGGTGGCGTTTCCCCCCGAAGACTGGACGCCGAAACACCCTGAAGCTCGCGTCGCTCCCCCTCGACGCCCTGAAGTGAAGACCGAAGGCAAGTAAGTAGAGTTCTTCTCCCCCGGTTTGGTTCTCGCCGTTTCTCCCTCTCCTTGAAGTCGGCAGGTTTGGAGCGTTCACCCAATATTTTGCGACGATGGTTTTCGGCAAGAACGCGAATTCTTCGCGCGGACGCTTAAAAAGGGCGCCGAGGGACGGGGTCCGCGATCAGGGCGGGCAGTTTTTTTGCGGTTTCGATCAACCAGCTAGGCATGGATCACGTAAGGCTACTCAAATACCGGAATTGACTTTCGATGTCGCTGGGGCACACGCGATTGAGCCCGAGGAGGAACTGCCCTCGCGGGCTCGCCAGTAAGGCAGCAAGGTCATGAAGCGAACCAGCCAGACGACCAGGAGGACGTAGAGTCCTCCGAGGGCAGGATTCAAATCTGCCGGGTCCGAGGATCGGCTAAGATCATCGAAAAGTGGAAATCCGAGTCCAAAAAGAAGAATTACGCCAGTCGCCAGCAATGTGTTCATGAGAAAATCGTAGGCCAGAGACTGGCCGCGGACGAGAGATTGCGGCGACATGCCGGTAACCTGGCCGAAGGCCGGAAGGCCCAGTCTTTCCTCAACAGCGTTCCCAGCGGCGAAAATCGGATTGGCCGAGGCCGGAGAGAGGCAACCCTGGTGCCAGCTTTCCAGATCGCGGGCGAGGAGAATTGTCTTCCTGGCCATGTCGCGCATGGAGCGCACACTCAACGGACGCAGGTTAAAAGTGCCCTGGCGGCCGGCCGAATCGGCCCATGACACGTACAACGACGGTGTTCGAAACCAGCCGACGGGCCCGGGGCCGATCGAAAAAGAAGTGATTTCGTCCCGCCGTAGGACGAAACGCGCTTCCTCTCCGAAGTAGGAGAAGTGCTCGTCAGTGATGGAAAGAAATCCGAGATCCCAGCTCCAGTTCGCCTCGTAGACGCGCGGTCCGGAATCCGGGGCCAGGCTCACGAAGATGCCCTCGCGGCCAGCCGCAGAGGCGCGCTCCACGCGAAGTTTTTCGCGAAACGTGTGTTCCAGCTTCCCCACGCCGAGCATGGGCAGAAAGTTGAACAACAACAAATTGGCGCCGACGGTAAGAAAGACTCCGAGCGTATAGACGAGCCAGCAAATCCCACCTTCCAGGTGCGCCCAATAGGCGAAGAACGCGACGATGGCGGGGACGAAGGAAGTAGTGAGAATTATTGTCCAAGCGATCTTCTGCGACAGCTGTCTCTTGTACTGCGTGGAGAACAATTTGCCCGTGGGCAACGCGGTAGCCGGGATAGGGTAAGTTTCTACCGGCGGCATAACGGACTGGCTGAGCAGTTCCGCAACGCGTCCTTCGGAAATACCCGCGGCGTTGGCCATGCGGCGGATTCGCCGCATGGTCGAAGGGTGGGTCAGCAGCTTTTCGTCAAGCTTGCTCCATTGCAGGGGGACAGTATTTAGACGTGTGATCCTGGCCAGCGCGGTGATCATCGCTTCCGCGTTCCCCGTCAGCTTTACCGACCCGGCGTCGGCAGCAAATTCGTTGCGGCGCGATAGGAAGAAATATATGAGCAATAAGATGGCGTAAAAGATGGGCCCGTTTGGGAGCCCGGCAGGAAGCCAGTACTCCAAGAAAGCGGCGCTGAAGGCGAAGACGAGAATGGCGACGAAAATTACGGTCATCCGGCGTCCCAGGTGTTTGTTCTGGAGATGCGCGATTTCGTGGCCGACCACGGCGTCCACTTCTGCTTTGCTCAAATTGCTGACTAGGTAGTCGGTCAGAAAAATGTTCTGGGCGGAGTGGGCAAAGGCGTTTGCCATACGGAGGCGCTCCGCCGGGAGGACATACAATTGACGCACGGTTGTGCCGGCCTGTTGGGCCAAGGCGAAGGCGCGGTCGCGCAGTTCGCCCGAAGTCAGGGCATGGAGTTCGATGCCATACGCGCGAACGATCTTACGATTGGCGATCCTGCCGGCAACGACGCCAGCGGCGACGAGCAGCACACCAAGACGCGTGGAGTGGAACATCTCCATTGCGCCAAGGCAGAGCAACGAAACAGGAAACACGAATCGGCCTACCGCCCAGAAGGATTGGTTCAAGACTTGTCTCTGCGTGTGGATGGTGCCGCGTAGCGCCTGCATCGGTAAGGAGAGCGCGAGGCACAGGAAATACACCACCACCGGGGGGATCCACAACAACACCCACGGAAAGATGGCCGCCGCATCGCTTTGCTGCCAGGCGGGGAATAGAAATGAAACGAAGTCGGCGGCTTTGAGCAGATCGGCGGCCGCCCACCAGACGAGCACGCCAAGGAGCGCGGTCCAGGTGACAAATCGGCGGTAGGCAAACGACACGGCAGGCCTCGCCTCGTCCGGGGTGGTCACCGCCCGCCGCCGGAACCAGAACGTCAGCCCAATCGGCACGCAGAGCAGAAATCCTAATATACCGCTCAAGCGCAACACTTGCGCGCCGTCGTAGCCGAATTCCGGACGAAGACTGGCCGGCGAAGCACCAGCGGCGTTCAGCGAATATGAGCATGTAGCGTTTTTTGAAGTGCGAAGCAGGTGGTCGGGCTCGGGGTCGCAACGCAAGAAGTCTTCCCGCGTGATGAACAGGGTGATCGCGAAAGGAATATTGGGCTCGACCTTCTGAATCTCCTTGAACGGCTGAAGGTCAATGTTTCCGGTCTCCACAAGTTGAGACCGCCGCAAAGGAAGGGTGCATCGCGCACTCAGGGTTTCGGATTGGTCATTCGCTGACGGCGACAGGTTTACGTCTTCCAGGGGACACCCGAGAACACGCGAAAGCACCTGTTTGAAGTTGTATTTTTGACGGAGAACCGACGGGTACCCGAAGAAGACTCTCGTGCAGTGGTTGCATTCCACCTCAAGCATGAGATCGACAAAAGGCTTTTCATGCGTGCCACTCGCATCGTCGTCTTGCGTTTGTGGGGCCGGAAAGGCGTCTGCCCGGGCGTGGGGCGCACCCAGCGGGCCCGGGAAAAGCATTAGACCAAGGACAAACCAGATGCGCAGCAAATGGCGATGGGTTGGGTTCATTCGTGGACGCGCAGTACGTCTGACAAAGCCTATGCGATTTGGGGCTTGAGGTCGCGCGTCGCGACTTTACCGGGCCAACTACAAGTTACCGGTCATTAGGACAGTAACCGGGGCTCGTCGGATAGTCAGAGTCGCAATCCCGGATTGCGACTCTGCAGGGGGGAGCTGACGGGAGGTGGCCCAGCGTTCTGTCAGCCAGTTGATCAATACAGGTGAAAATAGCCGTCCTGGCGGCCGATCTGCACGCGCACACCGAAAAGGTCGCTGAGGCGCGCGGCCGTCAGAAGTTCTTCTTTCGGGCCGTCGCCGACGATATGGCCATCGCGCAACAGCACCACGCGCTCGATCTCCGGAATGATTTCCGCCACATGATGGGTCACCAGCAGGATTCCGAGGCCTGATTGCGCGAGATCTCGCATCGTTTCGCGAAGCTGTACCTGCGCGGCGATGTCCAGGGCGTTGCTGGGCTCGTCGAACAGCAGCGCCTGCGGCTCGTGAACCAGCGCGCGGGCGATCAGCGTGCGCTTGGCTTCCCCCGAGGACATGTGAGCCACGGAGCGACCGGCCAGGTGCGCAATTCCCAGCCGTTCCAGCGCGGCGACGCTGCGCGCCAATAATTCCGGCATTGGCGAATGGTGCGGAAAAATGCGCGTGCTGCTAAAAAATCCCGACAGCACAACATCCCGCCCGGTAGCGTCGGTGGTGCACGAAGTCAGAAGGTCCGGCGAGACAATGCCAAGCAGCGACCTCAACTCAAAGATGTTCCAACGCTCGCGGCCGAGAATAGAAATCGACGAGCCATGGTTCGCCATGGGATAGCACTCGCGCGTGATCGTTTTGATCAGTGTCGATTTTCCGCAGCCGTTGGGGCCCAGGATGCAGATATGCTCGCCCGCCTCAATTTGCAAGGACACGTCTTCGAGGGCGGCCCGATCGCCGCGCATGACCGTGACACGGTTCAGCGACAGCAGTGCGGGTTTGCCGGGTTGCACGAGCATGAGAGGGGAGCCTCCAGGGAAAATGAGCAGGCTCTTATCATAGCCGACGGGCCGCGCAGGCCCTCAAGGAATTACGTCTTGCAGACGGGACGTCAAGCCAAGTGCCGTGGAATCAATAAAGGAGGCGAAAACGAAGTTCTCGCCTCCCGGGGTGGTAGGGTGATGCAGGCAAAAACCCTCGACGGCCTGCAGCCTGCCCTGCCAGGCAGGCTTGGTGCTTCACTCGCGTGATGCGCGCCGCAGCGTGGTAAGAGACTCACCACCAGAGGGCATGTCTGGCGGTTTTTAGCACCTCGTACTGTGCCTGTCAATACGGAACTCCGGCTGGCTATCCTTTCCGGTGTATCCGGGATGAACGGCACCTCTATAGCGAGGATGATCGCGTAAGGACCAGAACTATGTTCGGGGCAATGAAGGAGCACAGCTTAGTATTTCGCGGAGACAGTTTATTCAATCGCCCGACGCGAAGCCTGCACTAAGCGGAAGAAATCCTGTGCGGCCTTTCTCGATGGCGCGACGGCGCTCCTGGGCAGCCGGAACTCGGTCAGCGCGCCGGACTTTGGGCCGCAGCGCCTCTTCCAATTTTTCGCGAAGGCGGCGCCGCGCACGGAACAATCGTAGCCGCACCGCAACGACCGAAATTCCGAGCCGGTCGGCGACTTCCTGCGACGAAAAGTGCATCACGTCGCGCAACAAGCAAGCTTGCCGCAACTCTGCGGGCAACTGCAGGATGGCGTCAGCCAGCATACGTCCCATTTCGCGGCGTGCGCAGCGCTCTTCGGGATTGTCGCCGTGCGCGGCAATACCGCTGCCGAGGGTCTCCTCGGACGAGCCGTGGGGTTGCTCCAAAGACAGTATCTTGCCGTCGCGCCGCTGGCGCAACACATCGATCGACGTATTTCCGGCGATGCGAGCCAGCCATGCGCGAAAATCATCCGCGTTCTCGTCCTGATTGCCGGAGAATTGCTCCAGCCGCGACCATGCTTTTAGCAACGCTTCCTGGCTAACATCCTCCGCGTCTGCGGCATTGCCGGTGAGACGCCGCGCCCGACGAGTCATCGTTTCCACATGGGGAGATACCATTTCCACGAAGGCTTCGCGATCACCTGCGCGCGCTCGCAGCAACAGGCCCCGCCGGGCGCAACCTT
The DNA here is from genome assembly GCA_049512575.1 of Candidatus Acidiferrum sp. GTDB lineage: Bacteria > Acidobacteriota > Terriglobia > Acidiferrales > UBA7541 > Acidiferrum. The sequence continues at coordinate 6,292 of JBEKWY010000072.1, forward strand.
CCAGCCCCCCGAATTCTGAACAAAATGTGATGGGTGCAGCGCTCATGGCGAGCAGCTAAATCGCAGGCGAATCGCCACGCTGGCATTCTATTTATGTGTAACAAACATAAGGAGATAAGTGAAGTTGACCGGAGGGATACTCGTTGTTAGATCGACCGTTTATGGGACGGTTTGTCGCGAAAGCGGTCATCCCGTTAAACTTTGCTAAGGTGCCAACATCGCGTCACCAATGTGTTCCTCAGTCCCGCATGATCACCTGGCAACGTTTGGGGCCCTTGCCGCCGGGTTCGATTCGCGCGGTTCTGGCGGAATATCTAGTATGAGAAAGAGTCAGGCCTTAGCGGCGGGGGCCCGAAACCATTTGCCGTGCGCAAGAATCGAAGATGCAGTGGGCAAATTCTGCCGCGTAACGCAAAACGCGCTCTCCCGGCATCATTGTTTCCTCAGGCCCGCCGCAAGCCGTATACTCACACGCAAGAGTTGTTGTGCCCGAAACAGAAGTCAGTTTTTGTAGAGTTGCCGAAGGAGAGTGGTCTTGAAACAGAAAAATACCTCTCGCGCGGGGGCCGCGGAAGCATTGGATCGCGCCGACAGTTTTGCAGCGGCATTTTTTGGTTTGAAAAGAATTTTCGCGCCTCATGTAAAGCACCTGAAAGTCAACACGGACACACGGAGCCGCTTTTATCTGGAGACGAAATCGCCCACCTACAAAGGCAAGCCGCTTTTCTTTGGCGCGGTGATCTCCGGCAAAGCGTATGTGAGCTTCCATCTCATGCCGCTATATTGGGATGAATCGCTACGCAAGAAAGTGTCGCCGGAACTCAAGAAGCGCATGCAAGGATTGTCGTGCTTCAACTTCAGCGGGCCGGATCCCGCTTCGTTCCGCGAACTGGCGAAGTTGACGACGGCGGGCCTGGCTTTGTATCGACGCAAGAATCTGTTGTGACGCAGGTCGAAGAGCGTGAGGGCCTTGCGTTTGCCGCCGGGTCCGCCCGCGCTGCTTCAGCCCTTTACGCCCCGCATCCTGTGTAGTAGCCTGCGCCCGCGAACTTCCCGACTTTCCGGCAAGGGGAACTCTATGAAACGCGCGGTGTGCCTGGCTGCCCTCCTACTGCTTTCGGCTGTTTACAGCTCTGCTGCCGACGATCTGTTCGACATCAAGCCGATTGCCGACGGCGTTTACGCCGCGATCGCAAAGCCTCAGTACAAGGTGAATTGCAATGCTGCGATTATTTTGTTCGACGACAGCGTGCTGGTCGTGGACACGCACTCCAAACCATCGGCTGCGCGCGCTCTCATCGAGCAAATCAAAAAGCTCACCGACAAGCCCGTCCGCTACGTGGTGAACACGCACTTTCATTGGGATCACTATCAGGGCAACCAGGCATATCCGAGTTCCTGGCCTGCCGGCGTGGAAATTATCTCCTCTGAAGCCACGCGGTTGAACATCGAGCAGCGCGGCATCCCGCGCGTGAAGCACGAAATCACGACCATGCCCGGGGAGATCGAAAAACTGAAAGCGGACTTGGCCAAAGCGTCCGATGCGAAACAAAAGGAAGAACTACAGAGCAATTTGTCGCAGGCCGAAGACTACCTCGCGGAGCTCAAGAGCATGCAGGTGGTCTTGCCGACGCTGACCTTCGACCATAGCCTGATCCTCCACCGCAAATCGCGCAGCGTCGAATTGTTCTGGCTCGGCAACGCGCACACCAACGGCGACGTCTTCGTGTACCTCCCCAAGGAAAAAGTGCTGGTGACCGGCGACGCGCTCCATGGCTGGACGCCTTTCATGGGCGACAGTTATCCATTCGAGTGGATCACGACTCTCGATAATGCCGAGAAGCTCGATTTTGAACAGGTGCTGGGCGGACACGGCGACGTCATGCACGGCAAAGAAAAGTTCGAGCTCTGGAAACAATACTTTCGCGACTTGCTCGATGAAACCGGCCAAGCCTACGCTCGTGGCGACAGTCTGGAGGAGGCCCAGAAGCAAGTAGCAAAGGTGCTAGTCCCGAAATACGCCGAAAAGTTCGACCCGGCCTTCCCGCAAAGCGTCACCGCGAACATCACAAAGGCCTACCAAGTGATCGCCTTCGCGAATTGAGCTGTCCTCGGTGCGAGCGAACGCCCCTGAAACGACAGTCTCCGCGACGTGTGGAATAATGGAGATGCAATTCTCACTTGGGAGTGCCGATGCCTCGCTATCTGACGCAACATACGCTGGCTTGCCTTACGCGGCAGGGAGCGGAAAACCTGGCGGAGCGCATGATGTGCGGCGGCACCGCGCACGCCGAGCGCGTGCAGGTCAACATGCTCGAGGGCAAAATGTTTGTCGAATTCCAGGCCGCATCGCGCGAAGTGCTGGAGGCCTGGCTCAAGACCGAGGGCATGCACTTCGATTGGCTGGTGCGCATCGAGTGGGAGACCCGAGGGCGGGATTACAAGCTTCACATCGCCGAATGATTGGTAGAGCCGGCCTAGATGCAGCACGGCCCACGCCACACCCGCGGGCGCGTAAATCGCTGCCGAAAAGTTCGCGACTGAATTCGCCGAGCTTAAGCCCGGCGCCTACGGCAGCCTTCCTGCTCCGTGGATTTCAGTCGTAGCGCAGCGCGACCAGCGGATCGACTTGCACGGCGCGGCGGGCTGGGATGTAGCAGGCTATCAGCGCGACAACGAGCAGAATCGTTGTGACGCCCAGAAAAGTCCACGGATCCATGGCGCTGACGCCGAACAACAAGCTGGCGAGCAAGCGCGCGAAGAGACCGGAAAGCAATAAGCCAAGCACCAATCCAGCTACCGCGAGAAGCATCCCCTGGCCGGCAACCAAGCGCATCACGTCGCCCTCTTGCGCACCGAGCGCGCGGCGAATTCCGATTTCGTGGCGCTGCTGGTTCACCGAATACGACAGCACGCCGTAAACTCCGACGGCCGCAAGCACCAGCGCCAAGCCGCCGAACAGAGCCAGCAGAGCGGCGCCCATGCGCGGCGCCCACAGCGCCTGGTTCATGATCTCGCGAATGGTCTGCACGTCGGTGATCGCCAGGTTGGTATCCAGCGATTGAACGACGCTGCGTACCGTGCCGATGGCGGCCTCCGGCTCGCCCGTGGTGCGCACTTGCACCGTTGCGAAGGTCGAATATTCCTGCGCCATCGGCAAGTAGGCGACCGGCTGCGGCGGATCGCCGATCTGGTTCACGACCGTGTTGCCCGACACGCCCACAATCTCGCGCAGGACAGTGTCGCCAAAGAAATGGAAACGCTTGCCGACCGCGCTTTCGTTGGGCCAGAAGTGTTTGGCCATCGCTTGGCTGACGACCGCAACGAGCTGCCTGTCCTTCCGGTCGTTGTCGGTGAATGCACGCCCCTCGAGGATAGGAATGCGAAGGGTGTCGAAGTAATTTGGCTCGATGGAATCGGTCAAGGTCAAAGTGCCTCGATAGCCGGAAGCTTCGTCCTGACCTTCCGGGAATACGGTGCGGGAAAATCCTCCACCCATGGGAAGATTCTCGGCGACCGTAGCTTTCTGGACTCCGGGAGCAGAATTGGCGCGCTCCACGACGCTGCGATAAAACTGCTGCGCCTGGCCTTCGGTGTAATGAAGAGCGCCCAAATCGACGGCCATCACAAAAAGTTTCTCGGACTCAAACCCGGGATCGATCCTTTGGGCGTTTTGCTGGCTGCGAATAAACAGGCCGGCACCGACCAGAGCGACAAGTGCGAGCGCGGTTTCGACCACGACCAGCAGGCTGCGCACCGGATTGCTGCGCCAGCCCACGGAGTTGCCTCGGCCACCGGCCTTAAGAGCGTCGGCAAGATCGGGAGCGGATGCCTTGAACGCCGGGGCGGCGCCGAAAAGAGCTCCGGTGAGCAGCGCGATTCCCAGCGTGAACAGCAGCACATGCGAGTCCAGCGCGAGATTGACATCGTCTTGCTTGATGAACGAAGGGCGATAAGACCAAAGCAGGCCGCGCCCCCAGTAGGCGAGCACCAGGCCGACGACGCCGCCGGCGAGGGAGAGCAACGTGCTCTCGGTCAACAACTGGCGAAGAAGACGTCCGCGCCCGGCTCCCAGCGCGGCGCGCACGGTCATTTCTTTTTCGCGGCGGGCAGCCTGTGCGAGAAGCAGATTCGCAAGATTCGCGCAGGCAATGAGGAGAACGAGCCCGACAGCCACGAGCATCGTGGCCCCGGCGAGCGCGAACTGATCCTGATTGTTCGCTCCCACTACAGTATCAGCCAGTGGCGTCAACACTACGCTGCGGCCGGCGTTGTCTTTTGGATATTCGCTTTCCAGCCGAGACGCGATGGTCTTGAGCGAAGCTTCGGCTTGTTTTATGTCGATGCCCGGTTTGAGCCGGCCGAACGTGGTCATGGAAAGCAAGCGGCGGTCGTGAAAAAATTCGGCGAAGAAACCGGCGAGTACTTGCGCTTCCATGCTGGTCGGAATCCAGACGTGCTCGGTGCTGCCGATCGAAACGGCGCCTTTGAATCCCCGTGGCGCAATGCCGATGATGGTGTAGGGCGTCGCGTTGAGAATCATGCTGCGTCCGACGACCGCAGGATCGGAGCCGAACTTGTTGACCCACAAACCGTAGCTGATCACCGCGACGGTATTGCTGTTTGGCTTGGTGTCTTCATCCGGGAGGAAAAATCGGCCTGCGGCCGGTGTGAGCCCGAGGACGTCGAAGTAATTCGCGCTGACCAGCGATCCTTGCAGCCGCCGGGGTTCGGCTCCGCCGCTCCAGGTGATGGGAAGGGTGAGCCAGGCGACCACATCGGTTAAAACCTCGTTTTGCCGGCGATAGTCCTCAAAATTCGGGAAGGACATTCCGAGCTTCGCAAAGTTCAACTGCGTAACTCTTGTCTTGGTATCGACGGTGTCGAGTTCAACGAGCCGCGAGACATCGCGCACCGGCAGCGGATTCAACAGCACCGCATTGACGACGGTAAAGATCGTCGTGTTGAGCCCGAAGCCGAGCGCCAATGAAATGATTGCGACCGCACTGAAGCCGCGATTCTTGATCAGCATGCGAACCGCGAAACGAAGGTCCTTGGCAAAATCATCAAGCCATCGAAAAAACCAGACGCCGCGGCTGTCTTCCTGAGTGAGTGCAACGTTGCCAAAGCGCCGTTGCGCCGCGTGGCGAGCTTCGTCGAGTTCCATGCCGTCCTCCAGGTTCTCGTCTACTTCCATGGCGATGTGCGTTCGGATTTCATCATCCAGATCACGGACGATTTCTTTCCGGCGAAAGATGCCGCTGAATTTTGCGAAGCTTCGTGTCAAGCTCAAGGTGATGCCCCATTCCTCTTTCACCGCTACCAGGTCAGGCGTCCTCTGAAGGAGTCGGACGCAGAATCCGGGCAATCGCCTGGTTGAAGCGATCCCATTTGGAATGCTCGGTGGAAAGTTGCTTACGGCCCGTCGGCGTCAAACGATAAAACCTGGCGCGCCGGTTATTGCTGGACGTGCCCCATTCGGCCACGACCCACCCCTCCTGCAAAAGCCGCTGGAGGGCGGGATAGAGCGAGCCATGCTCGATTTTGAGAGCGTCCCCGGAGGTCTGCTGAATGAATTTCGCGATGCCGTGGCCGTGCATCGGCCCCCACCGCAGCGTGCGGAGAATGATCAGGTCCAGAGTACCTTGCATGATTTCCAGGCGCGGGGTTTTCTGTCTGCGACTCATGGGTAGGCACTCTACCATACGACAAGTAGACAATCTACTAAAGTCTTTCGCATGGCCTGCGGCCGGTACCGCGTCTCGCACGGCCCCTGGTGGCCCAGCTCGAATGTACTTAGCGATTATGTGACCTAAGCGGACCGTTGTTTTGTAACATGACACAGAGGTGAAACGTTTCACCCCAGCGTCAACCTTCTGGGCGTATTGTCACCGAAAGGTCGACAAATACTGTTGTAGAGGGTTTGCAGATGAAGAAGCTGCGTTTGCTGGTTTCGTTGATGACCCGAGAAAACGATTACCAGCTGGAACAGGCGGCCTCCGCGCAGCAAGCGGGACCGAGTCTCGGCTGCGATGTGCAGGTCATTTTTGCCGACAATGACGCCATCACACAGGGCACCCAGCTCCTCAAAATCATTCAGGCGGACCCCGCCATGCGCCCGGATGCCATCATTTGCGAGCCCGTCGGGGGGCCATGTCTGCCGCAAGTGGCGCGCGCGGCGGTACAAGCCGGGATTCCCTGGGTGCTTCTGAACCGCGAGGCGGACTATCTGCCGGAACTTCGGAAGTCTGCTCACAAGCTGCCGATTTTCTCGATTAGCGCGGATCAGAAGGAAATAGGCCGCATTCAAGGGCTGCAATTAGCAACGCTGGTGCGCAATGGCGGAGGAATTTTGCACATTCAGGGACCGTCGGAAAATGTCGCCGCCAAGGATCGCACCACCGGAATGCAGATGACTCTCCCTCCCAGCGTTCCGGTGATCACGCTGAGGGGCCAGTGGACGGAGGAAAGCGCGCAGCGCAGCGTGGAATCCTGGCTGCGATTGAACACCTCGCAGAAGACGACCATCAGTGCGGTGGGAGCGCAAAATGACGTGATGGCTATGGGCGCCAGGAAAGCGTTCGCGGGACTGGACAATCTCTCTGAGCGGGACCGCTGGCTGCGACTTCCTTTCGTCGGCTGTGACGGCGTGCCCAAGACCGGTCAAACCTGGGTGCGCACCGGCTCGCTGGCTGCGACGGTGGTGATTCCGCCTACCGCCGGGCGCGCGGTCGCCATCATGCATCAGGCGCTGCTAACCGGCGTGAAGCCCCCGGATCGATCCTTTACGACGCCGGAGTCCTTTCCGCCCGTCGAGCAACTTTCCCCAAGATAATCTACCTCCGCCAAGTTCAACCCTATCCAGATGCTCAAGTTTGACAGGGAATTCGCGCCGGGATAGGTTCACTGTCGGGGTGTCGTTTGGTCCGCGGGCGCTTGGCGACCTTGGCGACACCTCGGGAGGAACGATGCGGCGAGCGGCGGCGATATTCTTGATCTGCGGGGCGATTTTGGCGGCGACCGTGGCGGCCTCAAAAACCCCGAAGGCCGACGAGCGCCTGAAGGGCGCGGTCCGGCGACCGGCCGTCAATGGCTGGACCTTTGTGCACCTGGAAGGAACACCCTCGGAGATTGGGTACCAGCACGGATACTTGCTGGCGCCGGAGATTCAAGATACGCAGAAGGTGTTGGCGTTGGAACTGACGCACGACAACGGCAAGGACTGGAATTTTTTTCGCGACGCGGCAAAAAGCGTGATGTGGCCCAATGTGGAACAGGAATATCGCGAAGAAATGCAAGGAATTGCGGATGGATTGAACGCGCATGGCGTCAAGCTGGATGTCTGGGACGTCGTGACCATAAATGCGTCACAAGAGTGGAGCTACTACGTGGGCGAGTATGACAAAGCGCATAAGATCGCGTCGCTGCCGACGGTGACGGCTCCCGAACATTGCAGCGCGTTTGTCGCCGTTGGGAGTTACACGAGGGATGGACACGTTGTGATCGCGCACAACAACTGGACGAATTATCTGGACGGGTCGCGCTGGACGATTGCGTTCGATGTTGCGCCCGCGCATGGCTACCACTTCCTGATGGACGGGCTGGCGGGAGTGATTCACAGCGGCGACGATTTTGGATTGAATGCGGCGGGCATCGTGATCACAGAAACGACGATTTCGGGCTTCCACGGCTTCGATACCAGCGGCGTGCCGGAATTCGTGCGCGCCCGTAAGGCCATGCAGTATTCCGCGTCGATTGACGACGTGGCGAGAATTTTCGAAGAGGGGAACAACGGTGGATACGCGAACGACTGGCTGATCGCGGACACCAAGAAGAACGAAATCGCCAGCCTTGAACTGGGATTGAAGAATGTGACGCTGGACCGCAAGACCGACGGTTATTTCGTGGGCTCGAACTTTCCTATCAATCCGAAATTGGCGGCGGAAGAGACGGACTTCGCGGTGGCCGACGGGGGAAACAGCCCCAACGCGCGGCATCGTCGTTGGGAACAATTGATGGCCGAGAACAAGGGAAAGATCGACGTGCCGATGGCGGAGAAGTTCTTGGCCGACCATGTCGACAGCGTTACAGGGAAAACGGAACCCAGCGAGCGGACCCTCTGCGGACACTTCGAGCTGTCATCGCGCGGATCGGGAGCGGGGGCATGGCAGCCGGCCTACGGAACCGCCGGAGCGGCGCAAAATAAGGCAACCGATTCCTCGATGGCCGCGAAGATGCAATTCGTGGCCGCCGCAGGACACGCCTGCGGAATGGACTTCATCGCGGCCAAGCATTTGCAGCAGCATCCGGAGCTGGATTGGGAGAAGCCTGAACTCCGGGACATGAAGGCTTATCCATGGACGACGATCGCTGCGGGAAACTGAGCGAGGACGCAGCAAGCGCGCGGCAATCGACCAGGTAAACCAGGAACGAGTGGCCGGAATCAGCTACATCTTCCGGATGTACTCGTTCCCGGCTGCCTGCATTCTATTTCCCGCCCGAATCCGCGCCAGCTCCGAGACGGCTTTCCCCTCAGGCCGCCGGGCCAAGCTCCGGAGTTCGCCTGCCCGCTAACAACTACTGGCCGGCTGCTTTCACTTTGTGCCCGTGATGCTCGACGTGCAGCTTGGCAGCTTCCTCGGAGTGATGCGTGGCATGGTGCGTGTGGCCCTGCGCCGTGTGCGCGTGGTGGGCCGCCTGGTGATGGTCGCCCGCTTCGTGGTGCGCCGCGGCTTCGCGATGGTGCCGAGCCGCGTGTTCGTGATGTTCTGCTGCTTTGTGATGATGTTCTGCTGCTTGCTTGGACATAAGTCCTCCTCGTCGACTTAAGGTCAATTGGGCTTCGTGGCCCGGGCTGAGGACAGGTATGGTGAGCCTAGGCTCGTTAACGAGGCGTCAGTGGGATGTGAGCGGACTGTGAATGGTACGAGACGTCTTCGAGGCAGAGGTCCTGCCGCAGCGTGAACGTTAGCACCGAGGCTGCCCGATTCTCCACGAGATCCGGAGGTTCTGTTCGAGAAAGGATGGGGATGAAAACTGAAAACGAGGGCAAAAACGAACGGTGCCGCCGGCGGGTTCCGGCCGCATCATTCGGTCGAGCGAGGCGATCTAGATCTCTTCCCGAAAGTTCCAAAGCTTGTGATTCACGGCTACCGCAGCCACATCATCAGGAGCAAAAGGCACTTCCTTGTGCCCGCGGACGTGGATGACGCACCCTTCGCTGGTGACGACCTGATCAAAACACTTGCCGCTCTTGAGGGTCACGGAGACGACGTGGTAGCCCATGCCTGTTTCGTTCTGGCGTTTCAGGTTCCCGGTCAGCTCGCGCGGAATCGGAACTAGATGTTTCATTGGCCTGCCTTCTAATTCATTTGGGAGTTTGATTTCGGAGGTCTTAGTCTAATGGGGGTATTTGAGCATGTCTAGAGGGGGCCGGGGTTTTCCACAAGCTCCGGGCGAACATCGGTCAGGAGTCTCTTAAGTTACTGTAAGTACAAGACTTAGCGTAGCATCAAGAAGCTTGCAGATGATCTCATTTCTCATCCAGGCGCCGCCCATCGGCTTAGCGCGTGCCGCAGGCAGCGTTTACGTCGCTCCCAGTCATTTGCGCCAACCGGCACTGGAGAGCTTGTTTTTTGGCCGGGTTGGCGTCGGGGGACTTCAGGTAGGTACGAAGTTCGGCAACGGCTTCCTCGGTGGCACCCTTGTTCAGCATCACCTGAGCCAGGGGTAGTCTTGCATCCGGGAAATCCGCGATGGACTGACGCAGCAGTTGTTCGGCTTCGGCGGAACCGCTGCCCTCGGCGGCCAAAATCCGGCCCAGCGTGTATCGCGCATAGTTACTCCGTGGGTTGAGCTGCAGCGCCTGGCGCGTGGCAAGCTCGGCTTCCGGGTAACGCCGCTGTAGGAACAGGCCGAGACCTAGGTTGCGGTGCGACTCCTGGACATTCGTGTCCAGAGCGATTGCCTGCTGGAACTCCGACACGGCGTTTTCATATTGACTCAACTGAACGTAGCTCAGGCCGAGGTTGTCGTGGGCTTGCACGAAATCGGGGTCGATCTGAATGGCCTTCCGCAAGTGTTCGGCGGCAGATTGGAAATCGCCTGAGCGAATGGCCTTCAGCGAACGTTGAAATTCCTTGACGGCGGGGGCGGGAACGCGGAGCTCCTTGACGGATACAGTCTCCGCCAGCGGTGTTGTGCGGGGAACGTTAGCCGGCTTTGATGAGATGAGTGCGATCGAATCGAACGGATTGCTTCCGGAGAGTTCGTTCGCGGAGCGAATACCTGCAGGTGCTCGGGACGCCATGCCTTGGGCATGCACGCTGGAACTAGGACAGAACAGCATGCCCCCGAGTGCGAGATACATCGTCCGTCGCACAGTCGCGTTCGTCTTGAGTCTCATGGCTCCGATCTCCTTGGGTGAACGCCTTGGCCCGCGTTCACGGTTGCAATTCGAAATCGGAGCCCTCTAGAATGAGGCGGGGTTAAATGAGAAACGCACGCCCGCGAGGGTACGCGTGTCTACTCGAGATCGGCGTCGCTCCGGCGGCCAAACCAGAAGCGGCTCGATCTGTTTAACCCCTCTTCTCCAAAATTCTCTGCTACATCAAGGACGTTGCAGCCCGCTCACGGTTTGAGGCTCAGTGCAACTTTCTGCGATTTTCTGAACGCGCCTTACGAGAAAGACTACAAAGACAAGATCTGGTACGGACCGCATCGACAAATGTTCCCATGCGACGGCGTACTCTGGAGAGCGAACAGGTAACAACGAATGAGGAGCGATTAGAAATCATTCAAGATTTTCCGGAAGGTTACCCCAGCTAGCTGAAGCCGGTCTCAATTTGCGATTTCCAAGGTGCTTTTCCATTGCGCTGTTCCATTTCTGGGACGCGCACTCAGTTTGGAGCATCGCTGGTCTTGCCTTGATCGAGCTGCTGGAGGTTTTCGCGGGCAAGTTCGTGATTCGGATTCAATTTGAGGGCGCGCTCGTAGTGGAGGCGCGCTTCTTTGAGATTTCCTGTTTCGGCAAGCGCGCTGCCGAGATTTGCTTCGGCATTGGCATCCTCGGGATTCAGGTGCACGGCAGCACGGAAGTGAACGAGCGCGCCCGCGAAGTCGCCTTGCGAGGCCAGCGCGTTTCCCAGGTTGTAGTGCGCGTCAAAATAGTTTGGGCGCGCCTTAAGGGCGGCGGCCAGATAAGGAACGGAATCGCCCGGGCGGCCGGCGGCCAGCAGGGCCGCGCCGAGCGCGTTATTGGCGGTGGCGTCTTCGGGTCGGATGCGGACCGCTTGCGCAAAGTGCGCGGCAGACTCGGCAAGTTCGCCCCGAACCTGCAGGAGTGCGGCGAGATTGTAATGGGCTTCGAAGTCGTTGGGATTTTTTTCGAGATTGTGGCGGGCCATCGCTTCCTCAATCAAAGCGCGCGGATCGACGGTGGCACTCGCCGAATCTTTCGGCAGGACCTGCAGCCACAGGTGAGCCATCTCGTCGCTGGCGCGATTACCGGCCACGACGCGTTGCGGCGGATGGTTCGGATTGCGGATATTGTCCGCCGAATTGTCGTACGTGAAGCGCATGGAAATCGTCGTCCCTTTTGGCAAAGGCATCGGCGAGGCGTAGCGGTACACGGCCTGCCAGTTCAGATCCCATCGCGCAATGTGAATCAGAGTTTGTTTCGTCCCGTCGGGCAGCGTCGCCACCGCTTGCAGATCTTTGCCGAGATAGTGCGCGTGCGGGTAAATGGCGAGGAGTTGGACATCCACGGGCAAAGTGAAATCGTCGCTGACCAGAAAATTTGTTTCGCCCGGCGGAATATCCAGCTGCCGGTCGTTTTCCATCTGAACAAGGATCGGATGAAGCGTAGCGGGCTTATCCGTAAAATAGAGGCCGAGGCTCGGTTGCAATAATTCCGGCTTGCCCGACGGCTGCAAGTGCGTGTTGAGGACGAGGTCGGTGTTTTTGTCGAGGTGAATGGCCATGCCGTCGGGTTCCACGTAAGGAGCGGAGCCCGGCTTCCAGAACAGGAAGTGACTATCTGGGTCGAAGACTTCCGATTCGATGGTCAGCTCCATGCCTCCGAAACCCGAGCCCGGTTGTTTCTCCTCAAGCCGAGCCGTTTGGCCGCGATCGACAAGCACGTTGGCGTGATGGACAAGCCGTTTGTTGCCAGGACGGATTTCGATGGCTTTGAGCCAGCGGGCACGATCCACCGGAGATCGAAAGACGAAGTTCCAATAAGTATCCGACCCCCCAGCTGGCAGTTCGAACGGCTTGGTCGCTTTGACGATGACGTCCGGCTTGCCAAGCTGCCAGCCTTCGACGAATTGCGGCTTGGCCGGCAGATCGGACGGTGGGCCTTCTGTCGTCCCTTGCTCCACCCATTCCTTCAACAAAGCGATCTGCTCAGCGGTGAGCCGGAGATCGTCGGCAAACTTCGGATCGTCGGGCTCAGGCAGCCAGGGAGGCATAATCCGTCTCTCCGTGACTGCGGTGATCTGATGGGCGTGGCTCTTGGCGTCGTCGTAGGAAAGTAGCGAGAAAGGCGCCGCTTCGCCGGGCCGGTGGCACGGCGCGCAAGACTGAAAGAGAATCGGAGCGATGTCGCGAGTGAAAGTTACCTGCGGCGGATTTGCATTTCGTGGCTCGTCGGAGGAAGCGGAGGTGGACGTTACGCTCCCTCGCCGGCCTGTCGCCAAGTGGCGCGCCGCGGCACTGACGCAAATCAAGAGCATAAGGATTACAGCAATGCCCTGCCACCCGCGCGTCATTCGAGATCCGAAATGTAGCACCCAACGGCGGGAACGCTGTCCGCCGCCGGCATTTTACCGTTGAGTGCGGCCTGTATTGCGTCGCCGAGTTCGTGAGTCGTAGCCATCGTGCGGGCGCGCCCGAAATCCTCGTAAAGATTGTCGATGCGGCCGTGGTAAACGAGCCGGTGACCGGCGTCGAAGACCGCGGCTTCCGGCGTAATTTGAACTAGGCTCTGCTTGACCAAACTATGTTGCAGATCGCGCAGGGCCGGGAGTTGATAGCCGAATTCCCTTTCGTGCTTGCGGATCATCTCCGCCGATTCCTTTTTGGCGGGATAGACCAGCCAAAACGCGACTTTACCGTCGTGCTGCGTGCTGAGCTGCTGGATCGTCGGCGCGTAGCGGTTCGAAATGGGGCAATCCGTTCGCACGAAGATAAGAACTACGACCTTGCCGGGCGATGCGTTCAGGGGATCAACCGGGCTCCCAGACAAATCGAGGGCGGCGGCATGCTGGGCGTGCCGGCTTGCGCGTAGAGGCACAAAGCAAAGAACCAGGCACGTAGCGAGAACCAGAATCCTGATGGCGATTGGAAGGGTATGAGTGCCGCGGCCCATGCGCGCCCGCACCGCTCGGGCTTCGAAAATCTTACTGCCTGGACGAGTGCTTGTCTATTTCAGCGCAGTGACGCCATAGCAGCGAACTAGCGGGCTCCTCACCGGCGTTCAGGTGCGACCATCCGAACCGGTGCATACTGGCGCCGGAAGCCCAGGAATCTCACATCACACGCTTCACAGCGATAAGGCCAGACAAACAGGATGCGGTACAAAAAGCGCTCCAGGAAACCTCTTCGATAGGATCGCCGCACGCGAGAGCTCTCGCATTGCGGACACTCCTTCACTTTTTTGGCGAACAGGAATCGCATTGGTAGTGGTCCCCAGGATTCCACAATCTTGCACGGCAATTCCGGAAGGTTCAACGCACGCGAATTCTTGCGTTGCGAAGTAGGCAGGAGGTGACGCTGGAGTGACGTTGCCGCGCTGGGCAAACTCAGCGAAGCTGCCCTGGTTCGATCCCGGCCGCCCGAGCCGCGTCCAGCAAATCGTCGATGGTGCCCTGGAGCTTCGTTTTCTTGTCCTCGATACGCCGTATCTGTTCTTCGACGGATGACGAGTCGTATTGCCAGGTGTTGGCCTGCATGCCGTTCGAACCGCTCTGCTCCCCTTTGCTGAAGCCTTTCAGCGCGGAAAGTTGCTGATCCACAATGGCCAGATCGGATTGTAGTTTTTGTAGTTTCTCGCGAGCCGCAGCCAGGGTCTTGGGATCAACAGCGTCGGGCGATTTGCCGGCAGCCGGCTTGGCCCGATTTGATTGCGCCGCCTGGCCTTTGTAAGCATTCTGCGGGTTGCCCACGACGGAAATCGTGCCGCGGATCTCACCCAGATTATCGTCGGTCCACACTTTCTTGGGTTTTGGCTTTGGGATCTTCGGTGCCGGTGCAGGTTGTGAAGCCGTTGCGGGGCTGGAATTTTGTACTTGCGCCGGACCCGCCGCGGGATCCTGGCGATTCGCAGCCCAGAGCAGTGCCGGAGAAGCGAAGAGAGCCGCCAGAGTGAGCACACGGAGCATAAAGACTCCATGAAAGACACGTCTTGAGGATTGCTGGAATCAGTATAAAAGACGAGGTCTAAGGATCGGCGTTTGCGGTGCCCGGCTTGCCCAATTCGGCACGACCCAATTCCGAACGGATTGTGGCCAGCGCTTCTTTAGGCGGACCAATGCGGTGGTAACGGGTGTAAAGCGTCCGCTCGTGAATGGAGAAGCTGACGAACAACCTGCGGCCATCGAAATCGTACTGAGAATAAGAGGGTAGCCACAGCCCGGGAGCCATTTCGTAGCGCTCTTGCATGAAGTGGCTGCCCTTGTACACTTTGGCCAGAAAGCCGCCGATCGAAATGTCGTCGGTCACTTCCACGTCCACGCGAGCGAGCTGGCTGGCTGCTTCATCAATCCACGCGTAGCCGCGGACCTTGGCAAAAATGGCCGTGGCCCGCGATGTGGGCTTGTACGCCGGATTTGGCTCCATGCGGTACTTGGAGAGTATGCGGTCACCACGCGGTTCCCGGTCTACAAACGTGTATAGGAACGCGGACCGCGTGGCGTCGATCAGCTCCGCCCGGTCTTTCTGCTTCCTGGCGATTTTGTCATAGGCCTCGCGTTGCGCATGGCCGTCCTCGGCAGCCCACGCCAGCGAACGCTCCAGCTTTTCGAGTTCGGTGCGATATGCGGCGGCGTCGGTCGGCTTGCCGTCAGGCCCAACCGGAATGTGATCGGCACCGGTTCCCGCGGGCACGACCCGCGAGATCTTGATTTCTGGGGAAGTTCCTGCCGGCCCCTTGTGGCTTTCGCGACGTTCGATGCGTTCGTAGATATCGAGAGCTTCGTCGTTTCGCTTCTGGTTGGCAATGACGCGGTCCAACATCGCGTGTTTTTCGACCTCGCTCTGTGGCTCAGACGCAGAAGTCTGAGGAGTTTGCGCGACTGCCACGGATAGGCGCCCCGTCGCCACAAACAAGAAGAGTGCAGAAAGAACCAGCCTGGGTGCCCGCATAGTGGACGCGACCGATGGAATCTCCACCAGTGTAGTAGGGAAGTTAGATTCCGTGCCCGCATCGATTGTTGCACCGTGCGACCGGGATCGAAAGCAATCGTGTCCAAACAACCATTGGATTACGCCGCGACGGACGAGCGACGAGTTGCGCCCTCGCCACCTCGCGGTTATGGCTCGTCGCTCTGCTATGGCCTTCGTCTTCGGCGCCAGTTGTCTCCTCACTGAAGGCCCAGGGAAAAGTGAGCAAGAAACATGCCCGTAAGTCCCTCAAAATCAACACTTGCAAGAGTGTGGCAAAACAAACGACTTTAACCGCCTTTAGAATCAATACGAAACCCAAGAAACAATCGCGCGCATGGTCGGGCGCACCTTTCCCAACGAGACAGACACCGCGACAGCTTGCTGCCTGAGGCAAAACAAAAGCGATTCCCCGCGTCTAAATAGACAGAACCCGGGTAATTCACGAAACGAATTGGCACCCCTGCGCGTACTTACATGTGAACACACGTCTTGTGATCCCCACATGGAACGGAGATTAGGTTGGGCGCAACTCCCCCTGAGAGTCTGACCAGAGTTCCTCCGATCGCCACCGGTGCGGAGGGGCGGAAACGCCTTGCGCTCACTGGCATTCGCGGCCACTTTGTCACCTTCATCGAGACCTTCAAGCTGGCATTGGACGCGTTGCACGCGCACAAACTGAGGAGCTTCCTCACCCTACTGGGCGTGATCCTGGCGGTCCTCACCCTCGTGACGGTCATGAGTGTCGTCGCCGGGCTGAACTTCTACGTTGCCGACCGCGTTGCCAACCTGGGCGCTAATGTTTACCTGATCGACCGCTTCGGGATCATCACCAGCGAAGACGCATGGGTGAAGGCACAAAAGCGCCCTTTGGTGACGCTGGAAGAATTTGAGTGGGTCCGAGACAACATGAAACTGGCCAGCCGGGTGGCTGCCGCCGGTTGGGTCACAATAGATATCCGAGCCGGCAACGCCTTGCTGGAAAACACCCGCGTGATGGGTGCCACAGCCGACTATGCCGAGCTCCGCAACATCGGCCTCGCCTCCGGCCGCTACATCACCCAAGCCGATGACCTCCACCACTCTCCCATCGCCTTTATCGGCACCGACGTAGCCAAGAAGTTTTTTCCGAATGTCGACCCGGTCGGAAAGACCATCCGCGCCGGCACGCACACCTACGAGGTTGTCGGCGTCGCCGCGCCCATCGGCAGCGCCTTCGGGCAGTCGCAAGACAATTACATGCTGATTCCGCTGGTCACCTATTACAAGGAATGGCACACGCAACAGGACTGGCTCGCCATATTCATCCAGTCCCAGGACACCGAAATGATGTCGGCATCGCAGGACGAAGCTCGGATGCTGATGCGTGCCTACCGGCACCTGGACTACAACGCCAAAGACAACTTCGCCATTCTCGGTTCGGACTCCATCATGGCGCTGTGGAAACAGCTGACCGGCAATTTGTTCGGAGTAGCCGTGGCGTTGACGGCCGTGTTTCTGGTGGTCGGCGGCATCGTGATCATGAACATCATGCTGGCGAGCGTCACCGAGCGAACCCGTGAAATCGGCCTCCGCCGGTCGCTGGGCGCGCGAAGGAATCACATCATCCTCCAGTTCATGACGGAATCGGCGGT